>JBMTVD010000177.1:0-2030 GCA_049451035.1 Chthoniobacterales bacterium | reverse complement strand
CCGGCGAGCCGACTTACCTTGAAATCGGCGACGGGAACACCTTCCGCGAATTCTGCACTGTCAACCGCGGGACGCTGCCCGGCACGAAGACCGTGATCGGCAGCGGCGGCAATTTTCTCGCCTACTCGCACATCGCCCATGACTGCATCGTGGGCGACCATGTGATCTTCTCCAACAACGGCACCCTGGCCGGACACGTCGAAGTCGGCGACCACGCCGTCATCGGCGGCCTCACCGCCATCCACCAATTCTGCCGCATCGGACGACACGCCATCACCGGCGGTTGCTCCAAGATCGTGCAGGATGTCCCGCCTTTCTTCATCGCCGACGGCAACCCCGCCGAAGTGCGCGGCGTCAACCAGGTCGGCTTGGAACGCGCCGGCTTCTCCGCCGACACCTTGCGCGCCCTGAAAGAGGCTTACCGCATCCTCTACCGCGGCAACCTCAACGTGAAGCAATCCGTCGAAGCCATCCGACAAGAACTCCCCGACCTCCCCGAACTGGCCGAACTCTGCCGGTTCATCGAATCCAGCCACCGCGGCATCATCCGCTGAGCGACGGAACCCAAGGTAGGGACGAGCGGCTCGCTCGTCCGCCACCATCATACCGGACACGCGAGCTCTCCGAGCCGTAGGCTCTACGAGCCGGAGGTCCGCGTTTGCCTACCTCCCTCACTCCGCCACCGCCGCGGCCTTGGTCGGGTCGGCAAAAAACTCCGTCGACCCGTCCGCCGTGGTGAACGCGTAGACCAACCGGTATTCCGGATCGGTCAGATGGTTCGGACGCATCGTCCGGGCCAAGCGGATGGCTTCGCTTTTCAATCCGGTCGCGGCCAGCACGGCGACGGCGATGGCTTTCTGGCCGGGCTGCAATTGGTGCTGCACGATCCGCTGCGGCTCGAGCACCGTGCGGGCCTCGGCTGCCCGGCCCTCGGCAAACAGGGCCAAAGCATGGGTCAGGCGGAAATCGATGTTGTCCGGCTCGCTCTCCAAGGCTGCCGCCGTTTCGGCCGTATCCACACTTTCCCTGTTCAGCAGACTCTCCAAACGCGCGAGGTCGGCCACCGTGGATGCCTTGGGTGCCGCCTCTATGGCACGGCGATAGGCCTCCTGGCGCAGGCGAGGTTCGCCGCGCGACGAGAAGCGCCAGCGGGCCACCCGCAAGGCGTATTCCGCCGTTCCGTACTCCCCGCAGAGGTCGAGCAGCACTTCATCGGAAACACTTTGTTTGTTCATCCGGTCCACCTCAGCCATTGTCTCAGCCAAGGCGCCGCGAGCCACGGAGGCACGGATGGCCTTGCGCAGACTGGCATTGGCCGCGGCCGGACGCCCCAACCCCTCCTCGGCTCGGGCCCGCAGGATATTGGTCACGGAGTCGTTGACCGGTGAGCCCCCGTTCACCATGGCCAGCAAAGTTTTCCACTCCTGCGTGGCACTCAAGGCCTCCGCCCGGACGAGAAACCCGCCCGGCGAACCGCGGACTTCGCTGGGACGCACGAAGTCCAAGGCATCCGACGGCCGGTTCCGGTCGAGGAGCCACTTGGCATATCTTCCGCGATCTTCGAGTCGGGCGCCGGTGAAGACCATCTGCAGTCGCGCGACCATTTCGTCCACCGTGACCAAGCGATCGTCGACAAGAGCGTCGGCCGCGGTGAGCACGGCCGGTTCCTCCGGCTTGGGATTGGCCAGCACCCGTTCGGCCCAACTGCGGCGGGTCGCAGGCCCGACGGGCACGGAAGAAAGACCGAACTCCAGGGCCTTGGAGGCGTCGGGACCCGTGGCCAATGATTCGACAATCTGCCCGGCCTCGGACCGTGAGTCCGCCGTCCCGACCGCCACCAAAAGTCGCGCCAATTCGATGCGGCGATCCGCCGTCGGGTCGGCTTCCGCGGCCCGGCGGAGATACCGCACGGCCGAGGTGAAATCTTTTTGCTGCAAGGCCCGGCGTCCACGCCAGGTGTCGGCATCGGCCTTTCGGCCGGTGGCCTCGAATTCCGCGATGGCCGTGTCGAACGACTCCTCACCGCCGAA
>JBMTVD010000176.1:0-2088 GCA_049451035.1 Chthoniobacterales bacterium | reverse complement strand
GATCCGGCAAAAGGGTCCGGGAGATTGTCCGCTTTGCGGTATGGCTTTGGAGCCCGCGGGCCTGCCGGTCGACGGGGAGGATGCGGAGACGCGCGACATGAAACGGCGGTTGGTGGTTGCTGTCGCGCTGACCGTGCCGGTCTTCGTGCTGGGCATGGCACACCTTTTCCATGGATCCGCGCTGGCCACGTGGACCGCGACGGAGCCCGGACGCTGGATTCAGGCCATCCTCGCCACACCCGTGCTGTTTTGGTGTGGCTGGCCCTTTCTGCGTCGGGCATGGCTGTCGCTGGTCCACCGCTCGCCGAACATGTTCACTCTCATCGCCACCGGCACGATCGCCGCATGGGCCTTCAGCATGACCAGCCTCCTTGCTCCCGCGGCTGTCGGCACGACCGATCTGTATTTCGAGGCGGCGGCGGTGATCATCACCCTCGTTTTGGCCGGCCAAGTGCTGGAACTGCGCGCGCGCCAAAGGACCGGCGACGCCTTGCGCGCTCTCATGGACCTCGCCCCGGCTACCGCATGGAAAGTCGGCTCCGACGGAACACCGCGCGAAGTCCCGTTGGCTGATGTCATTCCGGGCGATCTGTTGCGCGTCAAACCCGGGGGACGCGTGCCGGTCGACGGCACGGTCGTATCCGGGACCGGCACGATCGACGAATCCATGCTGACGGGGGAATCCCTTCCCGTGGAAATAGCCCCCGGCCGGTTGGCGCGGGCCGGGACGCTCAACGGCCACGGGAGCTTCGACCTGCGGGCCGAGGGTGTCGGCTCCGCCACCTTGCTCGCGCAAATCATCGCCCTTGTGGCGGAAGCGCAGCGGGCGCGGGCCCCCGTGCAGGACCTCGCTGACCGTGTCGCCGCGATCTTTGTTCCCGTCGTCGCCGCGGTGGCCGTTATATCATTTGCGGCTTGGTTGGCCTGCGGCGGTTCGTTGGCCCAAGCCGTGACCGCCGCCGTCTCGGTGCTGATCATCGCATGCCCCTGCGCCATCGGTTTGGCCGTGCCCATGTCGATCACCGTCGGGGTTGGACGCGCCGCCCGTTCCGGGGTCCTGGTGCGGCAACCCGCCGCCCTCGAACGACTGGAGAAGATCGATACCCTCTGTCTGGACAAAACCGGCACCCTCACCACCGGACGACCCGAAGTGGTGCGCGTCAGCACCGCACCGGGCGCCGAGCAAGCGCGCTGCCTTGCGCTGGCCGCCGCGCTCGAACAACAAAGCGAGCATCCCCTCGGCGCCGCCGTCGTCCGGTTCGCGGAGGCACAAAGAGTCCCGTCCGTCACCGCGACGGATTTTGCCGCCACGCCCGGAGGAGGAGTGAGCGGCATGGTCGAGGGACAACGCGTTCGGGTGGGAACACCCGAGTTTTCCGGGACCGCCACCGCACAACCGGGCGACGAACCGGGTTGCTCACGGCTTGATCTGTCGGTCGACGGACAATGGGCCGGGACGTTTTACGTGGCGGACACCGTCAAACCGACGGCCCACGCGGCCCTCGAAGCTTTGCGAAAGCTCCACCTTCGTCCGGTCATGCTCACCGGCGACCGCGAGAGCGCCGCCCGTCGCGTGGCCGCCGAATTGGGCGTGGCAGACTGGCGCGCCGGGCTTTTGCCGGCGCAGAAAGCGGAGTTCATCGCGAACCTGCAGGCCGAAGGGTCCCGTGTCTGCATGGCCGGCGACGGAATCAACGACGCACCCGCCCTCGCCGCGGCAGATACCGGCATTGCCATGGGTCCGGGCAGCGACGTGGCCAAAGAGACAGCCGACTTCGTGCTCGTCCGCGGTTCGCTGGACGGCATCGTCCGCACTTTCCGACTGGGACGGGCCATTATGCGCAACATCCGCGAAAATCTTTTCCTCGCCTTCGTCTACAATGCGCTGGGCATTCCCCTCGCCGCCGGCGCCCTCTATCCGTTCACCGGTTGGCTGCTCAGCCCGATGATCGCCGGAGCAGCCATGAGCCTGAGTTCCGTTTCGGTCATAGCCAACGCCTTGCGCCTCGCGCGCCCGCAGGAAGGCTAGCGGCGCCGCTTGATGCCGAAGGAGTAGCCGCTGCGGTGCCGTCCACCGCCGGCCGCACG
>JBMTVD010000175.1:0-2108 GCA_049451035.1 Chthoniobacterales bacterium | reverse complement strand
AAAAGGATGCGCTCGGTCAGCGTGGTTTTGCCGGCGTCGATGTGCGCGCAGATGCCGATGTTGCGCGTGCGCTCGAGCGGAAACGCGCGGTCGGGCGAATTCGGGTTCGCGGCGGAAGCGGGTGCGGTGGCGGTGGCGGACATGAGAAAGAACGGGTTACGACGGTTTACCAGCGGAAGTGGGCGAAGGCGCGGTTGGCTTGGGCCATCTTGTGCATTTCGTCGCGCTTTTTGATGGCGTTGCCCTGGCCGGCCGCGGCGTCTTTGAGCTCGATGGCCAGCGCTTCCTTCATCGGGACGGCTTTGCGTTTGGCGGCGAAGGTGACGAGCCAGCGCATGGCCAGCGCGTATTGACGCTCGGCCGGAACTTCCATCGGCACTTGGTAGGTGGCACCGCCGACGCGGCGGGATTTCACCTCGAGACGCGGGCGCACGTTGTCGAGCGCTTTGGTGAGCACGTCGAGCGGGTCGACCGACTCGCTGCCTTCGCGCGATTTTTCAATCGCGGTGTAGACGATGGTTTCGGCGACGGATTTTTTGCCCGCGCGCATCACGGTGTTGATCAGGCGCGTGACCATCGGGCTGCCGTAGCGGCTGTCACCGAGGGTCGTGCGTTTCGTTGCTCTGCGTCTGCGTGCCATGGTTGGGAAAGATCGGTTGGGTGGTTACTTCTTGGCGGCTTCGGCGCCGGCTTTCGGGCGTTTGGCTCCGTATTTCGAACGTCCGCGACGGCGGCCGTCCACGCCCAGCGTGTCGAGCGAACCGCGCACGATGTGGTAGCGCACGCCGGGGAGATCCTTCACGCGGCCGCCGCGCACGAGCACGATCGAGTGCTCCTGCAGGTTGTGGCCCTCGCCCGGGATGTAGGCGATGACTTCCTGGCCGTTGGTCAGGCGGACCTTGGCGACTTTGCGCAATGCCGAGTTGGGTTTCTTCGGGGTGCGGGTCATGACCTGCACGCACACGCCGCGGCGTTGCGGACAATTGACGAGCGCGGGCGACTTCGACTTCAAAGTCACTTTGCGGCGTCCTTTGCGGACAAGTTGGTTGATCGTAGGCATTGCTTGGTAAAAGTTGCGCGCCATTTTCAGGCGACAAAAAAACCACGCGAACGTGGTCTCTTCGCGAACCCCCGACAGTGTGCGGGACGAGGGAGACTATCGGAAAGAATCGCCCGAGCAAGAGATTTTCTGAAATTTTTTTCAGAAGCCCGCTTCTGGGAATGTCCGATCAATCTTAAAGCCCGATCCCACGCAAAAAAACACCCGCCCTGCGATCTGCAGGACGGGTGTCCAAGAAACTCGCGCGCGCCCTATTTTTGCCGGCGGCGCAGGACGTAGCCACCCAAGCCGGCAGCCGAGAGTGCGAGCAACGCGTAGGTCGAAGGTTCGGGGACAACGCCGGTCACGCCGATGTAGGTGATGTCGGGGAATGGGAACGCCATGGCACTCATTTCGATGCCCTTAATCCCGATGTTGCCGGTGTCAAAGTCGGCAATGTCCAGAGTTTGGTAGTAGGTGGGGACCGCTCCGGGAGAAATGACTGAGGCAAGAGTATTTTGGAAAAATTCCGAATTCGTGGCGGTCGTCACCGACGAGTTGGTGACCAAGTCACTGTCTGTGTAGCTAATGGAGCCTGAGTAAGTGTCATCCGAAAGCAGGAGCCGAAGTGTCCAGCCACCCCATGCGGAATTGGTGGACCCGGCACCGATGAGGATGATGCCGTTAAGGCTCGCGAAATAAGTTCCGCCGCCAAAGGTTCCGGCCAGCGTGCCGTTGTTGGGAAGGGGATTGCCGCTGGGGTTAACGGGGTCGGCTTCGCCTCCCAAGTTGGCAATCCCGGTCGACCAGGAACTGTCGGTAATGTAGCTGATGCCGGTCGCTTGATTGGTTGTATTGATCGCGGTGGCGCTGCTCAGGTTGGTCAACCCGGCGATGAGGTTCACCTCACCGTTGGTCGTGGTGTAGGTGGATTGAGCATCGGCGCGGAGCGGACTGAACACAACGGCCGCGACGGACAAAGCAAGGGGAAGAATGTGCTTTTTCATAACGTCCGGCAAAAATGCCCCCCCCCCCTGCAATTTCGTCAACGCAAAATACAGGCTCTAGC
>JBMTVD010000174.1:0-2135 GCA_049451035.1 Chthoniobacterales bacterium | reverse complement strand
ATCGCCATGGGACGCAGCGGGACCGACGTGGCCAAGGATGCGGCGGACATGGTTCTCACGGACGACAACTTCGCGTCCATCGAAGCAGCCGTGGAGGAAGGGCGCACCGTTTTCGGCAACTTGACCAAATTCATCACCTGGACCCTCCCGACCAATCTCGGCGAAGGGCTCATCGTGCTCGCCGCCGTCGCCGCCGCCATGCCGTTGCCCGTTTCTCCCGTGCAAATCCTCTGGATCAACATGACCACGGCCATCTTCCTCGGACTCATGCTCGCCTTCGAGCCGAAGGAGAAAGGCGTCATGGACCGCCCCCCGCGACCCGCCGCGGCCGCGATTCTTTCGCGGGCTCTCATTTGGCGGACCCTGCTGGTCGGCACCTTGATCGTCATCTCCGCCATGCTCGTCTTTCTGTGGCAACGCGCGGAAGGCGCGCCCGTCGAGCAGGCCCGGACCGCCGCGGCCGCCGTGGTCGTGGTCATCGAAATGTTCTACCTGCTCAGCTGCCGCTCGCTCGACCGCTCGCCGTGCGCCGTCGGGTGGTGTTCCAACCCGTGGATCTTCGCCGGCCTCGGACTCATGGCTGGAGCCCAGCTCCTCTTCACCTACGCGCCCTTCATGAACCGGCTCTTCGACACCACCCCGCTTCCGTGGCAGGCCTGGCTTCCCATCATCGCCACCGGCGTGGCAACCTACCTGATCGTTGCCTTCGACAAGTGGCGACGGCGCGCATGACTATCAACCAGCACTCCGTTTCGCTCGACCCGCGCGACCCGGAGTTCGTCCAAGACCCTTACCCGTTCTACGCCGAGCTGCGCGCCCGCTCTCCCGTTTTCCACTGGCAGGAATTGGGTCACTGGTGTTTCGCCGCTTACGACGACGTCAACAGCCTCCTCCGCGATCGCCGCTTCGGAAGGCAAATCCTCCATCTGGCCTCCCGCGAAGAACTCGGTTGGCCGGAGACGCCCGAACATCTGGATGCCTTTTACAAATTCGAGAAACACTCCCTGCTCGAGCTGGAACCTCCCGTCCACACGCGCTTGCGTGGATTCATCAATCCCTCCTTCCTTCCGCGCCAGATCGAGCGCCTCCGGCACGACGTCGAGCGACTGGCACACGAACTGATCGACCAGTTCGCCGCGAAAGGCTCCGCCGACCTGATCACGTCCTTCGCCGAGCCCGTTCCGGTCATGGTCATCGCCCGCTTCCTGGGCGTGCCGGATGACATGGCACCGCGGATCCTTGCCTGGTCCCACGACATGGTCGCCATGTACCAGGTGCGGCGCGACCGTGCGGTGGAAGATCGCGCCATCGCCGCCACCGTTGCCTTCAGCGACTACATGCGGGGACTCCTCGCCGAGCGCCGTACCGATCCCGGCGAGGACTTTCTGTCGCAACTCCTCACTGCCCGGGACAGCGACGGCACGGCCCTCACCGAAGATGAACTCGTCACCACCGCCATCCTCCTTCTCAACGCCGGTCACGAAGCCACCGTGCACTCGCTGGGCAACGGCGTGCAGGCCCTCTGGCGCCGCGGCCACGCCGCAGACTTTCTCGCCGATCCCGTCCGTTGCAGCGAGGAAATGCTCCGTTTCGACACGCCGCTCCACATGTTCAAGCGCTACGCCCTCGAGGAACTCGAATACAAAGGCCTCCACCTGCGCAAAGGCGACCAAGTCGGCCTGCTCCTTGCTTCCGCCAACCGCGATGAGTCCAAGTTCCCCGCCGCCGCCGATTTTCTGCCCGCCCGGACCCCTAACCCGCACGTCAGCTTCGGCGCCGGCATCCACTTCTGCGTCGGCGCCCCGTTGGCCCGCCTCGAGATGCAAACCGCCCTCAAGGTCCTTTTCGAGCGACTGCCTCGTTTGCGACCCGACGGACCAACCCGCTTCAAAGACACCTGGCACTTCCACGCGCTTGAAGCCTTGCCGGCGGCGTGGTGACGACTGCTAGTCCGCCTTGGGCTTGAGGTGCGGGAAAAGGATGACTTCCCGGATGGAGTCCGCACCGGTCAGCAGCATGACGAGACGGTCGATACCCATCCCCATACCGCCGGCCGGCGGCATGCCGTATTCGAGGGCGTGCAGGAATTCCTCGTCGATCTTGTGCTGCTCGCCGCCGCTTTGCTCGACGAGGCG
>JBMTVD010000173.1:0-2178 GCA_049451035.1 Chthoniobacterales bacterium | reverse complement strand
TCGGTATCCGCGGCAAGGACGTGACGCCTTTCCTCCTCGCGGAAATCGTCAAAGCGACCAAAGGCCGATCCCTGCAGGCCAACATCGCCCTGGTGAAAAACAACGCGAAGGTGGCCGCTGAAATCGCGGCCGCCTTTGCCGGTCCAGTCGTCTGATCGGTTGAAATACCGGCTTTTTCGGCTAAGGATGGCGGGATGGCAAAATTTGCCACCATCCTCCTCTGTTCGCTGGTGCTCGGCGCTTCCGCTTTAGCTCTGGAGTCGCAGGCTGATCCCTCTGGGCAGGCCACGACCACGGTTGGCGGGGGAACCTTCGACCTCAATGCGTTCCTCGGGGCGGATCGTTACTACACGAACGGCACGGCAATCACCGGACAGAACACGGTCGCGGTCAATCTCGAGGCGGGGCATGTCTGGAATGGTCACGAGACGCTGCAGCATGTGACCACGTTCTACAATTCGGCGGACACATGGGGCGGGGGATCGGTAGCGCCGCTTTACGACCGGCATGCCACGTGGGCGGCCATGTTCATTGGCGGGCGGCAGACAACGAACAATCCTTCCATCGCGCAGGAAGGTCTGGCGCCCGGCACGGACTTGCGCAGCGCGGCGGTGGCGACGAGTTGGTCGGGCAATGCCTACGCTCTCAGCTTCGGGATTTCGGCCAACTCCTACATCACGGCCTATAGCAACTCCTTCGCCGTCGCCGACGTGGTCAACTCCAGCTACGGCTACAGTGACGCGGGTGGCACGGGTGTCTTCACCATCTTTTCCGACGCCATGTCGTTCCAAAATCCGGAGACGCTGCAAGTGGTCAGCGCGGGCAACAGTGGACCCGGCGGCAACACGGTGGGGGCTCCCGGTTCCGGCTACAATACGCTCACGGTCGGGGCGCTTGGCTCGGCGAACAATTTTAACACGGTGGCGTCCTTCAGCAGCCGGGGTCCGCAGGACTTCGCCTACAAAGTCGGCACCAATACCGTCACGGTGGCTGGCGTGCGCGCCGCGGTGGATATCGCCGCTCCGGGCGAATCCCTCGTTTCTGCTTTCTACGGCGGACAAACGGGCGGCAACAACACAAGCCTCGCCGGATCGTCGAATCAAGGGACCAATGCGGACGCCTATTCCGCGGGTATCGCGGGCACGAGCTTCGCGTCGCCCATCGTGGCCGGTGGCGCGGCGCTGGCCTACAGCGCGGCCAAGACGCTGCCGAGCCTTTCGACCAATGCGGAAGCAACGCAGAACATGGTGGTCAAATCGCTGCTCCTCACCGGGGCGGACAAAACCAGCGGCTGGTCGAATGGTCAATTCACAACCAATGGCGTTGTCACCACCACGCAATCGCTCGACTGGGCGGTCGGGGCGGGGCGAATGAATCTCGACCGTACGTTCGATCTGCAGGTCAACGGGCAGACGGGCGTGGATGGGATTGCTGTCGGTGCGCAGGGGGCGGTCGCGGCGTCCGGGTGGGACTTCGGCGCGTCGCTCAACGGCGTCAACAACGACTACACCATCAGCGACGTTCTGCTCGGCGGCTCGACTTTCACCACCTCGCTTTCCTGGATGCGTGCGCGCGGCTTCGACGGGGCGAGCGTCTACGAAAACGCCCAAGCCAACCTGAATCTCTCGCTCTGGTCGCTCGGCACCGACAACAGTTTCCAGAGCAAAGTGGCCGAGTCGATCAGCCTCTACAACACCGTCGAGCATTTGTCCTTCGCCCTGCCGGAGACCGGTCTTTACGGTCTGCGCGTCAGTTACGCGGGCAACACGTTCGACAACACCGGCGGCCTTTGGGGCAGCGCGTCCTATCTGCAGGGTTACGGTTTGGCGTGGGAGGGCGATGTGGTGGCTGCCGTCTACTGGAACCCGTCGGGAACGAACAATCTGTGGGACGGCTCGACAGCGGACTTCAACACCTCCGCGGGCGGTGGCGGCTCCAGCACCGGGTCCACCACGACCAATACACAGGTGGTTTTTCAAAGCACCGATGCCTCCAGCACTGTCGTGGTCAGCGGGGGACGTGGGGCAGCGGGCCTCGTTATAGAAAACGGTGCCTTTACCTTCGATGGCACCAACAGCGCCTCCATCACGGTGGGCAGCGAAGGCATTGCCAACAAAGCCGGCGTGACCGGCACGACGACCTTCGGGCCTTCCGTCGCACTCGTAGTCGGCGCTTCGC
>JBMTVD010000172.1:0-2179 GCA_049451035.1 Chthoniobacterales bacterium | reverse complement strand
AGTTGCAGGACGGTTTCGTCGCCCGAGGGGGCGCTTTCCTGCGGGAGGAAGCCGATGGTACGTCCGCGCTGAAGGTTGACGGAACCTTCATCGGGGGAATTTTCGCCGAGGATGAGGGAGAAGAGAGTCGATTTGCCGGCCCCGTTCGCCCCGATCAATCCGATGCGGTCACCGGGGTTGATCTGCAGGGAGGCTTCTTCGAACAGGGTGCGCCCGCCGAAGGATTTGGTGACTTGGGAGACGGTAAGCATGAAAGAGAAGGCGGAAACCTGAGTGTGGACCGGAATGGAGTGGAGATAGCCGTAGGCAAACTTGAGTGGGTGCCGGTTTGCGCCCCCGGGCGCAACGCGATCCGCTAGACTACCGCGAGGAGGACATCGCGATCCACCGATAAAGCGATCCGGCGGCGAACGTCAGGGAGCGATGCTGCGTTCGGTGGATGCGGGAGGCGTGAGGCGAGGGACGAAGCCGGCCTTCGTGATGATGCGGCGGCCTTCTTTGGACAAAACGTAGCGAACGAACTTTTTCGCCGCGGGAGTTTCGCGTCCTTCCAGAGTGTAAAGATAGAGCATATTGGCGAAAGGATAGACCTGCTCGTAGATGGCGGCGCCATTGGCCGGTTGGCCGTTGATCAAGAGGGCGCGCGCTCCCTTGGGCAGGGGGCCCATGTCGGCATAGCCGATGCCATCAGGGTCTCTGGCCACGGCGGCGGCAAGGGCAGCATAGTCGCGCAGGGTTTTGGCCGTAGAAACGTAGTCGTCGCCACGCATGGCCAACTCTTGGAAGCCCGCGCGGGCCCCGGTGTTCGGGCCGAGGACGTAGACGTTGACGGGTCGGTCGGGGCCGCGGACTTTGCTCCAGTTGGCGATCTTGCCGGTGAAAAGGGCGCGGACTTGGGAGGTTTTGAGGTTTTTGACCGGATTGGCGTCGTTGACGATGACGGCAACGCCGTAGCTGCCGATATTTTGCGGGAGGAGTTTGACGCCGGCTTTCTTGGCTGCTTGCAACTCGGCGCGGTTGGCGGGGCGGGATGCCGGGGCGATGTCTGCGCGGCCGGCGATGAGCGCAGTGAGGCCCTGGCCGGAGCCCGGGCGCTGCAAGAGGACATCGGTGCCCGGATATTTGCGCTCGAAGCCGGAGACCAAGAGTGGTCCGAGTTTTTCTCCGAAGGTGTTCGAGCCGGTGATGCGGAGGGTGTCGGCGTGGGCGGAGGCCGCGAGGATCAGGGCAAAAAGGAGGGTGTTGAGAGTTTTCATGGTTTTACCGTCTGGGCCGCGAGCATGCGGTTGTGTTTGCGCATGACGAGCAGCATGGAAATTCCGCCGAGGACGCCGAAACCGGCCATGATGATATACCAGAAAAGCCAACCGTGTTCGGCTTTGGTCGCGTCGAGCACGCGGCCCGTGATGAAGAGCGACAGTGCCGCGCCGTAATACTGGAAGGAGTCAATGACCCCGGCGGCGAAACCGGCCATTTTTTTGCCGCCGATATCCATGGGTGCAGCCCCGCCGACGATCGAGTGCGTCGAGTTGGCGGTCAGGGAAATGACGATCAGAATGGCGCAGCCGACAAGAATGCCGCCCGGGGTGGGGCCGACGAGGCCTTTGAGCAGGAGGAAGGCGGCGAAGGCAATGACCGCGGCCTCGAGGAAATAAAGGAACATGGCGACGGGCGAGCGGTGACCGCTGCAGAATTTGTCGGAAAACCAGCCCGAGGCCAGCGAACCGGCCACGGCGGCCATGGGCATGGCGGCCAGAGTCCACGCCACGGTGGCGGGGATGTTGGTCTTCATGTCCATGCCGAGCTGTTCCTGGAAGTAGAGGATGGAGAGCTGGTCCGAACTGGTGCGCACGGCGCCGGTGCAGGCGTAGGCGCAGGCATAGAACCAGACGAGCGGATGGGTGAAGATGGTCCTGAAGGATTCCTTGAGCGACACGGTGACACCGGCCGAATTGTCGATCTCGTCTTCGATCACGCCGGGATAGCCGGCTTCGTCGGGCGACTGCTTCGCGGCGAAGGACATGAAAATGGCCACGATGAGTGTGACGAGCGGGGGAATGATGAAGAGCCAGCGCCATTGTCCCGGGGCGATGACGAGAATGCCGAGCGAGACGCCGTTGAGGATCATCGGCGAAAGTTTCGAGCTGGCGACCTGCCCGAGTTGGATCATGAAGCCGAA
>JBMTVD010000171.1:0-2189 GCA_049451035.1 Chthoniobacterales bacterium | reverse complement strand
TCGGCCCGCGCGGTCTCATGCCCAATCCCAAGACCGGCACGGTCACCGACGACACCGCCAAGGCCGTCGGCGAGGTGAAGGCCGGACGCGTGGAATTCAAACTCGACAAAAACGGCAACATCGCCGTGCCGATCGGGAAATTTTCGTTCAGCGAGGACGCCCTCGTGGCCAACGGCGATGTTGTCATCGACGCCGTGGCCAAATCGCGTCCCGCGACCGCCAAGGGTGTGTTCATCGAGAGCGTGACTCTCGCGGCCACGGTCACCCCCGGCATCCCGCTGGACATCTCCAACCTCAGCAAGAACTGACCGCCATGCGCCCCGAAAAAGCCAACATTGTCAAAGACCTCAAGGACCAGCTGAACGCCTCGCCGTTCCTGCTCGTCGCCGATTACACCGGGCTCAAAGTCGACCAGTTCGCCGAATTGCGCACGCGCCTCGTGGAGGTCGGTGCCGAATGCCACGTGGTCAAAAATACCATGCTGCGCATCGCCGCGACCGAGCTCGGACTGCCCGACCTGTCGGGTTCGCTCGCCGGGCAGACGGCCATCGTCACCGGCGAGCAGGACATCTGCGCCACGGCGAAGATCATCAAAACTTTTGCCGCCGAATTCAAGAAGCCGGCCGTCAAGGTCGGCATTCTCGACAACGCGCTGCTCACCGCGGAGCAGGTCCAGGCCATGGCCGACCTCCCGCCGCTGCCCGTGCTGCAGGCCCAATTGCTCGGTCTGCTCAATTCGCCGGCCAGCAAGCTGGTGCGCACCCTCAACGAGCCCGGCGCGAGCCTCGCCCGCGCGCTCAAAGCCAAGGTCGACGCCGGGGGAGGGGCGGCCTGACAAATTTTCCGCGCGGCCGCTGTGTGACCGCGCGGAAAAACCAAACAGAAACGGTTCCTTGTCGGTCGGACGGCTGTCCGCCTCAAATTCGCCGGGGCCCCGGCGGGCGACAACACCACAACCAAGGAAGCAGGCCGCGCGGGCTACGCCGGGGCGGCCGCTAGATAGACAGTATGGCTAATATCGAAACCATCGTGGACCAACTGAGCGGCCTGACCGTTCTGGAAGTGTCCGAACTCGTCAAAGCCCTCGAGGACAAATGGGGAGTCAGCGCCGCCGCCCCGGTGGCTGCTGTCGCCGCGCCCGCCGCTGGCGGAGGCGCCGCCGCCCCCGCGGAGGAGAAAACCTCCTTCGACGTGATCCTCGCCGACGGCGGAGGCAACAAGATCGCCGTCATCAAAGAAGTCCGTGCCGCCGTGCCCGGACTGGGCTTGGCCGACGCCAAGGCCCTCGTCGAGGGCGCTCCGAAGCCCCTCAAAGAGGGCGTGACCAAGGAAGAAGCCGAAGAGATCAAGAAAAAGGTCGAAGCGGCCGGCGCCAAGGTCGAAATCAAGTAATCTGCTGCCCGGGCGGGCAAGGGGACCGAAAATTGTCCTTGACCCCCGCCCGGGAGCCACTCATAGTGCAAGGTCTTTCCCGGGAATCCCGTCGAACCATTGTCCGAAGCTTGACACCCTGCCCTGAGTCGGCGCGGCGCCTTGGCGCCCGCTCGTCCGGTGCGGGGATGTTTTGTCTCGCGGGCTTTCTCGCCGTCCCCGGGAATTAGACCCGCGCTCCGCGCAAACAACCACCATCGCACCAATGTCTGATCGTCTCTATTTCGGCAAACTCAAGGAAACCACGGAAGCGCCCAACCTCATCGAGTTGCAGGTCGATTCTTACCGTGAATTTTTGCAGGAGGGCCTCGTGCCGTCCAAGCGGAAGAACACCGGCCTCGAAGCCGTCTTTCGCGAGGTCTTCCCCATCCCGAGCTATGACGAGAAGATGGTGCTCGAGTATGTCGGCTATGACATCGGCGCGCCCAAGCTGAGCGCGCTCGAGGCGCAGCGCGAGGGCGAGACCTACAGCGCCCCGCTCCACGTCACTTTCCGCTTCAAGGACGAAAAGGGCACCAAAGAAGAAAAAGTCTACATGGGCGAACTTCCGCTCATGACGCCGCAGGGCACCTTCGTCATCAACGGCGCCGAGCGCGTCATCGTCAGCCAGCTGCACCGCTCGCCCGGCATCTGCTTCGAGTCGACCGTCCACGCCAACGGCAAAATCCTCTACAGCTTCCGCATCATCCCGGACCGCGGCTCCTGGGTCGAAGTGCAGTTCGACACCAACGACCTGCTCTACGTCTACATGGACCGCC
>JBMTVD010000170.1:0-2199 GCA_049451035.1 Chthoniobacterales bacterium | reverse complement strand
ACCTGAGCATCATCCAAAAGCAACCCATCAATATATCATGATATGTAGATATGTTATGTCCGCGTGGAGGAAAGTTGTTGCCCTCAGCAGGTTGCGGAGATAAACAACAGGGCCATTTTTCGGGAAAGAAAAGAAGTCATGAACATTTTGGACAAAATCGAGGCCGAGCAACTGAAGAAAGAAGTCACCAAATTCGGCGTGGGCGACACCGTCAAAGTGCACACGCGCGTCATCGAAGGGGACAAGGAACGCATCCAGATCTATGCCGGCATTGTCATCGGCCGCAAAGGAACCGGAGTGAACGAGAATTTTACCGTGCGCCGCGTCTCCTACGGCGAAGGCGTCGAGCGCGTCTTCCCGCTGCACTCCCCGCGCATCGCCAAAATTGAAGTGGAGAAGAAAGGTGCGGTCCGCCGCGCCCGGCTCAACTATCTCCGCAGCCGCAAAGGCAAGTCCGCCACCACGGTGAAGGAAAAGGCGCGCGCCAGCGCCGAGACGGCGGCATAAAACTTACGGGCCGCAACCATGGCCTGCGATCTCAGCCGCGAGCGCGCCCTGCGCGCCCGCGGTTTTGTTTTGGTCGCGGGAGTCGACGAGGCCGGACGCGGACCGCTGGCCGGCCCGGTTGTCGCCGCCGCGGTCATTCTGCCTGACGGCTTCACTCTCGACGGATTGACCGACTCCAAAAAAGTCGCCGCGACCAAGCGCGAAAAACTTTACGCCGCACTGACTGCCAACACGGACGTTCTCTGGGCGGCGGCCGAGGCGACCGTCACGGACATCGACCAACTCAACATTCTCCGCGCCACGCACCTCGCCATGGCCCGAGCCATCGACGCGTTGCCGGCGAGGCCGGATCACGCCCTGGTTGACGGCCTTCCCGTCCGCGGCCTCCCCGTGGAGCACACCGCGCTGGTGGCCGGCGACTCGCTCAGCCTGAGCATCGCGGCCGCCAGCATCATCGCCAAAGTCACCCGCGACCGGCTCATGATCGGACTTGATGCCGATTATCCGAAGTATGGATTCGCCCGCCACAAAGGCTATGGTGTGCGCGAGCACCTCGAAGCCCTCCGCCAACATGGTCCCTGCCCCGTCCATCGCCGCTCTTTTCAACCGGTGGCGCAAACGCAACTGCCGCTCCAAGCAGCTTCCTGACCACCTTGTTTTCGGCCGGTGGGGCGAACTCGAAGCTGCGAAGTACCTGCGCCGCCACGGCTACCGGATCCTTTACCGCAACTTTGTCCCGCCCGGCGGCGGTGAGGTCGACCTCGTCTGCCGCGACAAAGCGGAGGAAACCCTCGTTTTTGTCGAGGTAAAGACCCGCGCCAGCGAGGCACGCGGACGCCCCTCCGACGCCGTGGACTACGACAAACAACGCCGAGTCGCCAAAGGCGCGATGGCCTGGCTGCGGCTGCTCAACTTCCCCGACATCCGGTTCCGCTTCGACATCGTGGAAGTCCTGGCCACCAGTCGAGACACGCCCGACATCACCCTCATCCGCAACGCCTTTCCATTGCCGGATTACTACGTCTACTGACGCGCAATTCGATCTGTGCTCGCCGCGCGGCCTGTGGTTTGATCGTCCACCCGCATGAAACGCATCCTTTCCGGCATCCAACCCTCCGGCGCGCTGCACTTGGGCAATTACCTCGGCATGATGCGGCCGGCGGTCGAGTTGCAGCACCAAGGCGAGTCACTTTATTTCATCGCCGATCTCCATGCTTTGACCTCGCTGCACGACGCCGAGGCCCTGCGCCGTTACTCACGCGATGTCGCCCTTGATTTCCTCGCCTGCGGACTCGATCCGTCCAAAGCTTTTCTCTTCCGTCAGTCGGACATTACCAAAGTTCCCCTGCTCACCTGGATCCTCAGCACGGTGACCCCGATGGGGCTGCTCGAACGGTGCCATTCTTACAAAGACAAGATCGCCCGCGGCATTCCGTCCTCGCATGCGCTCTTCTCCTACCCCGTGCTCATGGCGGCGGACATCCTCATCTACGACAGCGACATCGTGCCGGTGGGTAAGGACCAAAAGCAGCACCTCGAGGTGACCCGCGACATCGCGGTGAAGATGAACGAAACCTACGGCGATGTTTTCAAGCTGCCCGAACCGAGCATCCGGGAAGACGCGGCCACGGTACCCGGCACGGACGGCGCCAAGATGAGCAAGAGTTACGGCAATACGGTCGAGATCTTCGC
>JBMTVD010000169.1:0-2200 GCA_049451035.1 Chthoniobacterales bacterium | reverse complement strand
AGGCGAAGTCGCGGAGGTGTCCGTCGAAGGCATTGATGAAAATGAGGATGAAAATGAGCCGCGGCACGGAATACATGATATCGACGAGACGCATCATGAGGTTGTCCACCTTGCCCCCGCAGTAACCCGCGATGAGTCCGTAGGCCGTGCCGAGAAACAGGCTGACCGCCGCACCCGCCAATCCGACGATGAGGGAAATGCGCGCTCCGAGGAGCACGCGGTAGAGCACATCGCGTCCGTTCAGGTCCGTGCCGAAAGGATGCTGCCACGAGGGCGGGGCGTATTGCAGCGGTCCGGGTTCGCGGTAGCTCTCGGGGAATAGCTCCGGGCCAATCGCGGCGGCCGCGGCCACGACAATCAAGATTCCCAGGCAAACCTTCGCCGCGGGACGGCGCAGGATGCGGGCGGCGGAGCCCGGTTCAAGCATCGACGCGGATGCGCCGGTCGAGCAGCGCGTAGCTGGCATCGACCAGCAGGTTGAAGACGATGAGGAGGGCGCAGTAGACGATGACCACGCCGCCGAGGAGGAAGCCGTCGCGATTGAGGATCGAATGGACGAAAAACCCGCCGGCCCCGGGGATGTTGAAAACGGTTTCAACCACGATCGATCCGGTGAGGAGGTGCGCGGCGAGAGGACCGAGGTAGGTCACCACGGGAAGAATGGCCACGCGCAGGGCGTGTTTATAGACCACGGTGCGGTCGGGCAGGCCTTTGGCTTTGGCCGTGCGGACGAAGTCCTGATTGAGCACCTCGAGTAGACTCGTGCGCATGAGTCGTGCGATGACCGCGGCGAAGGGCAGGGCAAGCGTGATGACCGGAAGAATAATCTGCGCCGGTGAGCCCCAACCGCCAACCGGGAGCCACTTGAGCCAGAGACCGAAGACGAGAACGAGAACCGGTCCGATCACGAACATGGGGATGGAGAGGCCGAGCAGCGCCGCGCCCATGGCTAGACGATCGGCCGCGGTATCGCGCCGCACCGCGGCAAACGTTCCGAGCCAGATGCCTCCGACGGTGGCGAGGACAAAGGCGATCCCGCCGAGGGCAAAGGTGACCGGCAAAGTTTGGCCGAGGATCTCGTTGACGCTGCGGTTGCGGTATTTGGTCGAGAGCCGCAGATCCCCGCGGGCCACGTCGGCGAGGTAGCCCGTGAATTGCTGCCAGAGCGGACCGTCCAGTTCGTATTTGGCTAAGAGTTGGGCCTCGATGGCCGGCGGAATCTTCCGCTCCCGGTCAAACGGCCCACCCGGTGCGAGCCGGACCAGGAAAAAGGTCAGCGTGACGACGCAAAAGAGGACGAAAATCAGCGCGGGCAGGCGACGGATGATCAGCTTCAGCACGCGGCGAGGTTAAGAAGGTGGACACATCGCGGAAAGAAGAACCAGAGCAACTGAGCGGTCTCTGGCTCTTGACAAATTGATTGTAAAACATAGTTTTACATCATGGTCAAAACGATCACCAAAATTGGCAACTCCAACGGGGTCATTTTCGATGGGGCTCTTATGGATCTCGCGCATCTTAAAACGGGGGACCAAGTGAATATCGAAGTGCATGCTGGCGGGACGATCACGATGACGCCGTTGCGGCCGATGCCTTCGGCCGAAGAGGTCACTCTGACGGTGCGTGAAGTGATGAAGGATTACGGCCGAACGATGAAGCGGTTGGCGTGAACCCGGCGATGGAAAATCTTTTCCATCTTACGGTTGAGGTCGTGCGGGAAATTCACGCGGAAGCTATCAGCGCGTTCGGCGGCTCTCACGGGATACGTGATCAGGCGCTGTTGGAGTCCGCTGTGGCTGCGCCGCAAGCGAGCTTCGGCGGTCGGTCTCCCTATGCCGACATCATCGAAGTGGCGGCAGCCTACTTGTTTTACCTCTGCCGCAATCATCCTTTCATCGACGGCAACAAACGCACGGCACTGGGTGCTTGCCTGGTTTTTCTGCGACTCAACGGGGCGGAGCCCAAACCAGACGGTGCGGAATGGGAAGAATTGACGCTGGCAGTGGCGGCCAGCGTGATCGACCGAGACGAAGCGACCGATCGTTTGAGAAAATTGGTCCAGTCTTAGCTGTCCAAACTCAAGCCACGCGCATGTAGGGGAGCTTGTCGGCTGTGGATCTGACGGCGTCCAAGCCTTCAAGGAGATCGGCAATGGCGTCCCAGCGGCCGTTGACCAAGGCTTCGCGGGCGTGGTCGGGGA
>JBMTVD010000168.1:0-2242 GCA_049451035.1 Chthoniobacterales bacterium | reverse complement strand
GTCATCCAAGGCGTGATGATCGCGCTGTTCCGCAAGCCGAAGGACGCGGGGCGGCCAATCCAACCGTGACGCGAAGGCGCTTGCCATCGGCGCAGGCGCGCTTTGAGATGCGCGCATGGAACGATCATACGGACGGGGGGCGGGCGATTTGCGCCCGGTGACATTCGAACCGGGCATCGCGCCGCACGCGGCGGGATCGGTGCTGGTTTCATTCGGCAACACGCGCGTGGTCTGCGCGGCAACGATCGACGAAGCCGTGCCGCGTTGGATGCAGGTGCAAAAAGTCTCCGGCGGCTGGCTTACCGCGGAGTACTCCATGTTGCCTTACTCGACCTTGGACCGGAAACAGCGCGACATCTCGCGCGGCAAACTCGACGGACGCACCACGGAGATCCAGCGCCTGATCGGGCGCGCCCTGCGTGCGGTGGTGGATTTGGAAAAACTCGGCGCGCGCACGCTGTGGGTCGATTGCGACGTGCTGCAGGCCGACGGCGGCACACGCACGGCGGCCATCACCGGAGCCTGCGTGGCGGTGGAACTGGCCTGCCGGAAGTTGATCGCGGAGGGCAAAATCAAGGAAACGGCACTGCGCGAACGCGTGGCCGCGGTCAGCGTCGGTGTCGTCGGCGGGGAGGTGCTGCTGGACTTGGACTACTTGGAGGACAAAGAAGCCTCCGTGGACATGAATCTGGTCATGACCGAAGGCGGCGAGTTCGTGGAAGTTCAGGGGTCCGGCGAGGAGGCGACCTTCGGCGAGGAGGCGCTCTTTGAGATGCTGCGATCGGGCCGGGCCGGCATCGAAAGATTGCTTGCCCTTCAGGAGGACGCTCTTACTCTCCCTGACCCGCCGCAGGCATGAAAAAAGCGTTGATCACAGGAATAACCGGTCAGGACGGCTCCTATCTGGCCGACCTGCTTCTGGCCAAAGGCTACGAAGTTCACGGCATCATCCGCCGCGCCAGCACGTTCAACACCGCGCGGATCGACCATCTCTACCAGGACCCGCACGTCAATGGCGTCCGGTTGTTCCTGCACCACGGGGATCTGTCCGATTCGGTCAGCATGACCAAGCTGCTTTACCAGCTGCAGCCCGACGAGGTCTACAATCTGGGTGCACAGAGCCATGTGCGCGTCAGTTTCGATATTCCGGAGTACACGTCCGATGTGACGGGTATCGGCACCATCCGCATCCTGGAGGCGATCCGCGAATCCGGGGTGAAGCCCCGTTACTACCAGGCCTCCAGCAGCGAAATGTACGGCAAGGTGCAGGAAGTACCGCAAACCGAAACCACCCCGTTCTGGCCGCGCAGCCCTTACGGTTGTGCCAAAGTGTTCGGCTACTGGGCGACGGTGAACTACCGCGAGAGCTACGGGCTCTTTGCCAGCAACGGGATCCTCTTCAACCATGAGAGTCCCCGCCGCGGCGAAACCTTCGTGACGCGCAAAATTTCCCGCGCGGTGGCCGCCATCAAGCTGGGCCTGCAGAAAGATTTGTACCTCGGCAACATGGACGCCAAGCGCGATTGGGGCTACGCGCCCGAGTATGTCGAGGGCATGTGGCGCATGCTGCAAGCCGACCAACCCGGGGACTATGTGCTGGCCACCAACGAGACCCACACGGTGAAGGAGTTTGTGGAGGAAGCCTTTGGGCATGTGGGACTTGAGTCGGAGAAGTATGTGAAATACGACGCCCGCTACGAGCGTCCCGCCGAGGTCGATCTCCTCATCGGCGACCCGGCCAAAGCCAAGCGCGAATTGGGCTGGGAACCGAAGGTTCGCTTCAAGGAACTGGTCCAAATCATGGTGGATGCCGATTTAGAAATGCTTGAAGGCAAAGGAGTCGTCCACCAACATCAGGGATAGCCAACAGAGAAAACCCAATTTTATGTCCAGAGTCTGCAGCATCACCGGAGCCAAACCCAAACGCGGATCGACCATTCACCGCCGCGGTATGGCCAAGAAAAAGGGCGGGGTCGGCCGCCACGTCACAGCCAACACACCCCGCTACTTCACTCCCAACCTTCAGGAGAAGCGCATCTGGGTTCCCGAACTGAAAAGGTTCGTAAAAGTGAAACTCACTGCGCGCGCCCTGAAGACCATCAACAAGAACGGAGCCTACGCAACTCTCAAAAAGGCCGGCCTAATCTGACCGGCTTCTTTGAATCCCACCCAAAACAGAAAGGAAACAACCACCATGGCATTCAGCACAGTCAGCAAAAAAAGCGGCAAAACCTACTTCCTC
>JBMTVD010000167.1:0-2295 GCA_049451035.1 Chthoniobacterales bacterium | reverse complement strand
GTCTACAACCGGCTGCAAGTGACCAGCGGCAACTTCACGGTGGGCACCGGCACCGCGACGGTGCAGGGCGGCCAACTCTTCGTCCCGGGCGACTTCACCAAGCTCGGCGACGGGTTGCTTAACCTCCTCGGGCAGGTCTTGGTCAACGGCCGGGCTACGGTGAGCGCGGGCGGATTGCTCATCAACGGCGAGTTCACGGCGAACAGTCTCACCGTGCTGCGCAACGCGCTGCTCGGCGGGGCCGGGACGATCTTCGGCAACGTCCTCAACAACGGCACAGTCTCGCCGGGCAACTCGCCCGGCACCTTGACCATCGTGGGCAACTACACGCAGGGTTCCACGGGCAACCTCGCCATGGAGATCGCGGGTCCGAGCAACTTCGACCGTCTGGTGGTCAGCGGCACGGCAACCTTGGCCGGCACGCTCACGGTGACCACGGTGAATGGCGGCACGCTTTCCTTCGGCGACAAATACCAGTTCCTCTCGGCGGGCGGGGGAATCAGTGGGGAGTTCGACACGATCGCCATGCCTTCGGGCTTCCGCGGGCGCTTCCTCACCGACAGCAGCAACACGCAGGGCACCTTGCTCGTCGCACCGCTCAGCTACACGCAGGTGGCGGTGACGCCGAACCAGACGCGGGTGGCCCGGGCCCTGGACGCCTTCATCCCGGCCAAGAGCGGGGATCGCGAGACGGTGAGCATCGCGCTCGACGAACTGACCGCGGAACAATACCCGTCGGCCTTCGAAGCGATTATGCCCTCGATCTATGCATCGATCCCGACCATGGCCTTCAATGTGGCCAACGCGCTGAACACCTCCATGTTCCAGCGCATGTGGATGCAGCGGGTCAACGGGCAGGCGATGAGCATTTCGGGCATGGAGGAAGCGCCGCTCGGCGACGGCAAGCAGTTCGCGGCGAAGGGCACGGTGGAGGAAGTGCCGGTGGACGAAGCGGAGGACGACAACTGGGGTGTCTTCGTCGACGCCAACGGGGTCTTCGCCAACGCCAACAGCGGCGGCCTTTTGCAGAACTACAAGTCGCAAAGCGGCGGGGTCGGGGCGGGCGCCTCCTACAAATGGAGCGAAAGCTTCGCCACCGGCGTGTATGCCGGCTACCAAGGCCTGCAGGCGCAGTATGACAACGGCAGCCGCCTGACCGACAACGCGGTGCGTTTCGGCGGGTTCGGCACCTACGGGATCGGCGGGTTCTACGCCCACGGCCTGGTCGGCGGCGCGTGGCACACCTACGACGTGGACCGCTCGATCGAGTTCGGCACGATCGACCGCACCGCGCGCGGCAACACCGGCGCGGGCGAACTGGATGCGGCGCTCTCCACGGGCTATGACATCAAAGCGGGCAACTTCACCTTCGGACCGGTGAGCAGCCTGCAATACACCTACCTCAACGTGCAGGGCTTCAACGAGACGGGCGCGGACTCGCTTAATCTCGATGTGCAGGGCTACAACAGCAGCAGCCTGCTTTACTCGCTCGGCGCGCAGGCGGCCTATCGCTGGCAGGTGACCAAGAAGTTCGCCTTCACGCCGATGGTCAGCGCAAGCTGGCAACACGAGTTCCTGCAGAACGCGTATACGATCAACTCGTCGTTCAGCACCGGCGGACCCGCCTCGCCGTTCGGCTTCCAGACCACGCAACCGCAGCAGGACTACTTCTACGCCGGGGCGGGCGTGGGCCTCAACTTCGGCGACACGTGGGAGGCTTCCTTCTTCTGGAACGCCGCCGCGGCCAACGCCGACCAGACCAGCCAGAACATCTACTTCTCCATCGGCGCCAAATTCTGAGCAGCTGATCGCAAGCCTCCGGAATTTGTGAACAAATCACCGGAGCGCGCGGGCGCTCGGGAAGGATCACGCCCAAGCGGGACCCGCAGGGCGACATGAGCGGGCGCGACTGAGTCAAAGAAACGAAGGGGTCGCAGAGGAGGACGGCCAGCGGTCCCACAGAGAAGGCGCGTTTTGTTTCTCATTGTCGTGCTGCAGCCCTTGCGCGGAGGGATGGGGGGGATAAAAGTTTCCTATCGCTATTGGTTAGATTCGCCGGACCAGATCCCTGCGACCCGCGAGCGACCGCGCACCCGTTATCACCTTCGTGCAGCACGCGGGTAAAATACGGTTGCCCCGGGGGTGATTCGCGCTGACAATTAGAAACGTTGTCATCGTTTCTGGTGTGCCGGCCGCGGACCTCCAATTGTGACAATGCCGGGTAGTAACCTTCGGTGTTGGTCGTGGCCGGGAAAAAAACACGCCCGTGACACGCCCACTCACTTTCTGCGCCGC
>JBMTVD010000166.1:0-2298 GCA_049451035.1 Chthoniobacterales bacterium | reverse complement strand
TCACCGCAGATGACCGCTACCAGACCCCGCCGCCACGGCAAGCGCGCTTTTCTCGCTTTGCTCTTTATCCTCGCCGCCCAGGGGCGCGCGGACGACGCCGGCTGGAGGCTGACCATCGTTCCGTCCTTCGAAAGCGCGCCCCCCGTGAACCGGCCGATCCCGGGTTCGCGCACCGCGCGTCTGGCCGTGGCCCGGCACGCCGGACACGGCGAACTGGAATACGCCACGACCCAGGGCGCCCTGCGGCACGCGCAGGATCTGGCGGCGGCCCACACGAGGGAATGGATCGCCGCGGCGAAGGTGGAGGAACGGCGCGATGCGGACGGCGTCATCACGCGCGTGGTCATCACATCGGACGACCCTCTGCTCCCGGCCATTGCGGCCTCACCCGGGCTTTACGACCGCTACGAACCGGTGCTGGGCGACGGCTTTTACGTGGTCGTGCCCGACCGCGGCACCATCGCACTCTATCCGCGGCTGGCCGCCGAGGGTATCCCGCCGCGGGACGCGACCGCCCTGCTCGAGGTGAATCGCCTGGCCACTTACCCGGTCAGCCGCGAAGTGTTCCGCGCCACGCGTCGCGGTTTGGTGGCCGACGGCGTGCTCACCGAGGATTGAAGACTCAGAATGTCTTCGACGACCCGATTTCGAGCAGATGCAGCGTCGCGTCGCGGTCGGTGAATTCCCGGATGGCGTCGTGGTGGTCGATCTCGATCTGGGGGAAGGTGTCGTAGTGCACCCCGACCACATCCCGTGCCTCGATGAAGTCGGCGGCCCGCGCGGCGTCTTCCGGACCCATGGTGAAATTATCCCCGATGCAGAGGACGGCAAACTTGAGCGAGGCGCTCTCGCCGATGAGTTTCATGCTGTGGGTCAGGGCCGTGTCGCCGGAGTAGAAAAAATTGCCTTCCCGCGTCTCGACCAGGAAACCTCCCGCGTTGCCGCCGTACGTGCCGTCGGGCAGGCTGCTGGAATGGACCGCATTGGTCATCTTCACGCGACCGAAAGGAAAGTTGTAGCCGCCCCCGATATTCATCGGATGGGTTTTTTCCACGCCCTGCTTGGCCAGCCAGTCGCACACCTCCCAGTTGGCCACGACCGTGGCTCCGGTGCGCTTGGCGACCTCGACAGCATCGGCGATATGATCAAAGTGGCCGTGCGAGATGAGGATGAAATCCGCGGGGATTTTGCCGAGCTCGATCTCGGCCGCTTTCGGGTTGGGGGTGACGAAGGGATCGAAGAGCAGGTGATGTCCGCACACTTCAACCCCGAAGCAGGCGTGCCCGTAGTAGGTCAATTTCATGGCGAAGAAAACCGCAGCATGGGCGGTTTTCACCGCAAAACCAACCGCGAAATGGCAGAATCCTGCCGCCCATGAAACGCTTTCTCCTCTCCGCGGCCAACGGGTTCCCCGCCTGGGTCCTCGCTGCCTCCCTGCTGGCCTTGTGGCAACCCGGGCTTTTTGTCTGGTTCAGCGGCCCGTGGATTGTCTGGGGTCTGGCCGTGATCATGCTCGGGATGGGCCTGACCCTCTGCGTGGAGGATTTCGCCGCGGTGACCAAGATGCCCCGCCCCGTGGCATTGGGCTTCGTCGCGCAATACAGCATCATGCCACTGCTGGGCTGGGCCATCGGCCGGGCACTCGCCCTGCCGCCCGACTTCGCCGTCGGACTCATCCTTGTCGCCTGCTGCCCGGGAGGCACGGCCTCGAATGTCGTCGCCTATCTGGCCCGCGCCAATGTGGCGCTCTCGGTGGTCATGACCATGTGCTCCACGCTGGCCGCGGTTTTTATGACCCCCCTGCTGACCGAACAATTGGCCGGGGCCTACGTGCCGGTCGACGGCTGGGGCATGGTCGCAACCACCGCGCAGGTCGTGCTCGCGCCCGTGCTGCTCGGCCTGCTCCTCCATCACAAAGCGCCGAAGCTGACCGAGTTCGTGCTACCCGCCGGGCCGTTGCTTTCGGTTTTGGTCATCAGCATGATCGTGGGCAGCATTGTCGGGCAGAGCGCCTCGGCCATTTTCACGCACGGCGCGCATCTGCTGCTCGCCGTGTTCCTTCTTCATGCGTGCGGATTCGCGCTGGGCTACGGGGTGACCCGCTGGTTCCGCTTCGACCTGACCACCGCCCGCACGGTTTCGATCGAGGTCGGCATGCAGAATTCCGGGCTCGGTGCGGTCTTGGCCAAGACGCACTTCGCCGCCCACCCCCTCACCGCCGTGCCCTCCGCGCTCTCCAGCGTGTGCCATTCGCTGATTGGCAGCGTGCTCGCCGGTTGGTGGAGACTGCGGCCGTGA
>JBMTVD010000165.1:0-2303 GCA_049451035.1 Chthoniobacterales bacterium | reverse complement strand
ACGTCGGCGAGGAAGCCCTGCGCAACCTCGGTCCCGACGGCGTGGTCCGCATCGGTGCGGAGGTGAAACCCGGCGACATCCTCGTCGGGAAAATCACCCCCAAGAGCGAGACCGAACTGGCCCCCGAGGAGCGGCTCCTGCGCGCCATCTTCGGCGAGAAGGCCGCCGACGTGAAAGACACGTCCCTCACGGTCCCGTCGGGCACCTACGGCATCGTCATGGACGTCAAAGTTTCGTCCAAGAAAGAACTGGCCAAGACCAAGATGTCGCCTTCCGAGGCCAAGAAGCACGCCAAGCATCTCGAGGACGACTACAAAAAGCGCAGCGATGAACTCCACGAGCAGCTGACCGAGGCGCTTTCCAACGTCCTGCTCGGCGAGAAAATCCCGCTCGACGTGGTCAACGGCGAGAGCGGCGAAATCATCATTCCCGCGAACCGCAAGATCACCAAGACGCTCCTGCGCAAGCTGGCCGGCGTTTACAACCAGGTCGAGATCGACCCGAGTCCGATCCGCAACAAGATCCTCGAGATCATCGGCCAATACCGCCATCGCTTCGACGATCTCCAGCACGAGCGCGAGGAGAACATGATGCGTGTGGAGAGCGGCGACGAAGTCGATCCGGGTATCGTCAAGCAGGTCAAAGTTTACATCGCCAGCAAGCGCAAGCTCAGCGTCGGCGACAAGATGGCCGGACGCCACGGCAACAAGGGTGTCGTGGCCAAGATCGTGCCGGAGGAAGACATGCCGTTCCTCGCGGACGGCACCCCCGTCGATATCGTCCTCAACCCGCTCGGCGTGCCGAGCCGCATGAACGTCGGCCAGGTGCTCGAGACGCACCTCGGCATCGCCGCCAAAGCGCTCGGGTTCAAAGTGGCCACGCCGGTTTTCGACGGCATCAGCGAAGACAAAATCTTCAACTACCTCAAAGACGCGAGCAAAGTCGACGGCTTCACCTGGGTGCAGCCGAACGGCAAGGCCGTGGTCCACGACGGACGCACCGGAGACCGCTTCGAGCAGGAAGTCGTGGTGGGTTACATCTACATGATGAAGCTCGGCCACCTTGTCGCGGACAAGATCCACGCCCGTGCGGTCGGACCTTACTCCCTCGTCACGCAGCAACCGCTGGGCGGCAAGGCCCAATACGGCGGCCAGCGCTTCGGCGAGATGGAAGTGTGGGCCCTCGAAGCCTACGGCGCCGCTTACACGCTCCAGGAACTGCTCACCGTCAAATCCGACGACGTGCAGGGCCGCACGCGCATTTACGAGTCGATCGTCAAGGGCGACAACGCCCTCGACGCCGGCACACCGGAATCCTTCAACGTACTCATCAAGGAAATGAAGAGCCTTGGCCTCGACGTGAAAGTCGGAAAACCGAGCCGCATGCCCGCGGATCTCGTGGCCTAAAATTCAAAAGGGATCAACGAAACATCATGAGCGACCAAATGCTACGCGACCTGTCGGGGGAAACCGCCCCGACTTTCGACCAAGTCTCCGTCACGGTGGCCTCCCCGGAGTCCATCCGTTCCTGGAGCCACGGTGAGGTGAAAAATCCCGAGACGATCAACTACCGCACATTCAAGCCGGAGAAAGGCGGCCTCTTCTGCGAGCGCATCTTCGGTCCGACCCGCGACTGGGAGTGCACCTGCGGAAAATACAAACGCATCAAGCACAAGGGCGTGGTCTGCGACCGCTGCGGCGTCGAAGTCACCCTGGCGCGCGTGCGCCGCGAACGCATGGGCCACATCGAACTGGCCGTGCCCGTCTCGCACATCTGGTTTTACAAGTGCACGCCGTCGCGCCTCGGCCTCATGCTCGACCTCACGGCCAAGCAGCTCGAGCGGGTCATCTACTACGAGGATTACATCGTCATCGACCCGGGCAACACCAGCCTCGAGGCCGGCCAGCTGCTCAATGAAACGGAATTCCGCGAAGCCGAGGACCAATACGGCGAAGACTTTACGGCCGGCATGGGCGCCGAAGCCCTGCAGAAACTCCTCGAGCGCATCGACCTCGGTGAGTTGGTCAAGGATCTGCAAGAGCAGATGGAAAAGACCAAGAGCAAGACGACCAAGACCAAACTGGCCAAGCGTCTCAAGCTCGCCCAAGGCTTCCTCCAATCGCGCACGCGTCCGGAGTGGATGATCCTCAATGTGCTGCCGGTCATTCCGCCGGATCTGCGCCCGTTGGTCCCGCTCGAAGGCGGGCGCTTCGCCACCTCGGATCTCAACGACCTTTACCGTCGCGTCATCAACCGCAACAACCGGTTGAAGAACCTCCTCCAGCTGAAAACGCCGGAGGTCA
>JBMTVD010000164.1:0-2343 GCA_049451035.1 Chthoniobacterales bacterium | reverse complement strand
AGGTCAATGGCGGCTACAGCGATTGGCAGCGCTGGTCCGCCCGCGGTGCCGCCGTTCCTCCCGCTGCCGTCTCTGCTCCTGCAGACCCGGCCGCGCCGAAGAAGGAACGCCCGGCACGCGCAGTAAAGTTCCTCAACCGTGAGCGCCGCGAGTTGGAGGATCTTCCTTCGCAAATCGAGCAACTGGAGGCGGAGCAGGTCCGCTTGGCTGCGCAGCTGCAGGACCCGGGATTCTATCGGACCAATCCCGGAGCATTGCCGCAGATCGAGGCCGACTCCAACGCCCTCGAGGCGAAAATCCGCGCTGCTTATGCGCGATGGGAAGAGTTGGAAGCCAAACGAAGCGCGCTGGATGAGAAGGCTGCCATTTAGGGCGCCCTCTCACGCGAGGACGGGCGGCACCATCGCAGCGAGAACAAAAGCCAGTGCTGCTGGCTTACCTAGAATGCAGCTCATCGGCCCCGAATCGGATTTACCCTGACCCCGCCTCGGGTATCATATCGCTCCCATGAAGCTTTTTCTCCCCGCTGTGCTCTCTGCGTCGTTAGCTGCCGGCGCGGCCATCGCTGCCGAGACGGTCCCTGTCGGTGCTGCGCCTGCTCCGGCTGCGGGTGCCGCGGATCTGGCTGAGAAGTTGCAGAACCCGGTAGCCGACCTGATCAGCATGCAGTTCCAGAGCAATCTCGATTTCGGGGTCGGTGAAAATAGCGGAACGCTCTACCTGCTGAACGTCCAACCGGTTATCCCGCTGCACATCACGTCGGAATGGAATTACATCGTGCGGCCGATTCTGCCGTTCATCTCGACGAGCAATGTGTTCGGCCCCGGTTATGTCAGCGGGCTGGGGGATCTCGAGATCGAGACGTTCTTTTCGCCCGCGGCGCCCGGACCTCTCGGCATCATTTGGGGTCTCGGTCCGACCTCTATCCTGCCCACGGCCACGCAAAGGAGACTCGGCAGTGACGTCATGACCCTCGGCCCCTCCGGAGTGGTGCTCTGGCAAAAGAGCGGATGGACGATCGGGGCGCTCGTTACGCAAAACTGGCGCGTGGCCGGCCCGGGCGATTACAACGCGACGTACCTTGAGCCATTTGTTTCGCACACCTTCAAAACGGCCACGACCATCGCGGTCGACAGCGAGTCAACCTACGATTGGTTGAGCGAAGAGTGGACGATTTCCTTCAACAACACGTATTCGCAGGTCTTCAAACTCGGCAAGATTCCGGTCGAGATCGGCTTGGCCCTGCAATACTACGCCCAGTCGCCGGTTCCGGGGCAGCAATGGGGCTTGCGTGTGAACATCACGCCGATGTTTCCCGAGTAGCCAGCAACGTCTGTTTCGCTAACGTTCACTTCCGCAAACATCCCCCATGAAAACACCCAAAATCCTCCCCGCACTGCTCGCCCTCGCGGCGATGCTCGTTGCCAACCAACCCGCGCTCGCCTGCACCGGCGGTGCGCTCATCGCCAAGGACGGCGGTGTGGCCGTCGGACGCACCCTCGAGTTCGGTGAACCGCTCGATTCCGTGCTCGCCGTCTGGCCGGCTGGGTCCGACTTCACCGGACTCACCCCGACCGGAAAAAACGGTCTCAAGTGGAAATCAAAATACGGTTTTGTCGGGCCGACCACCGGGACGAACTACGACATGCTTCTCGACGGCTTGAACGATGAGGGATTGAACGTCGGTCTTTTTTATTTCCCGGCCTTCGCGCAATACCCCGAGGCGACTCCCGAGAATGCGGCCATAGGCATGGCTCCGGCCCAAGTCACGGCCTGGATCCTGAGCAATTTTGCCACGGTTGCTGAAGTGAAAGACAATATCGGCAAGATCGCCATGTTGCCGGTGGTGCTCGATTTGATCGGCATTGTCCCTGATCTGCACATCAAAGTGCAGGATCCCTCGGGCGCATGCATCGTCATCGAGCCGCGCGGGGGTGAACTCCTCGTCCATGACAATCCTGTGCGCGTGTTGACCAATGCACCGGAATTCCCTTGGCACCTAACCAACCTCATCAATTACCTGAACATGTCCGCTTCATATCCTGCGGACCAGAAAATCGGCAACCTCGAGCTCTCGCCGTTCGGCATGGGCGGAGGTTCGCGCGGTTTGCCCGGCGACTTCACGCCTCCGTCCCGCTTCGTGCGCATGGCGTTCTATTTGCAAAACGCTTTGCCGCAGAAAACCAGCAGCGAAGCCGTCGGAACGATGTTTCATTTCCTCAACAACTTCGACATCCCGCCCGGCGCCGCGATGCCGCCGGCCGGCACATCCGAGACATTCCCCGACTACACCTCGTGGACGGTGGTCAGCGACCTGGCCAAGAAGCACTACCACTTCAAAAC
>JBMTVD010000163.1:0-2362 GCA_049451035.1 Chthoniobacterales bacterium | reverse complement strand
TGTTTGGGCGAGCCGACGAGGAAAACGCCGAAGCGGCGGCTCAGTTTGGTTTTGGGTCCGGTGTAACGTGCCATGGCGGGAGTTTACAGTGGTTCAGTTTGCAGTTTTCGGTGAGCCGGATTACACGCGGCGGGCTTTCGGAGGACGGCAGCCGTTGTGCGGCACCGGGGTGACGTCTTTGATGACGGTGATTTCGAGGCCGATGGCCTGCAGCGCGCGGATGGCGGATTCGCGTCCGGCCCCGGGGCCTTTGACGCGGACTTCGACTTCTTTGAGTCCGTGTCCCATGGCCTGGCGGGCGGCATCCTGCGCGACGAGCTGGGCGGCGTAGGCCGTGCTTTTGCGCGAACCTTTGAAGCCGACTTTGCCGGCGCTGGAGGCACCGAGCACGGCGCCGCGCTGGTCGGTGATGCTGACGATGGTGTTGTTGAAGGTGGCCAGCACGTGGGCGATGCCTTGGCTGACGTTCTTGCTGCCCTTGGCTTTGACCACTTTGGCCGGAGCCACGGGGGCGTCGAGCGAGAGGATGTCGTCCGCGGATTGCGGCGCGGCGGCTTCGGCGGCTTTGCCCTCGCCTTCCTTTTTCTTGGCGGTTTTGCCTTTGGCGGCTTTGGGCTTGGCGGCTTTCTTCTCCGCGGCGGGTTTGGCTTCGGCGGACACTTCCTTGGCTTCGACCGCTTTGGTCTCGGGAGCCTCGGGATGGTGCGCGGCGGTTTCTTCCTGCCGCGCGGCGTCCTGCGATTCGTTCTTGTTTTCTTCGCTCATACTTCGACGGGATTAGACTTTGCCGGCTTTGGCGTCGGGATTTTTCTGCACGCCGACCGTCTTGCGCGGTCCCTTGCGGGTGCGGGCGTTGGTCGAGGTGCGCTGTCCGCGCACGGGCAGGCCGCGGCGGTGGCGGATGCCACGGTAACAATTGATGGCCTGGAGGCGCTTGAGGTTGCCCTGCAATTCACGGCGCAGGTCGCCCTCGATGAGGATGCCGTTGTTGCCGATGATGTGGACGATCTGGGAGATCTGCTCGGGCGTGAGATCCTTGGCGCGGGTGTTGGGATCGATGGAAGCCTCGGCCAAGACGCGCTTGGCGACGGTCGGTCCGATGCCGTAGATGTACGGCAGAGAGGCTTCGATGCGTTTGTTGGGCGGGATTTCAACCCCGAGGAGGCGTGGCATAAGCGTGTTATCCTTGTCTTTGTTTGTGGCGGGGATTTTTGCAAACAACGCGCACGACGTTGTTCCGCCGGATGATCCGGCAGCTCTCGCAAAGGCGTTTGACTGAAGCTCTGACTTTCATGGTTTGGTTCTTCTATTTCTTTCGGAAGGTGATGCGTCCCTTGCTCAGATCGTACGGAGACAACTCGAGCATGACTTTGTCACCCGGCAAAATGCGAATGAAGTGCAGGCGCATCTTGCCCGAGATGTGCGCGAGAATGCGGTGTCCGTTGGGCAATTCCACCCGGAACATCGTATTCGGCAGCAACTCGACAACCTTGCCTTCTACTTCAATAGCGTCTTTTTTCGCCATGTCAAAACTTCTGGTTCATCTTTCGTAACCAACACGGTGTGTTCGAAATGCGCCGAAGGCAGGCCGTCGGCCGTGACCACCGTCCATTTGTCGTCCAAGACCCGCACGGCACTGGCCCCCAGATTGATCATCGGTTCGATGGCCAAGGTCATCCCGGCCTTCAACTTGGGACCGCGACCGGCTTTGCCATAATTCGGGATCTGAGGATCTTCATGCAATTTGCGACCAACCCCGTGGCCGACAAACTCGCGCACCACGGAATACCCGCGAGCCAGGGCGGCTTGCTCGATGAAAGACGAGACATCCCCCACCCGTGCACCTTGGGTCACATGCGGAATGACATCGCGCAAAATACGGGCGGTATCCTCGACAAGGCGGTCGACTTTGGGCGAAACAACACCGACACGGACAGTCGTGGCATTGTCGCCGATCCATCCGTCTTTGTTCACGCCCACGTCGAGTTTGACGATGTCCCCGTAAGCGAGTCGGCGCTCGCCACCGATCCCGTGCACGACTTCCTCGTTGACCGAGATGCAGAGTTGTCCGGGAAATTTGCGGTAGCCGAGAAAAGCGCTCTTTGCACCGGCTTCGGCGATGTATTGCGCGCAAGCTTCGTCGAGGTCGCGGGTGGCCATCCCCGGGGTCACGAGAGCTTCGACTTTGTCGAGAACCTCGGCGGCCGCGCGGCAGGCTGTCCTCATCGCATCGATCTCGCGCTCGCTTTTGATCGGAATCATCGACGACAGGAAAGGAACTCGACGGAACACGCGAAGTGATGACGGACTACTGTCCGCTGGCGAGGTAGGCGGCCGTGCCGGCGATGACGAGGATGCCGAG
>JBMTVD010000162.1:0-2372 GCA_049451035.1 Chthoniobacterales bacterium | reverse complement strand
CCGTCCAGATCGCGCGGCAGTGATCTTCGACGAACAGCCAGTCGCGGATGTTTTCTCCTTTCCCGTAAATCGGAAGCTGCTTGCCCTCGATGGCATTACGGATGATGAGCGGGATCAGCTTCTCCGGAAATTGGTAAGGCCCGTAGTTATTCGAACAATTTGTCGTGACCACCGGCATTTTATGCGTGTGAAAAGCCGCCCGGACCAGAAAGTCACTCGCCGCTTTGCTCGCTGCATAGGGGCTGTTCGGTGCGTAGGGAGTCAGCTCGGTGAAGGCCGCGTCACCTGACTGCAGGGTTCCGTAAACCTCATCCGTGGACACATGGAGAAAGCGAAAACGTGACTTTCTTTCGCCTTCCAGCTCCTTCCAATACCCGCGAGTTGCGTCGAGCAAGCGCTGCGTTCCGAGCACATTGGTCGTGATGAACGGCTCCGGCGAGTCGATCGAGCGATCGACATGCGACTCCGCCGCAAAGTTGAGGACCGCACCGATCCGGTGTTCACGCAGCAGTCGCGCAACAAGTGCGGTGTCGCCGATATCCCCTTCGACGAAGACATGCCTGTCATCGCCGTCCATGTCTGCCAGCGAGCCTCGGTAACCCGCATAAGTAAGCAGGTCGAGGTTGACCAACTTGGCAACTCCCCAATCCGCACTCTTAAGCGCCAAACGGACAAAATTGCCGCCGATAAATCCGGCACCGCCGGTGACGAGGAGGTTCATAGGACGGAAGTGACGTGTGACTTGTGACGAGTGGCGAGTTTAAACCATGCGGCAGATTTACTCAGCTTACCGCCGCCAGTCGCAGAACACGCCAGGCTGCTTCGAGCGAGATGGCGGTCGACATCTTCGAATCGCCCTCGCGGCGCTCGGTGAAGACGATGGGCACTTCCTTGATCGTATAGCCCTGCTTCCACGCCGTGTGATGCAGCTCGATCTGGAAGGCATAGCCTTCGGCTTGGACTTTGTCCCAATCGAGATCCCGCAGGACATCGGCGCGGATGGCTTTGAAACCGCTCGTCGGATCGCTCATGGGCAGCGCCGTCAGAGTTCGCACGTAGAACCCGCCGAACGTGCTGATGAACAGGCGGCTCTGCGGCCAGTTGAGGACCGAAATGCCTCCCAGATAGCGTGAACCGACGGCCAGATGCGCGCCATTCTCCAAAGCCGCGAGCAGCTTGGGAATGTCCGCGGGATCATGCGACAGGTCGGCGTCCATTTCGATGGCCGCTTCATAGCCGTGCTTGGTCGCCCACTGGAATCCGCGGCGATAGGCCGTGCCCAGACCGGCTTTACCTTTGCCTTCGAGCAAATGGATCCTCTTGCCGAACTCGGGACGCGCCCGCACCACTTCCGCCGTGCCATCCGGAGAACCGTCGTCTACAACGAGGACATCCACCTGCCGGGGCAGATTGAGCACCAAATCCAGCGCCTTATTGATTGACTCGCGTTCATTGTAAGTGGGAATGACCACGACGGCCTTGTGGATCGGGGTGGCCGGTGGCGCGATGACCGCTGTCTGCTTGTTCGCGCCCGTCCACCAGTCCTTCCAGCGGCGCGGAATAAACGGCAGCGGCATGATCACCAACATGCCCAGCACGCCAGCCCACGAGAGACCCGAGATCCACACCGCGAGGTCGTACCAGCGTGGTGGACTAAACACGAATTCGATCGGGCCATTGGTCCGTCCAAGTGGAACAGCCATCAGCCCTCCGAAAGCCTTGTACACGGGAAGTGGGGAACCGTCCGAGTAAGCCCGCCAGTCCGGGTGCCACGCTTCGGTGACGACCAACCACCCTTTGCGCTCGCCAAACGGATCGAAGGTCATTTTCGACGGATCCTTCCGGGGCTCGCTGAAGGGCACGCGTTGGAAAGATTCGCCCGGACTCTGCGCATATTTCTGAACCAACTGGATACCATTGGCAGCCGAACCCGTCCCGGCCAGGAATGGGAAATTCCGCTCATTCGGGGCCAATTCGAGCGGCACAGCATTGATGCGCCCGGCCACATCGAGAAAAGCCGGTGCCATGGCCTCGGTCCCGGGGTCCATCGCGATGTATTCCCGCGCGACGAAGGCCGGCGCCAACGAATCTTTGTTCTCCAGCACCCGGATAAATTCCGAGTCGAATCCCGTCGGATAAGCCTGCGCAAACGCATTCTGGATCTCCTGAGGCGTGAAGGGATCCTTCTTGTCGAGCAACACATGCGAGATCCCCGCCACCCGCATGTAAGTCTGCATGGCCCCCGCTGACGTATTCGCCCCGTTGACCAATCCTCGCATCCCGCGCATCTGGAAGTGGCTCCAAGCCGCCTCGCTGTTCAGTCCGCGCCCCGACTGCATCGGAGTGCGCAGGTAAAAATAGCGTCCCGACAT
>JBMTVD010000161.1:0-2389 GCA_049451035.1 Chthoniobacterales bacterium | reverse complement strand
CCCTCCGTGCGCAGCGACAACCGCCTGACCATCGAGGAAAGTGCCGACCTCCTCCAACGCGCGCGCGACCACTTCGACACCGCCACGCCGGGCGCGCCGCTCGTCGCCGAGCAAATCATCCGCCCCACCGGACTCCTCGATCCAAAGATCACCATGCGTCCGCTCAAAGACCAAATCGACGAGACGATCGAACTCTGCCGCCAGCGCATCGAGAAAAAGCAGCGCGTCCTCGTCACCACCCTGACCAAACGCACCGCCGAAGACCTCGCCGACTACTTGCGCGACATCGGACTCAAGGTCCGCTACCTGCACAGCGAGATCGACACCATCGAACGCGTGGAAATCCTCCGCGCCCTCCGCGCCGGCGAATTCGACATCCTCGTCGGCATCAACCTGCTCCGCGAAGGCCTTGACCTGCCCGAGGTCGGACTCGTCTGCATCCTCGACGCGGACAAGGAAGGCTACCTGCGCAGCCAGACCTCGCTCATCCAGACGGCCGGACGCGCCGCGCGCCACGTCGACGGCGAAGTCGTCCTCTTCGCCGACAACATGACCGGCAGCATCCGCGCCCTGCTCGAGATCAGCGACTACCGCCGCCGCCGCCAGATGGAATACAACGAGCAGCACGGCATCACCCCCCGCAGCGTGCAACGCGCCGTGCAGGAAAGCCTCCACGTCATCCTCAAAGGCAAATCCGACGAAACCGCCCGCGTCGCCGAGTCCGCCGAAGGCCTCTCCCTCTCCGAGTTGCTGGCCGAGTTGACCCAGGAAATGGAAGAAGCGTCTTCTGCGTTAGAATTCGAGCGCGCCGCCCTCCTCCGCGACCAGATAACCGAACTCAAAGCCGGCACCGGCTTGGAAAAAATCTCCCCGACCCGCCGGGCGGTCAGTTACGGCGCAAAAAAGCGGCGCCGATAGTGGCCCGCCTTACTGCCGCCGGCGGCGCAGAATGTACGCGCCTAAACCCGCCGCGGTAAGCGCAAGCAGCGCATAAGTCGACGGCTCGGGGACGGTGGCAACACGGAATCCCAAGTAGCTTTCCTCGAGCGTGGGGTCGAGGCTGCCGCGGACGGAAGATTGCAGGCCGAAGTCGATGCTGTCCCAAGCGCCCCCGCGGCGGCCCCGCCGGGAGGAACTGATCACCGCATCGTTCCACTCAAAAACATTACCTCCTTGATCGAAGGTTCCGTAGGCACTGCCGCTGTTGCTGAAGGCGCCGCCATCGGTCAGGTAGTTTTGCGAACTGTCGTAGCTCGCCGATTGCGTCACGGCGTAGTCGCCTACGATCCAGTTGGCCTGGTTGGCCGCCCCGCCGATGTTGTTGCCTGGCGCGCTGTCGCTCTGCGTCGGATACACCCAATAGCCGGCATTGGTCCCGCTGCCTTTGTAGTAGGCCGCCTTATACCATTCGTCCTCGCTCGGGATCCACCAGGTCGCACCGGCATTTTTGGTGAAACCCGTCCCGGTGGTTGCCCCATTGAGCGTGTAAGCCCCCGTCTCGGTGCTCGCGCCGTTGACCGCACCATTGTTCATCCAGTTGGCAAAGCGCGCCGCATCGAACCAACTCACATAGGTGACCGGGCGGTTGCCGCTGCCGATCACCGAATAGTTGTAAGGGCTGCCCAAAGTCCCGCTCCCGGTGCGGCTGATGCCGGCGACATTTTGGTCGGTTGCCATGCCCGCATTCCAAAGATTGACGAGGTAGCTCTTGGAGTTGAACGAGGCCACGCTGTTGAGGAAGGTGGTGTATTGCCCGATGGTCACCTCGTATTTGCCGATGGCAAAGACATCAGCCACCGCGCCGTAGCCGGTGGTGTCGGCTGCGTTGCCCGCATCCCCCACCGTCACCGTGTCGATGGTGACCAGCGGCTGGGCGTGGAGGTTGGGGGTAAGGGTAAGCACGGCAAAAAATACCGCGAGACAGGGAATCGTAGTGGGCGATTTCATGCAAAAGCTCTTATCTCAACCCCAGAGCGACGTAGTCAAATTCAAAGGGGCCAAGGACGCCACTGATCGGGCCCGGCCTCGCAAAAACTCTGCTTTTGCTGTTACTCTCAACCGCAGCACTCTCCGCAGCCTCATCCTGTCTGGTGCGGCGCGGAGTGCTGCGGCTATACTGAGCACCGTTGCCGCCAAAACAGGATGCCGACCAAAACGAAAAAAGCCGCCCAAGCGACCGCCGTCCATGTCGTCGCCGGCAATGACGAGATGGCCGTCAAGTCACGGGCCAAAGAATTGGCCGCGGAGTTAGCACCGGCCGAGGGCGGCGACTTCGCTGTCGAGACGCTCGACGCGCACGCCGACAATGCCGAACACGCCGCTTCCATTATCCGCGAAGCCATCCTCTCGCTCAGCATGCCGGGATTCCTCGCTGCGGAAAAACTCGTCT
>JBMTVD010000160.1:0-2391 GCA_049451035.1 Chthoniobacterales bacterium | reverse complement strand
TGCAGTAGCCGCACTGGGATCCGTGGTTGGCCACCATGCATTGCTGCACCGGATGGAGCCCCGCGTTGCCAAGGCCCTCCACCGTGACGATTTCCCGTCCGTGGACCAGTGCGAGCGGGGTGAGGCAGCTGTTGAAGGACCGCCAGACAGGCCGCCCCTTTGCATCAGCATCGATCATGGCCACCGAGCAGGCCCCGCAATCGCCCTCCGCGCACCCCTCCTTCGATCCTGTCCGGCCGGAGGCCCGCAGCCAATCGAGCAGCGGCGTGTTCGGTGACACGTCCTCCAAGCGGATCGCCTCGCCGTTGAGGGTGAACTCCAGCGTGTTGTTCATTTTCCGGGGGAGCAAAATTGCTCCTCTTATCCGACAGAGTCCAGCCGGATACTCTGAAAAACTTGCGCCGGCGCCCCGCTCCGGTATGATCGCTCCATACGCTCGGGTGGTGAAATGGCAGACACGTACGTTTGAGGGGCGTATGCCGCAAGGCATGGGGGTTCAAGTCCCCCCCCGAGCACCACTTTTCTTCCTCAGCCCATGAAAACCCGCACCGAAACCGACAGCATGGGCGCGATCGACGTGCCCGCCGACCGCTACTACGGCGCGCAGACCGCACGTTCCCTTGTCCACTTCGCCATTGGCAACGATACCAAACCGCGCGAACTCATCCGCGCCCTTGGCGTCCTGAAAAAAGCCTGCGCTCTCGTGAACGAGGACCTCGGCAAGCTCCCCGCGGACAAAGCCGAGCTCATCGCCCAAGCCGCCGATGAAGTCATCGCCGGAAAACTCGACGGCCATTTCCCCCTGCGCATCTGGCAGACCGGTTCCGGAACCCAGAGCAACATGAACGCCAACGAGGTCATCTCCAACCGCGCCATCGAGTTGGCCGGCGGCGAAATGGGCTCAAAAAAACCCGTCCACCCCAACGACGACGTCAATATGTCCCAGTCGTCGAACGACACATTCCCCACGGCCATGTCCATCGCCGCCGCCGAGGTTGTCGTGCAGAAGTTGCTTCCTGCCGTGCGCGAACTGCGGGACACGCTGGAGCAGAAGGCCAAAGCCTTCGCCGCCATCGTCAAAATCGGCCGTACCCACCTCCAGGACGCCACCCCGATCACCCTCGGTCAGGAATTTTCGGGTTACGTCGCGTTGCTCGACGCCGACCTCGCCCGCATCGACCTGTCGCTCCCGGGCATCATGTCCCTCGGCATCGGCGGCACCGCGGTGGGCACCGGTCTCAATTCGCACCCGGAATTCGGCGAACGCGCCGCGGCCAAGATCGCCGAACTCACCGGCTTGCCCTTCACCTCGAATCCCAACAAATTCGCCGCTCTCTCCGCCCACGATGAGTTCGTCTTCGCCTCCGGCGCCTTGAAGACCCTGGCCTGCTCGCTCATGAAGATTGCCAACGACATCCGCTGGCTGGCCAGCGGCCCACGCTGCGGCCTCGGCGAGCTGACCATCCCGGAGAACGAGCCCGGCTCCTCCATCATGCCGGGCAAAGTCAATCCGACCCAGAGCGAGGCCATGACCATGGTTTGCTGCCAGGTCATGGGCAACGACGCCGCCATCGGCTTTGCCGGATCACAGGGCAATTTCGAACTCAATGTTTTCAAGCCTGTCATCATCCACAACTTCCTCCACTCCGTCCGCCTTCTCACCGACGCCTGCCATTCCTTCAACCACCATTGCGCCATCGGCATTGAGCCGAACCTCGAGCGCATCAACCACTACGTGCAGGATTCCCTCATGCTGGTCACCGCGCTCAACCCGCACATCGGCTACGACAAGGCCGCGCAAATCGCCAAGAAGGCGCACCAGGAAAAAACGAGTCTGCGCGAAGCCGCCATCGCTTCCGGTCACCTCACCGGCGGGCAATTCGACCAGTGGGTCAACCCCGAAGCCATGACCCGTCCTTGACGCCACGTCTTTCTTTCCCTCAACTCTCAACTAACCACATGCTTACCACCGGAACCACCGCCCCCGACTTCGCCCTTTCCTCCAAAACCGCCGACGGCCTCAACTTGGTCAAACTCTCGGACCACAAAGGCCAGAACGTCGTCCTCCTGTTCTTTCCCATGGTTTTCACCAGCGTCTGCACCGACGAATTCTGCTCCGTCTCGAAAGGCCTCGCCGATTTCGCCGGCGCCACCGTCATCGGCATCAGCGGCGACAACCCCTTCGCGCAGGAAGCCTGGGCGCAGAAGGAAGGCATCACCGTCACCCTGGCCAGCGACTACGACCACAAAGTCGCCCAAGCCTACGGCATCGCCTACGAACAATTCGCCCCGCAGTTGAATCTTCCCATGGGCGGCGTGCCCAAACGCTCCGCCTTCATCGTCGACAAAAACGGCATCATCCAATACGCCGAATCCCACGACGACCCGCGC
>JBMTVD010000159.1:0-2407 GCA_049451035.1 Chthoniobacterales bacterium | reverse complement strand
GAAAGCCGGCAGTCGGGCTCGAACCGACGACCTGCTGATTACAAATCAGGTGATGCCTAGCAAATTGCCCCTCTATAACAGATTAAATCGCGGAAGTCGCACGGCACTGAGACGATTTTGATACGCCCTTTTGCGGCAGTCCTGCACCGGGAAATGCGGGGCAAGCGAGCCGGCAGTCGGGCTCGAACCGACGACCGCCCGATTACAAATCGGGTGCTCTACCACTGAGCTATACCGGCATGAGCAACTCAGAACACTGCCACGGCATGGTGCGTCCGACAATGTCGGAGTGGATAAATTAGGGACGCGCGAAGCACCCACATGGCCTCGTCGGGGGGGGGTTCGTAAGCAGATTGACTTGGCTTTCTCCAACTTCAACCCGGGAAGTTACAACGCCGTGGATAACTTCGGCACCCAATTCAACCTGGAGATCGTCCCCGAGCCCACGACCTATGCGCTCCTCGCGCTGTCGGCAGCGGGCCTCGGCGGCTACGTCCTGCGCCGCCGGCGCAATCGCCAAGCGGCTAAGTCGCACTGAAGTTGCCCAATGTGGTGGCGGGTTTGCCGATAGGACGTCTTTGAACGCCACTTCCTCCTGCCTTGCTCCTAGTCGGTAGGGGTGTCGCGCACGGCGGCGGCTGCGGCGGTGCGGGTTTCCACGCCGAGTTTGGCGAAAATATTCTCCAAGTGCTTGCGCACGGTGAGGGGGCTGAGTTGCAGGATGGTGGCGATCTCGGCGTTGCGCTTGCCCTCGCCCACCCAGTGCAGAATTTCGCGTTCGCGCGGGGACAATTTCACGGCGGGTGCCAGGGTTCGGTCGGTGAATCCTCCGCGGGCGCGGATCAGCGCCTCGGCCACGGGGGCGAAAGTCTGCGCGGCGGCCAAGATGCCGTGCGGGAAGTTACCCGCGTGCGATCCGGCGTGCATCGTCACGAGGAGGTCCGGCATCGGCTTCATGAAAATGCAGACCATGTCGCGGATGCCCTGAGGTTTGTCCACCAGTCGGTAATGCTCGCTGCGCTGCCATGTGCGGTCGTCGACCAGCGCGCTGCGCAGATAAACGCCGGGTCCCTCGCGCAGGAAGGCGGCGGTGTTTGGGTGCGACTCGCTGCTTGCTTCCAGGGCCAGCAACTTGGCGAATAATCGCGGCAACCAGTGATCCGGGCCGAGCCGTCCTTCCCCCGGACACCAGAAGTGCACGCGTCCGCCATTCGGGGCGTGGCGGATCAGGGAGTGGTAGTCGGCTTTGACCACCCCTGACCACGCACGCAGCAGAGCCTCCGAAAATTCGTCGTCCGTGGGCGCGAGCGAGGCGCCCGATAGCTGGACGAGGAGGTCTTGCGGCATGGCGGGGATTGAGGTTAACGATCGCGGAGCGGAAACGTATATGACGTCCGTCATATTGGCAACCGGGTGCGTCTGCTGAAGGATTGCCTTCCTATGTTTAATAGCCCTTTTGCTGCTCGGCCAGTCAGCCAGCGCGCCGCCGCCCTGATGCACCCATTCCTCAGTCTTACGCTCTCGCTTCTGTTTCTTGCCATCGCCGGTCATTCCCCGGCCCGAGCAGAACTCATTTTTGTCACGCTGCAGACTTCCGTGGTCAGTTTCGACATCTCGAGCGGCGACTCCGCAACCATCGCGGCGTCGAAAAGCACCGTGGTCTCCGGCCTGACCGAAGGCATGGGATTGGTCTTTGACAATGATGGCTACCTCTATGCGGTGCAATACACGCCGCGCCTGGTCAGTAAAATCGATATCACCACCGGCACGATTGTTTCGAGCGTCTCCGGCTTTGTCGATCCGCGCGGCATCACCTACGACTCCGCCACGGGAAACTTCTACGTGGCGAACAGCGGCACATCGGCGCCGGGCAACACGATCAGCCTCATCAGTCCGGGCGGCACCGTATCGACTTACGTGAGCACCGGCATCAGTTCGCCCTACGGACTGGCCCTCGATGGCTCCGGTGCCCTTTACGCCGCCAACAACGGCAACGCGAGCCTCACCGAAGTGGTCGCGGGAGTGCCGAGCACCTTGGCCACCTTCGCCCCGGGTTCCGGAACGCGAGGGGTCGCCGTCAGCGCAGCCGGGGACATCTACACCGCGGTCGGTAATGGCATTCAGAAGACCACCTCAGGCGGGGTCACTTCCACCTTTGTCTCTTCCGGCATGGGGTTTCCTTTCGGCCTTGCGTTTGACTCGTCCGGCAATTTGTTCACGGCCAGTTACACCGACAACGCCATTTTCGCCTACGACTCGCTTGGCGCGCCGCTCTACAGCTTCAGCACAGGCGGGGGATCGTCGAACCGTCCCCGCTTTGTCGCTTTCGACACGGAGGGATCCGGTTTCAACCAAGTTTCCCAGGCCGTCCCCGAACCCGGCACGTGGGCCGCGGCGGCGTTGCTCG
>JBMTVD010000158.1:0-2411 GCA_049451035.1 Chthoniobacterales bacterium | reverse complement strand
GCGCCGAGGATGGTGACGCCGAGGAAGACCATGGCCCAGACGCCGAGGGCGCTGGCGATGTAACGGCCTTCGCCGAGCAATTGATACAGTTCGTAAATCGCTTTGGTGATGGGGAAGTCCTGCTGTCGCTGGGCCAGAAGAAGGGAGTCGGAGACCTCGAGCATGGCGAACGAGAAGGCGAGCAGGCCGCCGGCCACCAGGTTGGCGGCGATGAGCGGCAGGGTGACTTTGCGCAAGGCCCGCAACGGCGAGGCGCCGAGATTCTGCGCCGCTTCCTCCAGAGTGACACTCGTCTGCTGGAAACCCGCCGCGGCAGAGCGCACCACGTAGGGCAGGCGCCGTACGGCGTACGCGATGACAAGCAGGATGAGCGGATCGCGCACCGGGTTGAGGAAGTCGAACAGTTTGCCTTCCTGCGTCATGGCCAGATAACCGAAGGCCAGCACGAGACCGGGCACCGCCAGCGGCAGCATGGCCAGCGCATCGAGGAATTGGCGTCCGAACAAGTTGGTCCGCACCACCACGTAGGCGATGGCCACGCCGAGGAAGAGATCAAGGAGGACGGCCAAGCCGGCGTATTTGAGGCTGTTCTGGATGGAAGGCAGCGCCATGTTGTGTCCCAGCGCCTGCTCGAAGTGGTGCAAAGTCAGCGACTCGGGCAGCACCGTGCCGTACCAGTTGTTGGAGAGCGCCACGAGAATGACCCCCAAGTGCGGGAGCACGGCGATGAAGAAAACCAACCCGAAGATCGCCGTGCAGGCCAAGCCGGCCAGCGTGCCGACGCGGCGCGGGCCGCCTTGGCTCGTGGCCTTGGCCATCATGGCGTGCGCACTGCGGCCGAAGGTCAGCTTGCTCGCCGCATAAAGCAGAACCGAGGACGCCAGCATGACCGCGACCAGCGCGTAGGGGAACGGATTGCCGCCGATGTCCTTGATGCCGTTGAAAACCTGGACCGAGGCGATGCGCGTGAAGTCGAACATGAGCGGCACGCCGAGTTCGGTGAAAGACCAGATGAAGACGATGGTGCCGCCGGCGAAGAGTCCCGGCATGATCAGCGGCAGGGTGATGCGGACGAATTTGCGGAATCCGGTGCATCCCAGATTCTCCGCCGCTTCTTCCATGGCCGGATCGATGTTGGCCAGCGCGGCCACGGCATTGAGGTAAATGATCGGGTAGAGGTTGAGGGAGATCATCAGGGCCACGCCCCACAGTTGTCCGCCGCCCAACCAGTCGACCGGGTGGGCCGGATCTTGCAGGCCGAGCTGCCAGAGCAGGGCATTGAGCGCGCCCTGTTGTCCGAGAATCTGCTTGATGCCGATCGCGCCGACGAACGGCGGGAGGATCATCGGCACGAGGATGAGGGCGCTGAAGAGGGTCTTGCCGGGAAAAAGAAAACGGTCGGCGATCCACGCAAGGGGCACGGCGATGAGCATGGCCAGCGTGGTCACGCTGACCGCGAGGATGAAAGAATTGCGCAGCCCTTCGAGGTAGATGGGGTTGCGGAAGACTTCTGTGATGTAGGCGAAGGTCAGCCGGCCGTCCTGGTCGAAGAAGGCGCCGCGCAGTGTCTCGGTCACGGGCAGGAGGAAGAAGCACGCGAAGAAAAGCAGCGTGAAGGCGTAAACGGCGACGGAGAATTTTTTGGACATTACGGACGTTCGACGGCGGGGGCGCCGCCGCTAAAGCAGGTAGGGACACGCGGCCTGCGTGTCCGTTGGTTGACGTGCGGACGAGCGGGCCGCTCGTCCCTACCAACAGGCACGGCGAAATTCATAGACCTTGCCGCGCCAAGTCGGCGGCCTCCTTGTATTGGCGGCGGAAGCCGTCGGCCAGTTCCTTGGCCAGGCGGACTTCCTGCAACCGGTCGGGGGAGCGGAGCACGGCGCGGATGCGGTCCATGCACTCATCGTAGGCCAGCACGGACAAATCCCCGAAGCGCGCGACGGCCTGCGGCGGGAAGCCGGCGGCGGTCAACGCGCGCCAGGCCTCCACTTGCTCCTTGTGCGTGTCGATCGACATGACGCGGATGGCGAAGCTGATCACGCGGAAGAGGGGACCGGTCCACGTTTCGTGGTAGGTGAAGTGCCGCGCCTCGACATAGGGGTCGATGCCGGGGTCCGAGCGGTAGGGTTCGTTGGCCGGAACGTAGAAATCTTTGCGCACCGGCAGGCGGCGCAGGGCGAATTTTTCCGGGCCGCCCGGCGTGCCGACCTTGAAATTCCAGATTTTCTGTCCCTCCGGCGAGAGCACGAATTCGATGAAGGCGCGCGCCGTTTCCGGATGCGGCGCACCGCGCAACATGGCGATGGGATCGACCCCGACCGACGACCCGCCGAGCGGTGTGAAGTACTGCAGCCGCGAGGAACCGTCGGGCAGGCGCACGGCTTCGCTCTGGAACCGGCCGTAAAAGT
>JBMTVD010000157.1:0-2425 GCA_049451035.1 Chthoniobacterales bacterium | reverse complement strand
CGCGCATGCCGCGCCAGGTTCGCCGGGTTTTAGCCCTGGCCGCGGTCTATGAGGGTGTCAACGCCGACTGGAATTTCCTCAAAAGTGCCGGAGTAAATTTCCCCACTTTTGTGATCCGGTGATCGGCCGGTTCAGTGATCGGCTCTCCTATTTTTGGGCGGGCGTCCGCGGCGTTTGGGAGCCGGCGGCGGCGTGATGGCTGCGTTGGCGCGGACGTGTTCGGGAATGAGGTCGGTGTGGGCGCGCAGGCGATAGCTTGCACCCTCGATCTGGACGACGACGGCGTGGTGCAGCAGGCGGTCGAGCAGCGCGGTGGCGACGACTGCATCGCCGAACACCTCGCCCCATTCGGCAAAGCCGCGGTTCGATGTCAGGATCATCGCGCCTTTCTCGTAGCGGGCGTTGACCAGCTGGAAGAACAGGTTGGCGCCACCGGTGGTGATCGGCAGGTAGCCGATCTCATCGACAATCAGCAGCGAGGCCCGGGCATAGAAGCGGATTTTCTCTGCCAGCCGGCCTTCGCGTTCGGCCTTGCTGAGGCCGTCGATCAGCTCGGCGAGCGAACACCGATAGACGCTCTTGCCAGCCTTGACCGCCGCGACACCCAAGGCTGTCGCCAGATGGCTTTTGCCGGTGCCGGGCGGCCCGAGGAAGTGTACGACTTCGGCCCGGTCGACGAAGCCAAGCTGGGCCAAGGCCATGACCCGCTCACGGTCTAAGGACGGCTGGAAAGAGAAGTCGAAGCTCTCCAGAGTCTTGGCCGGCATCAGGCGCGCTGTAGTGAGCGCCACACCGATGCGGCGGCCTTCGCGGAAGGTCAGCTCTTCAGTCAGCAACCCCTCAATGGCTTCCAGGGCCGAGATCGTACCCTGCTCGAGTTGCCGGACTGTGCCGTCCAGAGCCTCGAGTGCGCGCGGCATGCGCAAGCGGACCAGGGTCGAGCGGATGCTCTCCAGGGCGGCCGCGCTCATCGCACCGCTCCAACTGCAGCCAATCGCTTGCCGACAGCGGCATACACCTCCAGAGGCCGTTGTGCGACGCCAACGGGAGTGATTGGCTTAGCAATAGATGACGGCGGCGCCTTGCGATGCCTGGGATCGACCCGGCGCTGGTTTTTGCCGTCGAGCACGGGGTGTGTGGCGACCAGTTCGCCATCTTCGTAGATGCGCAACTCGGTTGGGTGGTTCTGCACCTCGACCTTGCGCCGGCGGGTGGTGTCCGGGACGCTGTAGAGGTTGCCGGCGACCGAGATCATGCCTTCATGGCTGACGCGGCGCTCGACCGAGAGCACGGCATTGTAGGCGATAGCGGGCAACGGCTGCAGCGCCGGCAGCTCTTCGGCAAAAGCCTCGTCGATGATCCGTCCCGTGGTGGCGTGACGCCTGGGGTTGGCGATCTCCGTGCGCCAAGCCTCGAATTGGGCGTTCAGGTCATCCAGGTTACGGAAGGTGCGGGCGAGGAAGAAGTCCTGGCGGATGTAGCGGAACGGCCGCTCGACCTTGCCCTTGGTCTTGGCACGGTAGGGGCGGCAGGCCTTCGGCAGCGCGCCGTAGTGGTTCAGCAGCGCGACCAGCGAGGCATTGTAGGTGACGACGCCGTCGGCGTCCTCGCCGGTCACGGCTGTCTTCATGCGGTCGTAGAGCACTTCCGCCGGCGCGCCGCCCATGGCGGAAAAGGCCGAGATATGGCAGCGAAGCACGGTCTGTAAGTCCTGTGAAGCCGCGAACCGACCCCAGAGCCAGCGGCTATGGCCAAGCACCATGGAAAACAGCCAAACCTTGCGCATGACACCGGGCTCATCCGTGAATTCCACCTTGAACTCGGCAAAGTCGACCTGGGCTTGTTGACCTGGCGGAGTCTCAAAACGGCGCTCGAATGGCGCCTGCTTCGGCGGCCTGGCGTCGCGCAGAAAGTCGGTAACGGCAGTGTAGCCGCCCTTATAGCCCTGGGACTTGATCTCCCGGAACAAACGCTTGCCGGAAAGGTCCGGAAAGTTGGTGATGCGGCCGCGCAAATAGGCTTCGTAGGGTGCGATCACCCGTTCGCGCGGTTGGCGTGGACCGTAAACTGGGGCTTCGAGGCCGCGGTCCAGATATTTCCGTACCGTCTTGCGGTCGAGCCCGGTTCGGGCTGCGATTTGGCTGATGGAAAGCCCTTCGGACTTGAGATTGTGGATCATGACGATTTCCCCGAGTGTTACCACCGTCCTGCCTCTGATGAGCGTGTGCGGCAGGACAGAAGGCTGTGATTTGCAAGCCGTGGTCACCCGTCTGATGACGGCCTCGGCCGCCCTCAGACGGGTGACCCCGGCGCTCCAAACTGGGGAATTTTCAATCGGCACTTTTGGGGAAGATTACTTCGGCACTGACAGTTGGTCTGCGCGCCGAACACGTGCTCGACCCGGGCGCGGACCTTCGAGCGGGTC
>JBMTVD010000156.1:0-2442 GCA_049451035.1 Chthoniobacterales bacterium | reverse complement strand
AATCCCACCAGCCCGACCACCAATTCCTTCCCAAATTCATCGCGGCTTGTTTACATAGCCGCCGATGAGTTCCCCCGACGATCGAGATTACACACCCGAGGTCGGCTCTCAGACCGACATCGCCCCCTTGGGACGATCCGGCCCGAAGCCCGAACACGAGAAGACCGCCGCCGAAGATAGCGACCCGGTCGAGTGGGCGCGCATCGCCGCCGATCCGGACTTCAAAAGCCTCGTGGCCCGCAAACTCCGCCTGATCGTGCCGGCCACCGTGTTTTTCATCGTCTACTACTTTCTCCTCCCGATCGGCGTCGGCTGGTTCCCCGGCCTCATGGAGACAAAAGTCTGGGGCGAAGTGAACCTCGCCTACGCCTACGCCCTCTCGCAATTTTTCATGGCCTGGATCCTCGCCGGAATCTACGTCGCCGCGGCAGCCGGGTGGGATCGCAGCGAGCATTCCATCCTCCGGAAATTCGGGGTCGACCACCGCTGACATGACCATGATCATACCTCTTCTCGCGACCGGCGGATCCAGCACCTCTCTCTGGATGTTCCTGGCCTTCGTGGCCGCCACCCTCGTTATCACGTGGTACAGCGCACGCAAATCCAGCGGCGCCAGCGCCTACTTCGCCGCCGGGCGCCGCATCACCGGATGGCAAAACGGCCTGGCCGTGGCCGGCGACTACATGAGCGCAGCCAGCTTCCTCGGCATCGCCGGCATGATCGCCATGAACGGCTACGACGGGTTCATGTATTCGGTGGGCTTTCTTGTCGCCTACCTCACGGTTCTGTTCATCGTGGCCGAACCCCTGCGCAATGCCGGAAAATACACCATGGCCGACGTGCTGGCCTACCGGCTCAAACCGCGACCGGTCCGCGCCGCCGCCTCGCTCAGCACCCTCACCGTCTCCATCTTTTACATGATCGCGCAGATGGTCGGCGCCGGCGTGCTCGTGCGCCAACTGATCCCGGGCGTCAGCTACGAGCTGGCCGTCATCGGGGTCGGGATCCTCATGGTCGTTTACGTGGTTTTTGGCGGCATGCTCGCCACCACCTGGGTGCAGATCACCAAAGCCATCCTCCTCATGGGCGGCAGCATCCTCCTGAGCTTCCTCGTCCTGAAGCATTACCATTTCGACCTCGGTGAATTTTTCTCCTCGCTCACCGCCATCAAATCGACCAATGCCGACGGCCAGACCGTCACGCGCAATTTCCTGACCCCGGGACTGATCTTCAAAAATCCCTGGGACCAGATCTCGCTCGGCATGGCCCTGCTCCTCGGGACTGCCGGCCTGCCGCACATCCTCATCCGCTTCTACACGGTGCCGGACGCCAAAACCGCGCGCGCGAGCGTCGTCTGGGCCATGCTGATCATCGGCCTGTTCTACATCATGACGACCTTTTTCGGCTTCGGGGCGGCCAGCCTGCTCGGACCGGACCACATCGCAGCCAACGGCGGCAACAACATGGCCGCGCCCCAACTGGCCCAGGCTCTTGGCGGCGAAGTTTTCTTCGCCTTCATCTGCGCGGTGGCCTTCGCCACCATTCTCGCGGTGGTTGCCGGACTGACCATCAGCGCCAGCACCAGTTTCGCGCACGACTTTTACGCCAACGTCATCCACCACGGGAAAGAACAGACCCCGGGGGCGGAAGTCCGCGTGGCCCGCATCACCGCTTTCATTGTCGGGGCGGCGTCCATCGCCATCGCCATCGCACTCGGGCCGACCGTCAACGTCGCTTTCTTGGTCGGGCTGGCCTTCGCCGTGGCGGCCAGCGCCAATCTCCCGGTCATGCTCTTCTCGCTTTACTGGAAACGCTTCAACACCGCCGGAGCCGTCGCCGGCCTCCTCATCGGGCTGGCCTCGAGCATCCTCCTCATCCTCGTCAGCCCGGACTTCATGAAGGAGAACCCGCTCTTTCCCCTCAAGAATCCCGCGCTGGTCAGCGTCCCGCTCGGATTCCTCGGCGCATGGCTCGGCACGATTCTCTCCAAAGAAAAACCCGACGAGGCGAAGTTCACCGAGTTGACCGTCCGGGCCAACACCGGCCTCGGCGCCGAAAAAGCCTCGGCGCATTGATAAAGGGCGGGTGGCCGTAAGCCGGATTCTGTCGGACGCCGAAACGTCCGGGCGGCCATTTCTCTCACCGGCTCGCGCCGATGCCCCGCTCGCGCGGGGTGCGACTAATACCCGGAATGTGTCCCGCTTGCGCGGGACGGCCGGGGCGGGCCGTCATTCCTGTTCTGTCTTGCACCGCACGGGGTTTGTCCTGCCATGACGATCACTCGTCACGCGGTGGGCTCTTACCCCGCCATTTCAACCTTACCTGCCGAGGCAGGCGGTATATTTTCTGCGACACTATCCGTGGCGGCGGACTTGCGTCCGTCGGCCCCGCGCTTGCGCGCGGCGTGCTGCCCCGAGGTGTCCGGACTTTCCTCTGCGCGGG
>JBMTVD010000155.1:0-2460 GCA_049451035.1 Chthoniobacterales bacterium | reverse complement strand
CGGGGATCTCGTAATCAAGCTCCTTCCCCGTCGAACGGTCGAGGATCACTTGGGCGAAGCGGGCCATGGCGGGAGCTTATCCGGTCTGCCAAGCGTCTCAATCAGCCAATGAAGAAAAGGAACCCCAGAGAAGGGCCCGCCACACGCTCCACTCAGAGAGGTGGATCAGCGGTGTCCCATCGCGATTTCATCCATGCTATATCGCGCCGGGACTGCGCGATCCACCTTGTCTGTGGTTTTTTATTTCCCGACGACCGACACTACAATCTCCCGCCGGTGCGGCGCGAGGCGGTGTTCAAGGAGGAAAATCCCCTGCCAAGTGCCGAGGGCCAGGCGGCCGCGCGACACGGGGATCGTCTCGCTCGTGCGCGTCACCGTCATGCGCAGATGGCTGGCCGTGTCGTCGGGCCCTTCCGCGGTGTGGATGTGCCAGGCTTCGCCGTCCGGCGCAATGCGGTCGAGGAACTCGTGCAAGTCCTCGCGGGCCGAGGGATCGGCATTTTCATAGATGACCAGGCTGGCGCTGGTGTGGCGGACGAAAACCGTGACGGTGCCTTCCCGGAGGCCGGACGCGCGGAGAATCCGCGCCACCTCGTCGGTGATCTCGTAACTGCCGCGGCCCGGCGTGCGGATTTCGAAAGTTTCGGTTTTGGCAATCATCCGCGAAAACTCTCACCCCCATCCCTCACCCCACAACTCCATAAAGCGCCTGCACGAGACGCGCGGGCCGCGCTTCGCGAAGCACGCCATTTTCCATCCGGTTCATCACGTAGGCAAAGCCGATGCGGTTCTCCGGATCGGCAAAGGCCAGGCTCCCGCCGGCTCCCGGGTGACCGAAGGCCCGGGGCGACGGGCCGAAAGTCGCGCGTAACTTGGCCCCCGAGGCGTCCAGCGGATCCATCATGAATCCCGCGGCAAACGCGGTCGGTTGTCGCAGCACCAGATCCGGACCGTTGCTGATGCGGCGCGTCAGCGCCTCGCGCCACGCACCCCGGAAAAATTCCCCGACGGCCACGCGGTCGTAGAAGCGCGCCAAAGAACGCGCGTTGCCGATGCCGCCGAACGAAGGCAGCGCGGCCCGCCAGACTTCGGGACGGTTGGTGGCGGCGGCACCTTGGATGCCGGCCGGCCGGGCGAAGGAACGCGCGGTCAGCGACGACTTGTCGGCCAACGCGTGCTCGAACGGCCCGGGCTCCTTGAGGTCTCCGACGCGCGCCGCGTGCATGCGCGCCACATGGGATTGCCATTCGTCCGGCAGCCCGATCCAGAACGACAAAGCGAGCGGATTCCCGAAAACTTTGCGCCAATAGTCGCCCAGCGACATTCCCGCGGTACGGCGCACCACCGCATCGAGCAGATATCCGAAAGTCCGCGGCGCGTAGCCGTGGGCCGTTCCGGGCTCCCAGTTCGGAGCTTGCCCGGCCAGGGCCTCCGCCACGGTTTCCAGCTCGAAAATATCCAAGCCGTCCGTTTCGAGAACAGCCAACCCGGCACGATGGGCGAGAAGTTCGGCGAAGGTGAGGCGTTCCTTGCCCGCCGTCCCGAACTCGGGCCAGACCGAACTGACCGGCACGTCCAACGCGATGTCCGCTTCCTGCAGGGCATGCAAAGCGCACGCGGCCGCGGGACCTTTCGTCGCCGACCAGCACAAGACGAGCGTGTCGGAAGTCCACGGGACGGTTTGCGCCGCGTCGCGCCAACCGCCGCCGAAACGCAGCACCTCGCGGCCGTCCTGCCACACGCAGACCTCGGCACCGATTTCCTCATCGCGGACAAAGTTGTCCTCGAAGGCCGCCTGCACGCGCCGGACGGCGTCCCCGTCGAGCCGCATCATGCCACGTTGCCGATGACGCCTTCCAAATCGGGATCGTAGCGCGCGATTTCCCGGAACTTTTCGTCCATGCTGAAACTCGTCTGGAGGCAGTTCTGCGCCTCTTCCGGATTGCCGAGCACCGCGTGGTAACAACCGAGATTGTAATAATAAACCGGTTCGCGCAGCAACGACGCCGGACCTTGCTGGAGCAGGATCATGGCTTCGGCCGTGCGGCCGAGTTCATGCAGGCAGAACGCACCGTGAATGTATCCGAGGGGCAGCTCGGGACGCCCGGCGCGCAAGGCCTCGCAGGCCGCCAGCGCCTCGTCCCAGCGCCGCGCGCGCATCAGTATGTAGACACGGAGCTGCGCCACATCCTCGTGGGTACGGTCCTGCTCCGGCACCCGCTCCAATTCGGCGAGCGCCTCGTCCGACATGCCCAGTTCGAGGTACCCCTGGGCGGCATTGATGTAGTGTTGCAGCGCGATGCGCCTAGCTAAGGGCATGGGAGCGCGGGGCGCAACTCCCGCGACGCACGCGGGCTTTTTCCCGTTGGACAACCGGGGCGGCGGAGTGCATTTTAGTCGGTTCTTGCTGCTCACGTGGCGGAACTGGCAGACGCGTGCGTCTCAGAAGCGCATGGGGTG
>JBMTVD010000154.1:0-2474 GCA_049451035.1 Chthoniobacterales bacterium | reverse complement strand
GTCATGGCGATCCCGCGTTTGCGGTGCGGTTGGGCGGCATTCCAGGCCGCGATCTCCGCGCGGCGGGCGGAGAGATCCGAGCCCGCCTTCAAGTCATGCCAAACCTGCTGGATGCGGTTGTCCTCGATCTCCTGTCCGTAGTGCGTCGTGTTGGTCTCACCGGCGCCGTGGTAGAGGTTGCGCTCCCGCACCACCTCGGGCGGCAGCCCCAACTGGCGGGCGATGCGGTCCACAATTTCCTCGATGATCAGCATGCCTTGCGGACCGCCGAAGCCACGGAAGGCCGTGTTCGAGGCGAGATTCGTTTTCACGACCTGGCCGCGCAGCTCAACATTCGGGATGTAGTAGCAATTGTCCGTGTGGAACATGGCCCGGTCGGTCACCGGCATGGACAAGTCGAGCGCCCACCCGCCGTTGGAGTAATGCGCCGACCTCAACGCAAGCAGGCGTCCCTCGTCATCGTAGCCGACGGTGAATTTGGCCAGGAAGGGATGCCGCTTGCCGGTCAGCATCATGTCCTGGTCCCGATTGAAGCGCATCCGTGCCGGGCGCCCCGTGACCTGCGCGGCCAAGGCTGCGAGGGCGGCAGGTGTGGCGGCTTGTGTTTCCTTCCCCCCAAACCCGCCGCCCATGCGCGGAACGGTGACGGTGACTTTGTTCGAAGGAATGCCGAGGACGTGAGCCACGCCGTGCTGCACTTCCGTCGGATGCTGGGTGGAACTGGTGATGCACATGGTGCCGTCTTCGCCCGGTTCGGCGAAGGCCGCCTGCATCTCGAGGTAGAAATGCTCCTGTCCACCAAAGGAAAACTCGCCCTGCATGACATGCGGTGCTGACGCCAACGCCGCATCGACATCTCCGCGGCGCATGAAGTTCGGCTCGGTGTGGAAGCTCTTCTTCGCGATACCCTGCTCGATGGTGAGAATGGGCGTCAGCGGCTCGTATTCTGCCACGATTGTTTCGGCTGCGGCCCGGCATTGGTCCGCCGTTTCTCCAACGAGCACCGCGACGATATGACCGTGGAATTGGGCAACCTTGCCGGCGAGCAATTCCTCGTCTTTGCGCACCGCCCCGACATCGTTGATCCCGGGAACATCCTCAGCGGTGACCACGGCATGGATGCCCGGCATTTTGCGTGCGGCGGCAACGTCGAACTTCTTGATGCGCGCATGCGCATGGGGCGAATGAACCGGCCAGACCTCCAAAGCCCGACCGCTGCGCAACGCAATGTCGTCGGAATAAACCGCCTCACCGGTGACATGTTTGTGCCCGCTTTCATGGGGAAGCGGACGATCGGCCGAAACGACCGGTTCCGGCAACTTGTCATCGTCCTCCCGCCATTCCGGTTCGCGGTAAAATTTCTCGAGCAGGCTGACAACAAGCGCCGCGCGGTATTCGGCGCTGCCGCGCGCATCGCTGATCGGCTTGAACTCCCGAGACAGCACGGCACACGCGCCTTGCACTGTTTCGTCATTCCACGCTTTACCGACGAGAAATTTCTCCGTCTTGAGCGCGCGAACCGGGGTCGCCGCCACACCGCCGAAAGCGAGCCGCGCTGAGTTTACCTGCCCCTGTTTGTCAGTCTCGACGTCAAAGGCAGCGGAAACCGTGCTGATATCCATTTCGCGGCGCTTGGAGACTTTGAACCACTCGCGCTTTCGGGTAACGGCCTTCGGCGGCTTGGTCGCATCGACGACCACTTCTAGCAGGATTTCGTCGGGCTTCATCGCCGTCTGGCGGTAGCTGACGAAGAAATCTTCCACGGGAACGGTGCGCTTGCCGCGCGGCGACGCCAGCACGACTTCCGCGTCCAGCGCGAGCAGGACCGGCGCGGTATCGCCGATGGGCGAGGCCGTGACCAAATTTCCGCCGACTGTGGCGCGGTTGCGAATCTGCCGGGAACCGAAAACCCAGAGCATCTTCGCCCACATGGGAAAGTCCTCCGCAATGGCATCGCCAAGCTGCGTGAGTGTGACCGCGCCGCCAATACGCCAGCGGTTTTTCTTTTTTTCGAGTCGCCGTAGCTCGGGGATCGACTCGAGCGAGATGAAGGCAGGAAACTTTTTGAAGCGTTTGCTGATTTCCAAGCCGAGCTCCGTAGCTCCGGCGATGAGCCGCGCGTCGGGATGCTTTTTGCGCAGGCGCCACAACTCCTGGAGCGATCCCGGACGGAAAAACTTGGCTTCCCCGCCCTCGTATTCCGCCGCGGCGGGGACGGCTTTCGATTTTTTCAGCCGCTTGCCAAATTCATCCTCGGCCGATTTTTCGGACTCCTGCCACGCTTCGAGGGCGGCTTGGCGGATCGGACGATAACCCGTGCACCGGCAAAGGTTGCCGCAGAGCTGGTCGTTCAGCTTCCAGTCGCGATCGAGGTCCTTGCGGTAGTATCCCTCAAACATCGACATGATGATCCCCGGCGTGCAGTAGCCGCACTGGGATCCGTGGTTGGCCACCATGCATTGCTGCACCGGATG
>JBMTVD010000153.1:0-2528 GCA_049451035.1 Chthoniobacterales bacterium | reverse complement strand
TTTCCGGTGATGCCCTGCACGACGAGGCGGGTGTTTTTGTCGACGAGAACGGACATGATCAGGATTTGGCGAGTTTGACGATTTCGCTCGCCGCGGAGTCGAGGTCGGTGGCGGTGACGATGGGCAGACCCGAGTCGGCCAGAAGTTTGCGGCCTTGCTCGACATTGGTTCCCTCGAGGCGGACGACGAGGGGGATGCCGAGTTTCACCGATTTCACGGCGTTGAGGATACCCTGAGCGATGATGTCGCACTTCATGATGCCCCCGAAAATATTGACGAGGATGGCTTTCACGCGGGCGTCGGAAAGCAGAATCTTGAAGGCCTCGGTGACCTGCTCCTCGCTGGCCCCGCCGCCGACATCGAGGAAATTGGCCGGCTCGCCGCCGTGGTGCTTGATGATGTCCATCGTTGCCATGGCCAGACCCGCGCCGTTGACCATGCAACCGATGTTGCCGTCCAACCCGATGTAGCTGAGATTGTGCCGCGAGGCGGCGACTTCACGCGGGTCTTCCTCCGCAATATCGCGCAGGGCGACGAGGTCGGGATGGCGGAAGAGCGCGTTGTCGTCGAAGGCGAATTTGGCGTCGAGCGCGAGGACTTTGCCGTCTTTGGTCAGGACGAGGGGATTGATCTCGACCATCGAGCAATCGCAGGCGGCAAAACAGCGGTAGAGAGCGGCGAAAAGTTTGCCGGCGGATGGCACCTGCGCCGGAGCGAACCCGAGTTCCCTGGCCAGCTTCCGCGTCTGGTAGGGCTGCAACCCGAAGGCCGGATCAACCGGCTCGCGGAGGATTTTCTCCGGGCTGCGGGCCGCCACTTCCTCGATATCCATGCCGCCCTCCCGGCTGGCGACCACGACGGGCGCCCCCGTGGCACGGTCCATGAGGATGGCGAAATAAAATTCCTTCTCGATCTCGACCGAGGCGGCGACCAGCACCTGGTTGACCAGGCGCCCCTCGGCCCCGGTCTGGTGGGTGACCAGCGTCTGTCCGATCATCCGGGCCGCGATGTCGCGGGCTTGGCCGGCCGTCTGGCAAAGGTGCACCCCGCCCTTGAAACCGTTGGTGAAGGTTCCCTTGCCGCGGCCGCCGGCATGGATCTGGGCCTTGACCACGATGGAGTCGGTTCCGAGTTCGCGGGCGACCTTCTCCGCTTCCTCCGCGGTGCGCGCCACCGCACCCCGCGGATTGTCCGCCCCGAACTTGGTGAGGAGCTCCTTGGCTTGGTATTCGTGGATGTTCATGCGTGCTGGTATGCCGGCCGGCAGACGCGCCGGGGCGGCCGCGGGGCGGACGGACAAGGCCGCCCGCTGACCGTCTTATGCTGCCTCGACGGAATCCATGGCGGCCAGCGTGGCCGCTTCGATTTCCTTGTACAATTTCTCGTCGGCCTTGAGTGCCTCCTTGGCTGCGTCGCGCCCCTGGGCGAGTTGTTCGCCTTTGAAGCTCAGCCAGCTGCCGCGTTTTTCCAGAATGCCCTTTTCCAGCGCGAGGTCGATCAACGAGCCGACATTGGAAATGCCTTCGTTGTACATGATGTCGAATTCGGCCTCGGTGAAAGGCGGGGCCACCTTGTTCTTGACCACCTTGATGCGCGTGCGGTTGCCGGTGACCACGCCGTCGGTCTGCTTGATCCCGCCGATGCGGCGGATGTCACAGCGGACCGAGGAGTAGAATTTGAGCGCTTTGCCGCCGGGCGTCGTCTCGGGATTGCCGAACATGACGCCGATTTTCTCGCGGATCTGGTTGGTGAAAATGCAGCAAGTGCGGGCCTTGGAAATCAGCGCGGTCAATTTGCGCATGGCGGCGCTCATCAGGCGCGCCTGCGTGCCGACGGTCGAATCGCCGATCTCACCTTCGAGTTCCTGCTTGGTCACGAGCGCCGCAACAGAGTCGAGAACGATGACATCGAGGGCGTTGGAGCGGACGAGCGTTTCGCAAATGCGGAGTGCTTCCTCGCCCGAGCTGGGCTGGGAAACAAGGAGGTCGTCGAGATTGACCCCGAGACGCTGCGCGTATTTCGGATCGAGCGCGTGCTCGACGTCGATGAAAGCGGCCAATCCGCCGCGCTTCTGCGCCTGGGCGATGACCGTGAGGGTCAGTGTCGTTTTCCCCGAGGACTCCGGGCCGTAAACCTCGACAATGCGCCCGCGCGGGAAGCCTCCCACACCAAGGGCCCGGTCGATCATGATGTTGCCGGTGGGGATGACCTCGATATCGGCCGTCGAATGGTCGCCGAGGCGCATGATCGCGCCGTCGCCGTAATCTTTGGCAATCTGCTGCAGCGCGAGGTCGAGGTTCTTGTTGCGCTGGGCGGCGCCCTTGTCGGCGACGGGTTCGGCTTTGGGTTCGGCGGATTTGGCGGGCATCGGTCGTCTTTCTAGATGTCGAGGTTGCGGACGTTGAGGGCGTTGTCCTCGATGAAGTGGCGGCGCGGCTCGACCACGTCGCCCATCAGGACAGTGAACATTTTATCGGCCTCGACGGCGTTGGTTTCGTCGAGTTTGACGCGCAGGAGGCGGCGTTTTT
>JBMTVD010000152.1:0-2530 GCA_049451035.1 Chthoniobacterales bacterium | reverse complement strand
GCGGACAACGCGTGGCCGAGGCGCCATTGGCCGTCGGCACACCGGTCTCCACGGGATGGAACGACTGGACCATCGAGGCGGTGCAAACCCTTCCTTCGGCTCAACCGGGCTTTCATTTCGCGGAACTGCCGGCCGGGGAGAAAGCACCGCCGGGACAACCGCTCGTCGACGGCGTCCAGATCAGCATGACGCGCGAGGACCGCACCATCACGCAGTGGGTCGGCGCGGGATGGCGGGTTGTCTTCCCCACCGGGGCATTCCCGCTGGAGGTCTCCTATGGTTGGGAAGTTCACGGCCTCCCCTTCGGCTTGGTGCTCGAGAATTTCGTCGTCGAGCGCAATGAAGGCACCGACGAGCCCGCTTCTTTCCGCAGCGACCTCGCGATGGTTCTTCCCGACGGTAAGGTCGACGGAACCGGTTCCTGCTCGATGAACCAGCCGGCCAACTACCCCCAGGCCCTGTGGCGATCACTCACGGGCCTGACCTACAAAATTTCCCAAGCCTCCTGGAACCCCAACGACCTCTCGCAAAGCTCGGTGCAAATCCTGCGCGATCCGGGTTGGCTGGCCAAATGGGTCGGTTCGCTTATCCTGTGTGCCGGCTTGGTCACCATGTTCATTTTTCGCCGTCCCGCCCGCGACGAAAAGCCACCGTACCCGACGAAACGCATCGGCAAGGAACCGGCGACCGCAGCCGGCATTTCATGAGAACAACACTCCTTATTTTGTTGGCCCTCGCCACCCCCGTCCTGCGCGCCGAAAAGCCGGCCGTGGATCTTGCACCCTGGGAGGCTTTGGCGGTGCAGGACTCCGGCCGGAGAAAACCCCTGGGAACCTTCGGCCACGAGGCCCTCGTCAAGATCAGCGGAACCGATCCGGTCAAACTGAGCGACGGCAGCAAAATGGGAGGCACGGAATTCGCCTTTGCCAACTTCTATGCCACCCGCGACTTCATCAACGAACCGGTCGTTCTGGTCTCGTACCGGCCGCTCGTCGAGCACCTGGGCCTTGATCCCTCCCGCAAGCGATTCTCCGGAAAGGAGCTCGCGCAAACGCCGCAGCTGATAGAACTCGCCCAGGAAGCCGCCGCCCTGCGCCAAGTGTCCGAACCGGTCCCCCGCCTCAATGCCGAGGCGCAAAGCGTCATCGGGCGCCTGCAGTTGCTCAAGGGACTGGGCGACACGTCGGCCTTTGCCATCTTTCCCGCCCCGCCGGGATCCGCCGCGGGAGCTCCATGGCTCGACATCCAAGCCGCGCCGTCCGCTTACACCCGGGACATCACCGACCCGCTCTTTCTCAAACTTCGCGACATCAACATGGCCGCGCGGCGGGGCGACAACGACGCCTTCGCCGGCCTCGTGCGACAACTGGAGGATGCGCTGCGGGCTTTGAACCCCGAGCTTTATCCGCCGGAGAGAGTCATCGACCGGGAACTCGCTTACAACCGGACCAAACCCTTCGATGCCGCGATGTGGCTGTTCGCCGCAGCCACAGCACTCCTTGTGGTTGGTTCCCGCCACGGTTGGCGGCGCTGGCCCCTGCAGACCGGGGTCGCCCTCACCCTGGCCGGCTTTGCTTTCATGCTGTGGGGCTTGGTGCAGCGCGTGCTCATCGCCGGACGCGCCCCCGTGACCAACATGTACGAGTCTGTGGTCTGGGTTGCCATGGGCACGGTGCTCTTCGGCCTCATCTTTTACGCCTTCTACCGCAATCGTCTGATGCTGATCTCCGCCCTGCCGGTCAGTTTCCTCGCCCTGCTGCTGGTGCGCAGCCTGCCCGTCGCCATGCCCAGCCGGCTGGATCCCCTTGTGCCCGTGCTCCGCGACAATTTCTGGCTCACCGTGCACGTCCTCACCATCACCCTGAGCTACGCCGCCTTCGCCCTCGCACTCGGCTTCGCCCACGTCGTGCTCTGGCGCTACATCCGCCATCCGCAAACGGCCGACGCCATCCGTCCGCTCCACGAGTGGCTCTACCGCATGATGTTTGTCGGACTCATCCTGCTTGCCGCCGGCACGATCCTCGGCGGAGTCTGGGCCAATTACAGCTGGGGACGGTTCTGGGGATGGGATCCGAAGGAAACATGGGCGTTCATCGCGCTCCTCATGTATGTCGTCGCCATCCACGGCAAAATGGCCGGATGGTGGGGCGATTTCGGCATCGCCGTGGCCGCCGTGGTCAACTTCGCCGGAATCATCATGGCCTGGTATGGCGTCAACTACGTCCTCGGCGCCGGTCTGCACAGCTACGGCTTCGGCGTCGGCGGCGAGGGCTACGTCCTCCTCTTCCTGGCCGCGGAAGCCGCCTACGTCACGCTCGCTGTCATCCGGCATCGCGGAGCCCGAAAAAACGGGCTTGCTCCCGCCTGACCTCTTTCCTTGCCGCAGACCCTTGGGCGTGCGATAAGGTCCTTTGTTACGGGCTGTGGCTCAGCTTGGTAGAGCGCTGCGTTCGGGACGCAGAGGCCGTGGGTTCAAATCCCACCAGCCCGACCACCAATTCCTTCCCAAATTCATCGCGGCTTGTTTACA
>JBMTVD010000151.1:0-2532 GCA_049451035.1 Chthoniobacterales bacterium | reverse complement strand
GGGAGGCTTGGGAACCGCAGCGGCGGGCATCGGCGGCTTGGGTGCGGCGATGGGCGCAGCAACCGCAACGGGTTTCGGCGGCAGCGGTGCAGCTGGCGCCGGCGCACTGAAGGGTTTCGGCGGGGCCGGCATGGTGGGTGGCGCACCGGTGGCCGTCGGTAGAGGCTTGGGCGGAAGATTGACCATCGCGGCTTCGCGCGGGTTGGCTGCGGTCGGGATGCCGTCCCGCCGGGGTGGGAGGACAATGCGGACAGTTTCTTTTTTCGGCTCGGTGGGTTTGTTGGGGTCGCTCATGGGGATGGTCTCGGCAAGTCACGATCCGAGGGAGGATGATGATTATTGGTCTCTGAAGGGCTGTCAATTGTTTCGCCCGCCCCGGGCAAAAATTCGGCAAACCGGCGATTTTTCTTGCATCCCGAGCGGGTCCGGGGCATTCTCCACGACCATTTTTCGAACCTTATGGCCAAGACCGCATGGAAAGAGCGCGAGAAGCGCAAACGCAAGACAGTGGAGAAATTCGCCGCCTTGCGTGCCGAACTGAAAAAGAAGGGCGACTACCTCGCCCTTGCCCAACTTCCGCGCAACGCCAGCCCGGTCCGTCTTTCCAACCGTTGCCGGGTCTCCGGCCGCAAGCGCGCCTTCATCCGCGAGTTCCAAATGTCCCGCCTGACATTCCGCGAGCTCGCCTGCGCGGGGCTCATCCCCGGGGTTACCAAGGCGAGCTGGTAGCATCGATCGCGCGCGGCGCGGTCACGCGCCGCTGACGAAGTTTGTCGCACGGCGCAATGTCCGCCGGGCGCCCGTCCTTTTCCGACATCATGTCATCCGTCCACGATTTTGCCTCTGCCGTTCCCGTCGCGCCCGAGACCGTGTTCTGGCAACTGCTTGCCGTCGCCGTGCTCGTGCTGCTCAACGGGTTCTTTGTCGCGTTCGAATTCGCCGTGGTCAAAGTGCGCACGACGCAATTCGAGGAAGACGTGCGCGAAGGCCGTCGCGTGCGCATGGCGCGGGAAATCCTCGGCAACACGGAGGCTTATCTTTCCGCGGCGCAGCTCGGCATCACGCTGACCAGCCTCGGGCTGGGGTGGGCCGGCGAACCGTTCGTCGCGCGCCTGCTCGGGCCCCTCTTCGTTGCCGCCGGCATCGGCAACGAAAAAGTCGTGGCGGCCCTCTCTTTCGCCGTCGCTTTTTCCCTCATCACCTTCCTGCACATCGTGGCGGGCGAGCAGGCGCCGAAGATCCTGGCCATCCGCCGCGCGCGGCAGATTCTTCTCTTTTGCGCCTGGCCGATGCGGCTTTTCTGCATCGTTTTCCGCCCTTTCATCCAGGTGGTCAACGTCTGCTCCGCCTGGGTGCTCAGGCATGTTTTCCGCCTGCAGCCGCAACCCGGACACGAATCGGCCCACACCGCGGAGGAGTTGCGCTCGATGCTCGAGACCAGCACGAGCGGCGAGGGCGCGCCGGTCAGCGCGCTCGGTCGCGAAATTCTCATCAACGCCCTCGACATGCGCCAGCGGGTGGTGCGCGATATCATGACGCCGCGCGGCGAAGTCGTTTTCCTCGATCTTGACGAGGGTTTCGAGTCCGCGATCGGCTCGGCCCTCAAGTCGAAGCACACCCGGTATCCGCTCTGCCGCGGACACTTCGACGAGGCGGTCGGGCTGGTCCACATCAAGGACCTTCTCGCCCTCGTGCAGAACAACAAAAGCGATCTGCTGTCGATCAAGCGCGAGCTCATCCACGTCCCCGAGATGATGCCCCTCGAGCGCTTGCTGAAGCTCTTCCTGGGCAAAGGCGCGCACCTGGCCGTGGTCGTCGACGAATACGGCGGAACGGTCGGCGTGGTCACGCTCGACGACGTGCTGGCCGAGCTGGTGGGGGAGATTCAGGACGAGTTCGACTCCGACGAAATGGAGTACCGCAAAATCTCCGACGACGAGTACCTGCTCGATGGAGGTTTCGCCTTGCACGACTTGAACGATCTTCTCGACACCAAGTTGAGCAGCCCCGAGGTCAGCACGATCGGCGGCTATGTCACGCACCGGCTCGGTCATCTTCCCAAGGCCGGGGAGGGTGTCAGTTGCGACGGGTTCGAATTCATCGTGCAACAGACCAACGGGCGGCGCGTGGTCAACGTGTTGGCCAAACGCTGTGCCGACCGGGAGCCTTCGGGCAAAGAGACCGTCGCCGCCTGAAGGGAAAACCAGATCCCCCTTGCCGCGGCGCGCGAACGGCTGTCTAGTTGAAGCACTATGGCTTACTCCGAACCCGCTTCCGCCGCTCCGGCGCCCCTCGAGTCACCGCACCTGCGCGACCATGACTACGCCCTGGCCGAGACGCGCTGGATGCTCGACCTGATCAAGAAACCGTCGGCGGACGTGCCGCTCGAGACGCGGCAGCGCATTGCCGAGCAGACGGTCGACAACTTCGCCAACCATATCAACGCGGGGTTTCTCGAGCACCGCAAGTCGGCGACCCTCGGCGGCGAATTTGCCTTCACCGAATGGGAAGGCGAGGGCTCGCTCATCCGCG
>JBMTVD010000150.1:0-2537 GCA_049451035.1 Chthoniobacterales bacterium | reverse complement strand
TCGAGCGGTTGGCCATGATTCTTTATGGCGTTCCCGACATCCGCATGTTCGTGGAAAACGACCAGCGTTTCCTCGCCCAATTCCCGGCATGAAAATTTCTCTCGAGTGGCTCAAGGATTACGTGGCGTTGCCGGAGTCGGCGGAGGCGCTGGCCGAGGTTTTGACCAAAGGCGGCACGGAGGTCGTCGGAAGCGAAGCTCGGGGCCAGGTGCCCGACAAAATCGTGGTGGCGCAGATTCTGTCCAGCGAGCAACACCCCGATGCCGACCGTTTGAGTGTTTGCCAAGTTGATGAAGGCTCGGGCCAACCGCGCCAAATCGTGTGCGGTGCGAAAAACTACAAGGTCGGCGACAAAGTCCCGCTGGCTTTGCCCGGGGCGATCCTTGGTCCCGACTTCAAGATCAAGTCAGGCAAACTCCGCGGCATCGTGTCCGACGGCATGATGTGCAGCGCAAAGGAACTCTCTTTGGCCGAAGATGCCGAGGGGTTGCTCATCCTTCCCTCCGAAACGCCCGTTGGAAAACCGGTGAAGGAGTTGTTTCCGCCGGACACCGTTCTCGAGCTGGAAGTGACGCCCAATCGTCCCGACTTGCTCGGCTATCGCGGCGTGGCGCGCGAAGTGGCGGCGTTGACCCGGACTGAGGCAGTTCTCGCCGCACCGCCGGAGGCCGCGGTCAAACCGGCCGGCGAGGCTGTGCAGCTCGACGATGCCGGGTGTCCTTTCTACACGGCGCGCATTATCCGCGGAGTGAAGATCGGTCCGAGTCCGCAATGGCTGGCCGACCGCCTGACCGCCGTCGGGCTGCGTCCGATCAATAATGTGGTCGATGTGACCAATTACGTGCTGCTCGAAACCGGCCAACCGCTTCACGCGTTCGACTTGGCCAAGCTTGAGGGGCCCATTGTGGTTCGCCGCGGCGCGGAGGGAGAGGGGCTCAAGTCCCTGGATGGCGCGGATCTCAAGTTGCGGACTCACGATCTGGTGATCGCCGACGGCAAGAAGGCGGTTGCGCTGGCGGGGGTCATGGGCGGAGCGGAAACCGGCGTTACCGAGCAGACGTCCGATCTTTTGCTTGAAAGCGCTTGGTTCGATCCGGCGCTTGTCCGCAAGACGTCCCGCGAGTTGGGTGTCTCCACGGATTCAAGTTACCGCTTCGAGCGCCGCGTCGATCCGTCCGGTGTAACTGCCGCTTCAGCCCGAGCCGTCGAACTGATCTTGCAAACTGCCGGCGGGGTGGCGGAGGACAGCTTGCTCGTCGCCGGAGCGCCGCCGGCCGCCGGAGCAGAGGTCGCGTTGGACAAAGAACGGTGCCGCTCGCTCCTTGGTCTGGACATCGCCGATGCAGAAATCGAGGGCATTTTGCAGCGGCTGGGATTGGCGCAGTCCGGTGAAGTGTGGTCGGTACCGTCGTTCCGGCCCGACCTGACCCGCGGGGTGGATCTGGTCGAGGAAGTTATCCGTATGGCCGGGATTGAACGTGTTCCTTCTCGTTTGCGCGGGTTTCCCGCCGCGACAACGCCCGCGGACCGGCGTCATGACAATGCGGAGAATCTCCGCGAGCGCCTGCGCGCCCAAGGGTTCAGCGAAGCGCGAACGTCCCACTTTGTTTCACCCGAGGCTCTGCATCGGTCCGGGTCGGGTAGTGATGGCGCCGTGGCCATACGCAATCCGCTGGGTGCCGAGCAGGCCCTGTTGCGTCCCGCGCTCCTCGCGGGACTGCTCGAGGCGCTGGCCCGAAACATGCGGCACGGCGCGCAGTGCGTCCGTCTATTCGAGCTCGGACCGGTCTTCCGTTCGGACGGTGAGGAGGAGCGCACCGCGTTGGCCCTCATAGCCGCGGGCGATGGCAGCGATTTGTACGAACTCAAGGGCGTGCTCATGGCGGCTTTCGGGCCCGTGGAGTTCACGCCGGAGACGGGACACACTCTGAAAATCTCCGGGGCGGGAGTCACTGGGCGCTTGCAGCGCTTGCCGCGCGCTCTGGCCGAGGCCCACGATGCAAGAGGCGCGGTCCATTTTGCCGAGGTGACGATCGACCGCTGGCTCCAAGCGTCGCCGCCCGCGGTGCGGGTCATGCCCTTGCCGAAGTTTCCCGCGGTCGAGCGCGATCTTTCGCTCGTGCTGCCACAAGCCGCACCCTACGCGGGCATCGAGCAAACCTTGCTTGGAGCCAAAGCGCCGCACTTGCAGGCTGTGGCGCTCAAGGACGTTTTTGTCGACCCGACCGGCGTGAAGTTGGGCGCCGATCAGCGGTCGGTCACCGTCACCTTGACATTCCGCGACGAGGGTCGGACATTGACTTCGGATGAAGTCGACCGCGCGGTGCAAGCACTGCGCGATCACGCGAAAGCGGAGCTGGGGGCCGTCTTCCGCGGTTAGATCTTTCGCAACGCCGAACAAGATTTGCCCTGGAGAGTTCGAGTAAACGATCCAAGCCCCGAACCGTATTACTTATTCCCAGGAGGCTGAGCTGTGACTGGCAAGAACATGCCTTGATTGGAAGTTCACGCAGGTCGCGGCGGTCATCCGCCCTTGT
>JBMTVD010000149.1:0-2538 GCA_049451035.1 Chthoniobacterales bacterium | reverse complement strand
TGAACCATGACAAAGTGATCCAGAGTCACTTGTGCTACCGTTACACCACGAGGCAATACGGAACCGTCTAAACTGCTGCTCCGGGCGAAAAATTACAATCGCAAAGCCGGAGGTCACACGGGGAGTTCACCCGCTCACCGCCTCTGTGGTCGGCGCTCTTGTCGGCCTCCGTGGTCGATGTTAAAGTATGTGAAAGTTCGTCTGTACCCGTGATAATCAAGTGCCCCCACTGCCAGCAGGACCTGGATATCCAGCCCGATTGGGCGGGTCATAGCTTGGATTGCCCCCTCTGCTCGCGCTCTTTCACGGCGCCGCCCATCGCGCTGCCCGCCGAGCCAGTCTCGCCGCCGACCCAAGGCAACCCCTCGCGCTCCCGCACGCCTTACCGTCCCCCCTCGCGGGGAGGTTTCAAAATTTTCCTCATAGTGTTGCTTGCAAGCGGGGCTCTGCTCGGCGGTGTATGGTTTGAAAGTTGGCGGGGTCCGACGCCCAGGGACGAAGCTGCCGCCCAGCTGCTCGAGCATCTGGCCGAGCAGCTGCGTGTCCTTCTTGGTGGGCAGCCGAAACCGGAGCCGACGCCGGCTCCAACCCCGACGCCGACGCCGACTCCAACTCCGACGCCGACTCCAACTCCGACGCCGACGCCGACTCCGGAACCCACGCCGACGCCAGTCGATCCGGTGTCTTGGCTTTTGGAGCGACCCGAGCGTTTTCCGAAGGAGCTTCAACTGGCCTCCGACACAATGTTTCCCGTGGTTTTCCGGGGACGGTCGGCCGGAGAGGGCAAAGTTCCGGAGGGCACCACCGTGGAAGTGATCTCGCTCGACAAGAAAGAGGCCGTGGTGTCCTTCATGGAAGGCCAAATCAGCTTGCCGCACGATGGCCTGAACCTCGCCGCCTATGCAGCCGCGGAGATGGCCAAAGGCGAGGTGGTGGCCGCACCGAAAGGCGAGATGGTTGTCGAGGAAGTGAAAGAGCCTCTCCCGCCGGAGTCGGAAGCAGAGGTGGCTGCCGCGGCCATCGACGAGCTGATCCGGGCAAACCTCAGCAAGCGCAAACTGGAACCGCCCGCGATCATTGACGATGCCAAGTTTCTGCGGCGCGCCTACCTTGTCGCCGTGGGGCGTGTGCCGACGGCCGAGGAGGCCGACAACTTCCTCGGCGACGAGGACCCGCGCAAGCGCGTCAAATTGGTGCAGTCGCTGGTGCGTTCCCCGGGCTACGCCAGCCACATGGCCAACTGGCTTTTCGATCGCTTGCGCGTGGTCGATCGCAGGCTCATCGCCGGCGGCGTGGCGCGTTTCCCCGCCTACCGTCAGTGGGTGCGGACGGCGGCCGAAAAAAACATGCCCTGGCATGACATGGTGCGGGCTCTCTTGACGACCAGCGGCATGGGCAACGACCAAGAAAGCGCCGCGGTGGGATACTTCACGCGCGACCGCGGCATGCCGCTCGACAATCTCGCCATCACCATGCGCATTTTCCTCGGTTCCCGCATGGAGTGCGCCCAGTGTCACAACGACCCGTTCGGCGACACCAAGCAGAAGGACTTCTTCCGCCTCGCGGCATTCACCAACGGCCAGCAACCGATGGGCATGGGAGCCTTCGAGGCTTTATGGCGGCAGATGAGGCGGAAGCCGGTGGATTCACCCGAATACAAGGTGGTCAGCATGTTGTACGACTCGGTTTTTATGAACAGTCTTGCCGGCGGTGGGACCGGCCGCATCAAGCTGCCCGACGACTACAAATACAAGGACGCGAAACCCGGGGAGATGATCGGCGGACGCTTTCCCTTCGGCGAGGGAAACAGCACAACCGACCGCAAGGACCGCGACGACGGGCGGGAGAAGTTTGCCGACTGGGTGACCGCGGGTTCGGGCGAGCGGTTTCCCGGCATGATTGCCAACGGGATGTGGCGGCGCGTCATGGGCGCGGGATATTTCGAACCGGGCGACGATTACCTCGAGCCCGAGGACACCTTCGATCCCGCGCTCTCCCGCGCCATGGTGAAACTCATGGTGGAGAAAGGCTACAATCTCCGCGACTTTCAGGAGATTCTCATGCTCACCCAGGCTTTCCAGGCGGAGTCCAACCCCGCTGCATCCCAGGCCGACGGTGGCGCCGATGACTTTCTGGGGCGCCCGGTGCAACGGATGAGCCCCGAGCAGATCTGGGATTCCATGGTCACGCTGGTGGCGGGCAATCCCGACAGCTTGCCGCTCTGGGAAAGGGACGACCGCATCATGGTGGGAGGCAAGCCCGTCCTCGAAGGGCAAATGACCACGCCCGATCTGGCCCGCGAGGTGCTTGCCATCCAAGACCCGAAAGAAATGAGGAAGTATTTCAACGAGTTGCTCAAAAAAATCGAGAATGACAGCGGTGGCGGTGGCGGCGACAGCATGGCGGCGATGCGGGGCAGCCCTGTCAATTTCATGCGCGGCATGGAAGCGCGGGCCTCCGAGTTGCCCAGTCCGGCGCCCCGAAATCATTTTCTCGCGCTGTTCGGCCAGGGCGACCGCGAGTTGGTTGATGGCTCCA
>JBMTVD010000148.1:0-2564 GCA_049451035.1 Chthoniobacterales bacterium | reverse complement strand
CCATCTACACCTTCGGCGACAGCAACTCTGACTCTTTCTGGAAAAGCGCCAGCCTTAATAACACCGGCTCCGTCGAACTCGGCTACGCTCTCGCGTCGGGCTCCTTCAACCCCGGTTTGGTCACCGACGGGTTGTCCTCGACCAGCGCCTCCACGGCGAGCGTCAACAATGTGAACATCGGCGGCGATGCCGGCAGCTTCGTCATCTTCGACCAGAACAACACCTACACGGGCAGCACGACGGTGAACGCGAACGCCGCCTTGGAACTCCAAACCGCCAATGCCGTGGCCAACACCTCGGGCATCACGGTGAGCAACAATGGAGCGCTGAAACTTTACCACGCCACCGGGCAGGCTTTTGCTGCGGTCAACTTGACCCTCAACGGTACCGGGGTTAGCGGCGCCAATGGTTCTTTACGGTCCACCGGCGGCGCCAACGAATGGCAGGGCAACATCACGCTGGCCTCCAACAGCCGCATCCAAACGGACACAACCGGGGGCGCCGGTTCGCTGGAAGTTTCCGGCACCGTCAGCGGGGGCAACAATGTGCTCTTCGTCGGGGCGGCCGGGGCGGCTGTCACGATCAGTGGGGGCATCTCCGGTGCGGGCAACACCCAAGACGGCACAACGACGTCGCTTTTCAAAGACGGCACGAGTGACGTGACTTTGACGGCGGCCAACACCTACACCGGGGACACCCGTGTCCGGGAAGGCAACCTCATCGTTTCCGGCAGCGGCAATTTGGGCAGCGGAAGTGATGTTTTCCTTTATGGTGGCGCGAGCCTCACGGTCAACGCCAGCACTGCTGTCGCCTCTGTGCAAGAATGGGGAACGGGCAATGCCGGCACGGTTTCGGTCGGATCGGGAGCGATCCTGACGGTCAATGGCGCGGACAAAGGTACCCTGCAGCAGTCGACGATCAGCGGCAGCGGCGGTCTTACCTTGGCGGCCTCCGGCAACACGGTTCTGCGGCTCTACGGCAACAATACCTACAGCGGCGCCACCTCCGTCAGCGGCGGCACGCTGCAATTGGCCGGGACGGCCGGCAGCGGCGGCCTCACGGGAACTTCGGCGGTCTCCCTGTCCGGAGGTGTCCTCCTCCTCTCCAGCAGCAACGTCGTCAACGACTCTGCCACGGTATCGCTCTCCGGCGGAACCATCCAGCGTGGCGGCAATGTCAGCGAGGTCTTCGGCGACCTGAGCGTCACCTCGGCATCCTTCTTGGATTACGGTGCGGCCAACGACGTGGGAACGATCCGGTTCGGAAGCTACACGCCGAGCTCGCTGCTCACCGTGCAGAATTTCCTGCCCGGCAACAAACTGCAGTTCGGCAACACGATCTCCTCGACCGATTTGAACAACGCCAGTCTCTTTTCCTTCAGCAGCAACTTCACCACGGGCACGGAAAGCGGTTTCTTCACGATCACCGCGATCCCCGAGCCCTCGACCTACGTGGCCGCGGCCGGCTTGCTCGCGCTGTTCCTCTGGCCGGTGCGCCGCCGTCTGATCAAGGACGCCAAGTCCATCCTCGGTCTGCGTCCCATCAGCCGGGACCGTATCGAGGCGTATCGTAGCGCCTAGTTCCTCAAGTTCTCCGAGCTTTGCCCCAGGGCGCTGCCGCGGCAGCGCCCTTCCTTTACCGGCGGGGGTCGAGCGTATCGCGCAAGCGGTCGCCGAGGTAATTCAGGGCCAACAGGGTCGCGGACATGGTGGCGGCGGGAAACAAGAGGAGCCACCAGTAGATTTTGAGCGGGTTGATCGACTGCGCTCCTTCGGCCAGCAGCGAGCCCCAGCTGGCCTGCGGGGCCTGGATGCCCAAACCCAGGAAGCTGAGGAAGGATTCGTCGAGAATGACGGCGGGAACCGTCAGGGTGAGGTAGACGATGACGATGGGCAGGATGTTGGGCAGGAGGTGGCGCAGGATGATCTTGATATGCGACTGACCGAGGACGCGCGCGGCATGGATGAAGGACCGCTCTCGCAATGCGAGGACCTGTCCGCGCACGATGCGGGCCATGGTCAGCCACTCGATCAATCCCAGCGTGATGATGAGAATGACGATGCGCGAGTAACTGACCAGCCACGGCCAGTCCATGCGCGAGGCGAAGTCGCGGAGGTGTCCGTCGAAGGCATTGATGAAAATGAGGATGAAAATCAGCCGCGGCACGGAATACATGATATCGACCAGACGCATCATGAGATTGTCCGTCTTGCCCCCGCAGTAACCCGCGATCAGTCCGTAGGCTGTGCCGAGAAACAGGCTGACCGCCGCACCCGCCAATCCGACGACGAGCGAGATGCGCGCTCCGAGCAGCACGCGGTAGAGCACATCGCGTCCATTGAGGTCGGTGCCGAACGGATGCTGCCACGAAGGCGGGGCGTATTGCTGCGGCCCGGGTTCGCGGTAGCTCTCGGGAAAAAGCTCCGGGCCGCCCGCCGCCGCCAGTGCCACCACGGCGATAATGCCCAGGCAAACCTTGGCCGCGGGGCGGCGCAGGATGCGGGCGGCTGAGCCCGGTTCAAGCATCGACGCGGATGCGCCGGTCGAGCAGCGCGTAGCTGGCA
>JBMTVD010000147.1:0-2569 GCA_049451035.1 Chthoniobacterales bacterium | reverse complement strand
AGCGATGATTGGGCCACCGTCGGGGGTGGTGACAATAACACTGCCGCGAGTTGGGCCACCGTCGCGGGCGGTCAAGACAACGCAGCCAGCGGATCGCGTGCTGCGGTCGGCGGTGGTTCCGCAAATTCGGCGGCCGGCGGCCTAGCCGTGGTGGCAGGCGGCAGCCTAAACACGGCCGGTGGAGCCCGATCCGCAGTAGGCGGCGGTTACACAAATATAGCTTCGGGAGACTATGCCACGGTTGCCGGCGGTTTGCGAAACACGGCCAACGGGATGCACGCCACCATCCCAGGAGGAGTGAATAGTAAGGCCACCAATCGCGGTTCGTTTGTCTGGAGCGGCGAGGAGGGAGTCGAGACCGTATCGACCAACAATTACTCCTTCACCGTGCGTGCGCGCGGCGGAGCACGCTTCATCACCACAACAAATACCGATTTTTCCGACACGAATATTGTCAATGGAGTTCAACTTCTTCCCAACGAAACAGCATGGACCGTGCTGAGTGACCGTGCGACCAAGACCAACTTCGCCGCGATCGACAAACGCGAAGTCCTCGCCAAACTCGCCTCCCTGCCGGTCAGCAGTTGGAGCTACAAACACGATCCCGCGCGCCGCTACATCGGCCCCACCGCGCAGGATTTCCTCGGCGCGTTCCACCTCGGCCACAACGACAAAGGCATCAACACCCTCGATGCCGACGGCGTTGCCTTCGCCGCCATCCAGGGCCTGGTCGAAGAACTCCAAGCCCGCGACGCCCGCATCGAGCGGCTCGAAAATGACCTGAAAGAAATCCGCCGGGAACTCGGCAACCTGCCCCCTTCCCCCTGAGCCGGCATTACTTTCAGCCGTAAAACGGGCCTTCGGGAAAAGCTGATTTCGTCACTCCTGCCTCGCTGGCAAAAAGAGCCAAACCTGCAGCCGAGGCGATACCCAGCTTGCGGGTCAGGGATGTGCGATAAAGCTTCACCGTGCGATCCGCCAATCCGCAACGCGCCGCAATTTGTTTGTTCAGCAAACCGTGCGCCACGCCCCACAAAACCTGACGTTCACGGAAAGACAAATTGGCCAAGGCCGTGGAGGCCGGGATTTCCGACTCGGCCACGGAAGAACCTCGTCCCCTTGACGGGTCATCGATCGCGATGTCCGTTCCGCGATACCCGAGCAAACGACCGCCCTTGTCGTAGAATGGAAACCCGTGCGAAGCCACCCATACAATCCGCCCGCTCTTGTGTGTCAAGGGGCACTCTGCGTTGAAAAAGGGCGCCTCACGTTCCAGCCACGAACTGGCCAACTCTTCAGCCAACTGCGGCTCCATGCTCTCGGGATAAAAACTGTCGATATGCCGCTTGCCGACCAGCTCCTGGCGCGAGTAACCCAGCAGTGCCTCGAGCGAGCGGCTCACGTAGGTAAAAATCCCGCGCGCATCCACCTCCCAAATCGCCGAGCGGCTCTTTTGCAGCGTCGCCTCGTAGCGCTCCAGCGCACGGCCGGTCGCGTCATCGGAAAAAAGTCCGTCAGCACGCTTCTCCCGCAATTTCCGCAACTGGGCCGTGGGCATATGGAATAGGCGTGGCTTACTGCAACCGACGGCTCGGATCAAACGCCAAAGTTGCGACCGTTCGCGGGAGGACCGTGCGGCCCGCCCGCCCGCCTTGCCGATAACCGGATCGTCAGCCGCGAAACCCTACTTAGAAGCCAAAAAATCCACCGCAATCCTGTCGGCCGCCTCCCGCAAGGTCATCTTGCCGGCGGCGACATCGGCGCCCAGCTTCTCCAGGTCATCCTGCACCACAGGGCTCTCCGTTAAGCCACGCAGCACCTGCTCGCGGGCGAAATCGACCAAACCTTCCTGCACCTGACTCAAACGCCGTGCGTCCCATTCCCCGGAAGCCTTCATTTCCGCGCGAAACCTTTCCACCAAGCTCCAGATCGCAGGGATGCCCGTGCCCTTGACCGCCGAGCACACCAGCACCTCCGGCTGCCACCCCGCCGTCGCCGCCGTCAAAAAGTGCAGCACCTGCGACAACTCCAACTTCAACTTCTCCGCAGCCGCGACATTGTCACCGTCTGCTTTGGTCACTGCAATGGCATCTGCCATCTCCACGATACCCTTCTTGATTCCTTGGAGTTCGTCGCCTGCCCCGGTCAAAGCGAGGAGCAGGAAAAAATCCGTCATCGAACGCACCGCAATCTCGCTCTGCCCCACTCCCACTGTCTCGACGAGGATCACATCGTAGCCCGCCGCCTCGCAAAGCGTGATGGTCTCCCGCGTCTTGCGCGTCACCCCGCCCAGCGCCCCGCCCGAGGGCGACGGACGGATGTAGGCCGAGGGATGACGCGACAGTTTTTCCATCCGCGTCTTGTCCCCGAGAATGCTCCCGCCTGAAACCACACTCGTCGGATCCACCGCCAGCACCGCCACCCGGTGCCCCTGCTCGCAAAGATACAGCCCGAAGGCCTCGATAAACGTGCTCTTCCCCACCCCCGGCACCCCAGTAATCCCGATCCGCACCGAGTTGTCCCGGTGCGGCAGAAGCATCTTCATCAAGTCCGCCGCCACCGCCGCATG
>JBMTVD010000146.1:0-2599 GCA_049451035.1 Chthoniobacterales bacterium | reverse complement strand
AAGACGCATTTGTCCGAGATGGTGTCCAAGGTCGAGAAGCGCGGGGTGGTTTACCGCATCACCAAGCGCGGCAAGCCGGTGGCGGAACTGCGCCCCATCGGTGGTGCGGAGAAAGATTATCGCCTGCCTTTCGGTTACGGCTCGGGAACGGTTCCTTACATTGCGCCCGATTTCAACGCTCCGCTTGAGGACATGCGCGATTACTCCGAATGAGATTGCTCGTCGATGCACAGCCGCTGATCTGGCACCGCGCGGGCGATGCGCGCCTGCCGGAAAAAGTGCGCCATGCCCTGTCCAGCACGGACAACGAACTCTTCATCAGCGAGGCGACGTGGTGGGAAATCTGCGTGAAGCTCTCGCTCAAAAAACTGGAGCTGACCGGCGGCGTCGACGGATTGCGCGAGGAATGGATCGGGCGCGGCGCGGCGGAGGCGCTACCGGTCGAGTGGCGCCACACGCGGCGGTTGGTTGATCTTCCATTTGTTCATCGTGATCCGTTCGATCGAATGCTTGTGGCCCAAGCCTTGACGGAAAATCTCACCATCGTCGGCGGGGATGCGTGTTTCGCGCAATATCCCGGGGTAAAAGTTGTTTGGTAAGCCGCAGAGGACTCGGGACGCGGCCGCTGCATGTTACTCGAGTTTGATGCTCGCAATCTCGAGTTGGAAGGATTCGGCGCGGCCGTTGGCGATCATGAAGCGGACCTGCGACATGGTTTCCGCCGGGTAATCGGGGATGTCGAGGCGGTCGCCACGGCGCATGGGATACATTTTCCGCAAAGGAATGCTTATCTCCTGCCAATCGCCATCGGTGGAAAACCCGGTGACATAGTAGTGCCGCGCGTCTTTCTCCGACTCGACCATGAAACGGTAATCCTTGCCGTCGCCCTTGAGACGGATGACCGCGTGGCTGTAGGCGGAAACCCCGACAGGGTCGAAATAGCACTGCACGGAGGAAAAGCCGCCGTTGTTGTCGAGGGAAACTTCGCCGCGGAAGACGAGCCAACCGGCGGGATCGCGGGCCAGGGTGCCTTGGGAGCGTCCGCCCATGACGACATCATCCTCCACTTCCCATCCGCGCATGGCGGCGGGGTCGCTGAAGTCGAAGAGAACTCGGGCCGGCTCCGCGGCCGGGGCGGGGAACGGGATCGTGGCCGCGAGAAACACCAGGACAACCAGCCGGGCCCAGCGGTGCCGATGTGTTGCGGGTTTCATGGGCGGCGTATGAAGGCTGGGATGTGAACGATGATGAGCACGATGGCGGCGGCGGCGAGCGGTGTTTTCCACGGTGAGCCCAGCATGAGGGCGAGCAAGCCGCCGCAGTCGGCGAGGGCCAGGCCGGTGACGAAGAGGGCGAATTTTTTGGCCGGCTCGGTGCGTGGCAGGAAGAGGAAGCGCACCACGACCGAGGCACCGAAGGAGGCCAGGGCGAGGGACGACAAAGCGGGCGGGACATCGAGCCGTACGCCGCCGGTTTCGAAAATCCCGATGACCACGAAGAACGCCACGATGAAGTAGCCCCAGACCAGCCACCAGACCTTGAACGGGGGCGTGGCGGGCTTCAGGGGAGTGTTTTCCATGGAAGTTTTTCCAGCAGTCCGTCAAAGCCGAATCCTGTGCCGGGCGGAGGAACGGTTTGCGGACCGCGGGTGTGGATTTGTTCGCTGAATTCGCCGGCCGAGTAAAGGCCCGCGCCGTGGAGTCCCCCGTCGAGCAAGAGTTCACCGTGGCGCTGGCGCAAGCGCATGGCGGTCCACAACGCCACGCTTTGCCCGAGTGGATGGTCCATGCTGTGCGTCACGACCAGTTCCATCCCGGCGTGCGCGGCGGCGAGAGCGAGGGGAAACGCATCCTGCACGGCGGGTTTGAGGACGAGGGTTTGCGCGCCGGGCCAGGGCGGCGGCGAGGAGGGCAGTTCCCAGTCGAGGGCGAGACGGACCTTTTCGCGCTCGGCGAGATTGGACCACGCCGGGCCAGCGTAGGGCATGGGGTCTTCGAGGAATTCGATGTTGTGGCGGGTATCGGCGGACAATTGCGCGAGGAATTGGGTAGGGACGAGCGGCCCGCTCGTCCGGACCGGATCAAGCGGACGAGCGGGCCGCTCGTCCCTACCTTGGGCATTGGCATCCAGGCGCCAACGCAGGGGGAGATCGGCGAGTTCGTTGAGGGCCTTTGCCTCGCCCTCGGGATCTTTGCCGATTTTGAGTTTTACGGCGCGGTAGCCGTCGGCCACGCATTGTTCGAAAGCGGAACGCGGTGCCTTGGTCCAATCGGTGAAAAGCGCATGGCTGTGGACCTCGGGGAGTCCGTCGAAAAGCGAAACACCGGCGCGGCGGGCGGCAGCGTCGGTGCGCGCGTGCCGCAGGGCGAGTGCGGCCAGGGGCGTCGGTTGTCCCGCAGCCAGCGAGGCGAGGTGGTTGTCCAGCGGGGCATGTCCGAATTCTTCCCACGGATGCAGATCGGCGTAACCGGTCGTTCCCTCATCGAAGGTGATTGCCATCAGCGCTCCGTGGCGTGGTGATCGCGCGGCGCGCCATGGATCGGGTCCGGGTTGGAGCGTGTAATGGTGTGTGCGGATTTTCACGGCAGGAGAAATCCGA
>JBMTVD010000145.1:0-2613 GCA_049451035.1 Chthoniobacterales bacterium | reverse complement strand
CGGCCGGACGAAGGAGTCGATCCTGCGGCGGTTTTTGACCGGGATGCCGACGACCTTGCCGGTGGCCGCCGGAGCGGTGAGGATTTGCGGGGTGGTTGTCGACGTGGATGAGGCCAGCGCCCGGGCCACGGGCATCCGCCGGATCGCGGAAATCGTCGAGGTCTGACGCGCCGAGGCTGCCTTTTGTCTCCCGCTACGACGGGTCGCCGGTCAGCACACGGAAGACGCCTTTTTTGTCCCGGTAGAATCCGCGCACGGAGGGTTTCTCGCCGGTGAGGGAACTGATCATGCCCTCGAGCCAGCCGATGTTTTCCGATTTTTTGTCGGCGCGCAGGGTGCCGTCGCGGTTGTTGACCTCTTCGAACGGGCGGGTGATCGCGGCGTAGGCTTGGTCGGAGAGGCGGGCCCGGTCGAGACGGTCGGGACGATAGACCACGATCCACGTGCCGCCGTAGCTGTCGGGATCTTCCGGACGGATGAGACGGAAGGAGAGTTGACCCGCGTGCGTGTCGCGGTTGCCGGGGCCCAGCTCGTAAAGGGCGCCGATTTCCGCGGCGGATCCGAGGTGGCCGGCGATGAATTCGCGGAAGACGCGGCGGGTGCGGTCGGTGACATTGCGGGCCCCGTAAATGCCGAATTCGATGGCGGCCGGGTTCTCCGGGTCGCCGTAGACATTGAGCTCGGACTTGCCGTTCACCCGGAAGGACATGTAGGGCACGTTGCGCAGCAGGCCGTTGTCGATCGCGGTGGGCGGGATCTGTTCGAAGGTGCGGATGGAATCGTGCGTGCGCAGGTCGTGCACCACCGAGCGCCACGAGGGCAACTCGCCGCGGCCGACCAGATCGGCGACGACGGCTTCCTGCTGGGGGGCGTCGTCGATGCGGCGGATATGCTCCTTGGGAATGCGGGCCTCCCCGGCGTCGGTCTCCAGTACCACCATGTCCGGGGTGTTCTCCAGGATGAGGCCGCGCAGGACGGTGCCGTCGTTCGTTTGCACACTGTCGGGGCGGAGATCGGGACGCAAGGCGGGGATGGCGGTCGCCGGGAGCAGCAGGGAGAACAGGAGCAGAAGGCGGGTTGCAGTCATGGGGCGAGTAAAATAGCCTGATCGCGATCATGCAAGCCACCCGCCCTCTTCTTTTGCTCGTTTCCTCGCTCCTGTTGGCCGGCTGTGTCACGCCGCCCGGTGATTACCACCGTCCCGCCGATGCCGTGGTGCTCAAGCCGTTGCCGAAGGAAAAATTCTGGTGGGGAACGTCGACGGCCAGCTTCCAGAACGAGGATCGTGGCATGGCGCCCGACGACCCGATGAACTTCCGCACGGATTGGGACATGTTTGCCATTGAAGGTGCGGCTCCGGCCCGCGGCAGCGATGCGGTGTTTTCCTGGTCGCGTTTCGACCTCGACCTCAAGGCCCTGCGCCAACTCGGAGTCTCGCATTTCCGCTTCGGCGTGGAGTGGGCCCGCATCGAACCCAAGCCGGGGGTGATCAACGAGAAGGCGCTCGCGCGGTACGTCGACATGGCCCGGCAATTGCGGGCGGCGGGCATCGAGCCGGTGGTCACCCTGTGGCATTTCACCTTTCCCGACTGGCTCTATGATTCCAAAGCCAAGGGCCGTGCCAACTTCCTCCATCCCGATATGCCGGAGGCGTGGCGGGCTCACGTGACCCGTGTCGTTCGCGCCATGAAACCCTACGTGCGCATTTACGTCCCGCAGAACGAGCCGAACGGTGCATTGAACCTCGGGTGGATCGCCGGTCACTGGCCGCCCGGGCTGCTGCTCCGGCCGCTGGCCTACAAAAAAGCCCTGAAAATCGGGGCCGAGGCTTTCCGCGAGGCGGCCACCATCATCCGGCAGGAGCGTCCCGATGCCATCGTCATGGGCATCTACTCGATCCCCGATTGGCGGCGCAGCTACGTGGGTGACCCGACCGCGCTGGTCTACAACATCGTGCAGCGGCAAAACTTCGACCATCTCGACATGGTGGCCGACTCCATGGACATCATCGGAGTCAACTATTACTACGCCCAGGACGCCAGCTTGCTGCGTTTCCTCAACCGGGGCCACGGGGAAATGTCCTCGGACTACACCCAACTGGGTTGGGAGATCGTGCCCGAGGGGCTCTATAATGTCCTGACCGCGGTCAACAAGCGCTACGGCAAGCCGGTCGTCATCACGGAGAACGGCCTCGGCACGCAGAGCGAGCAAAAGCGCATCCGTTACATCCGCGAACACATCGCGCAGATGCGCCGGGCCATGGCCGACGGTGTGGACGTGCGCGGCTATTTCCCGTGGACGCTGGTCGACAACTACGAATGGAAGGAAGGCTGGCACGGCCAGTTCGGCCTCTTCTCCTTCGACAAGGCGACCAAGGCCCGCGTCCTCGAACCCACCGGCCGCTGGTTTTCCTCCTACATCAAGGCCAACCCGCAACCCTAGGCGGACCCGCCGGTCCTGCAGTTGGCCGGACAGGCCGCCCGGAGCCCGATCCATTCGTCACCGGGCCCGGTCGGTGAAAAACTCCTTTGACACAGGGCGACTTCAGGGGCATAAAAGCCGGACGCTGCGAAAAAGTCGCGCAGTCCGCAGGCCGTAAATCCGCGAAAATCA
>JBMTVD010000144.1:0-2624 GCA_049451035.1 Chthoniobacterales bacterium | reverse complement strand
GCGGTGAGGCGGATGAGAATGTCGTCCGTCGAAACCTTCGCGTATGCCACTTCGATGTCGAAATAACGGTCGTCAGCGAAGATACCCGTGTCGCGCAGTTCGTATTCCGGATCGAGCGGGCCGCGTTGGGCATTCGCGGCGACGAGTTCGTCATAAGGGAAGGCACGCTGCGGATACCGATAGAGCGCGCGCAGCCACGAGGCGGTGGGAGCAGCCTCGAGATACCAGTATTCCTCCTTCACATCCTCGCCGTGGTTGCCCTGCGGTCCGGTCAGGCCGAAAAACCGCTCTTTCAAAATGGGGTCGGCGCCATTCCAGAACACGGGAGCGAAGCAGAGGCGTTGCTCGCGATCGCAAATTCCGAAGATGCCGTCCTCGCCCCAGCGGTAGGCCCGGCTGCGCGCCTGGTCATGCGGGAAGTAGGTCCAGGCCTCGCCGTCCTTGCTGTAATCCTCGCGCACCGTGCCCCATTGGCGCGAGGAAACGTAGGGGCCCCAGACGCGCCACGGGTCGTGGGGGCGGGGGTTGGCGGCGAGGCGTTGGGCCTCGGCGTTCATGCGCGATCCTCCGTGATCCAGCGCTCGATGCGGCCGAGGACATCGTCCGTGTCGACGTCGTGCCAGAGCAAGTGATGGCTGTCGGGATAAAACACGTATTCTTTCCGCGGGGCGGCGAGGCGCTCGAAAAAGGCGCGGCTTTGCTCGGGGCGGATAAAGACGTCGCGTCCGGCCGAAAGCATGAGGGTGGGAACCTCCACCCGCTCCGCATTGTGTTTGGCTTCCTGCATGAGATCGTGGAAGCGGGTGAGGAATTCCAAAGTGAAGCCGCCGACACGGTGCGGGATATTTTTGAGGTAAGCCATGTAGGCATCGTCCGAGGTCAGGCGCGGGATCGACGTCTTGCCGTGGACGAAACGGAGCGGCGAAAGTTTGAGGCGCGGCGCGACGCTGGAAGCGCCGCGCAGGAGACCGACCATCCAGGCCGGAACGGGGGCGCGGGTTTCCGTGACCGGCACGCTGAGAATGAGTCGCTCCGGGCGCAAGGCGCCGTGGGCCACGGCATCGACCGAAACCAGCGACCCCATGCTTTCGCCGACCAAATGGAGCGGACGCCCGTCAAAATGGACGTCGGCGAAAGCCGCGAGGTCGGCCCGCCATTCGCGCGGATCGAGGAAATGTCCGCGCCGGCGCTGATCGGGGTCGTTGCCTTGGCCGCGAAGGTTGAGCGCCCAGACATTGAAGCCCTCGCGGGACATGCGGCGTCCGAGCGGCCCGAAATCCGCCGCCGCGCCGCTCAAACCGTGGATGCACAGGATGTGGGCCCTGGCCTCGGTGCGCGCTTCCCACACCAAGCCCGGAAACCGTTCGCCGTCATGCCCGTTCCACTGGAAGTGCCGGGCCCCGCGCGTCACGTCTTCATAGGTGGGGGCGGCGGCCATGGGACGGCGATTTTCCACGCTGCGGTGCCGAACGGCAAGAGGCGTGATCGCGCTTGCGGGTTGCGCGGGGCGCGCGCAACGTCACGGGATGAATCCGGTGAACCTGGAGGAATTCGAGGAAGTGGCGCGGGAAAAATTGACCCGTGAGGCCTACGACTACTATGCGGGAGGCGCGAACGATGAGATCACCCTGCGGGCCAACCGCGCTTCCTACGCGGATATCGCCTTGCATTATCCGGTGCTGCGCGATGTCTCGTCGCGCGATACTTCGGTCGAAGTGCTCGGCGAACGGATCGCTTTTCCGGTCATGGTGGCGCCGACGGCTTTCCATCGCCTGGCTTGTGCCGAAGGCGAGTGCGCCACGGCACGGGCGGCCGCGCGGGCGGGGACGATCATGGTCCTGAGCACGCTGGCCACCACGGTCATCGAGGACGTGGCGTCGGCGGCCGCAGGCCCGAAGTGGTTCCAGCTTTATATTTACAAGGACCGCGGAGCGACGGCCGACCTCATCCGCCGCGCCGAGTCAGCCGGTTGCCGTGCGTTGGTGCTGACCGTCGACGCGCAGGTGTGGGGACGGCGTGAAGCGGACGTGCGCAACAATTTCAAACTTCCCGACGGGCTGACCGTGGCCAACCTGACCGAGCATGCGAAGGAAATGTTTCCCGCGGGCATTCCCGGATCCGGTCTGGCCGCCTACGTCGCGCAAATGCTCGATCCGTCGCTGTCATGGCGCGATCTGGTCTGGCTGCGCGAACAAACAAAATTGCCGATCCTGCTCAAAGGCATCGTGCGCGCCGACGATGCCAAACTCGCCGTCGAACACGGTGTTGATGGCGTGATCGTCTCCAACCACGGCGGACGCCAACTCGACACGGCGCCCGCGACGGTCGCCGTCCTGCCGCGGGTGGTCGAGGCGGTCGCGGGCAAAATCCCCGTGCTGATCGACGGCGGCGTGCGGCGCGGCACGGATGTGGTCAAGGCGCTCGCGCTCGGCGCCCAAGCCGTGCTCATCGGGCGACCGATCCTCTGGGGGTTGGCCGCGGACGGCGAGGAGGGCGCGTATCGCGTGCTGGAGATGCTCAGGGCGGAATTCGATCTGGGCATGGCCCTGTGCGGGGCGCGGACGGTGCGCGAGATCGATCGGTCGTTGGTGATGTAGTGTTGACCCATGCGTGCCGTGATTCAG
>JBMTVD010000143.1:0-2665 GCA_049451035.1 Chthoniobacterales bacterium | reverse complement strand
GCGACCCGGATGAGGCGGAGGGTCGGGAAGCCGGTGGCGGCGGTCATTTTGCGGACCTGGCGGTTGCGGCCTTCGTGGAGGGTGAGCTCGAGCCAGCTGGTGGGGATGTTTTGGCGGAAACGGATGGGAGGATCGCGGGGTGGGAGGTCGGGGTGGATTTGTTTGGCTTCGGCGGGAAGGGTTTGACGCCCTTCGATGACGACGCCATCGCGCAATTTTCGCAGTGCGCCTTCCGTCACCTCGCCTTCGACCTGCGCCCAATAAGTGCGTGAGTGGGCGTTTTTCGGGTCGAGGAGTTTGGTGTTGAGGCTTGGTTCGTCGGAAAGAAGAAGGAGACCTTCGCTGTCGCGGTCGAGGCGTCCGAGGGGATAGACGTTTTTGGGGAAACCGAACTCGGAGAGGGTGCGCTGTCCGGGATGGTCGGGCGTGAATTGGGAGAGGACGCCGTAGGGTTTGTTGAGGGCGAGGAGCATCAACAAAACGGCCGACGCCGGGGACGGCGCCGCTATAGGAGGAGCAACGCCGGCTTCTCGACGAGGCGGCGGAGGGCATTCATGTATTCCGCGCCGACGGCACCGTCGATAACGCGGTGGTCGCCACTGCCGGAGATGACCAGACGGTGCCCGATGGCGATTTCGTCCTGCTCGTTGACAACCGGTTGTTTGGTGATGGCGCCGACACCGAGGATGAAGGATTGCGGCGGGTTGATGATGGGCAGGAAATTGTCGATGCCGAATCCGCCAAGGCTGGAGAGCGTGATGGTGCCGCCTTGGTATTCCTCGGGCTTGAGCTTTTTGCCACGGGCTTTGGCGGCAAGTTCTTTCATCTGCACGCTGATTTCGCGGAGCGAAAGAGTGTTGGCTTTTTTGATCACCGGTGTGATGAGTCCGTCTTCGATGGCCACGGCGACGGCGAGGTTGATGTCGGCGTATTCGATGATGGCGTCGCCATCATAGGCGGCATTGATTTTCGGAACCTCGGCCGCGGCGCGGGCGGCGGCCAGGAGGATGAAGTCGTTGACGGTGAGTTTTTGTCCGCCATCCTTTTCCGCTCCGGTATTGAGTTCTTTGCGCAGGGCCATGAGCGGTCCGCCGTCCATCGAGACACTGAGGTAGAAGTGAGGAATCTGCGTTTTGCTGGCCAGGAGGCGCTCGGCGATGGTCTTGCGCATGCCGGTGAGCGTGATGGACTTTTCCTCGCCGGCGATGCCGCGCGCGGCGCGGATGGCGGGCGCGGCGGAAACCGCTGCTCCCCCACCCCCGACAGGTGCGGCTTCGACGTCGCGTTTGACGATGCGGCCGGCGGGTCCGGTTCCGGCAATGCCGGCAAGGTTGACCCCGCGTGCCGCGGCGATTTTGCGGGCGAGCGGCGAAGCTTTGATCCGCGCGCCGGTGGCGGCGGGTGCGGGTGTCGCGGTGCGCGGCAGGGGTGCGGCGGCGGGCGGTTTGGCCGCGGGTGCCGCGGCCGTTTTGGGTTTGTCGGCGGCGGGCGCGGGTGTGGCGGCTGCTTCGGCGGTTTCGCCGTCGGCGAGGATGAGAGCGATTTTGTCGCCGACTTTGACCACGCCGCCTTCGGGGATGTAGGTCTCCTTGAGGATTCCTTCGTCGAAGGATTCCATTTCCATGGTGGCTTTGTCGGTCTCGACTTCGGCGAGGATGTCGCCGACTTCGACCGAGTCGCCTTTATTTTTTCGCCATTTGACGAGAGTGCCCTCGAGCATGGTATCGCTCAGTTTGGGCATGGTGACGACGGGCATACGGGGAAGTGAAAAGCGGCGGGTGGCGAGTGACGAGTGAAAAGTCGGAGGGTTGGTGACGCGACTACGAAATGGCGAGGACTTTCTGGATGATGCGGTCGGCGGTGGGAAGTTGCTGGATTTCGATCGGCGGGCTGTACATGGCGGGTGCGTCGAGCGAGCAGACGCGCTGCACCGGGGCGTCGAGGTCGTCGAAAGCGTGTTCCTGGATCATGGTGGCGATCTGGGAGGAGACGCCGCAGAAGGGTTTGTTCTCGTCGACGAGAACGGCGCGGTGTGTCTTGCGGACGCTATCGAGGATGGTTCCTTCGTCGAGCGGGCGGATGCTGCGGAGGTCGACGACTTCGGCCGAGATGTTGAATTCTTCCTGCAGGCGGTGCGCGGCGGCCAGCGCGGTGATGACCGCGCGGCCGTGGGCGATGAGCGAGACGTCGGCGCCTTCGCGTTTGATGTCGGCCACGCCGATGGGGATGACGTAATCGCCTTCGGGCACTTCGCCCTGATCGCCGTAGAGGAGGGTGTTCTCCATGACGCAGACGGGGTCGTTGTCGCGGATGGCGGACTTCATGAGTCCTTTGGCATCGGCCGGCGTGGCGGGGCAGACGACTTTGAGGCCGGGGGTGTTGGCCAGGAAGTTCTCCGGGGTGTGGGAGTGAGTGGCGCCGACGTTGGTGCCGCCGTTGGCGGGGCCGCGGATGACGAGCGGGCAGTTGATGAGTCCGCCGGACATGTAACGCACGCAACCGGCATTGTTGATGATCTGGTCGTAGGCGACGTAGGCGAAGCTCCAGAACATGAGTTCCATGACGGGGCGCAGGCCCATCATGGCGGCCCCCACCCCGAGGCCGATGAAACCGGCTTCGCTGATCGGGGTGTCGATGACGCGTTTGTCGCCGAAGCGTTTCCACA
>JBMTVD010000142.1:0-2693 GCA_049451035.1 Chthoniobacterales bacterium | reverse complement strand
GCCGGAACCGCCGAGGCCGCGGAGGCCGGTATTGCCGACGGCGCGATGAAGGCGGCCCAGGAAGAAGCCTTCAAAGCCCAACTCGATCTCGCCGCCGAGCTCGGCCTCAACGTGGTCATCCACCAACGCGAAGCGTGGCAGGACACCCTCGACATTTTGCGGCCATACAACGGCAAGTTGCGCGGCGTCTTCCACTGCTTCGGCGGATCCCCGGAGGACGCCGCCGAAATCGCGGCCATGGGTCATCTGGTTTCCTTCACCGGCATCGTCACTTTCAAGAACGCCACGCTTTTGCAGCAGACTGCGAAGTCTGTGTCATCCGACGGCTACATGGTCGAAACCGACTGTCCTTATCTCGCCCCCGTACCTTTTCGCGGCAAGACCTGCGAACCCGCCCACGTGAAACTCACGACCGAAAAAATCGCCGGCTTGCGCGGTGAATCCCTGGTGAAAGTCGCCGCGGACACCGGGCGGACCGCGCAAGCCTTCTTCCAATTCGATCGCTTGTAGCCGCGATCTGCGACCGGCGGAGGCTTGGCTTTGTGAAGAGGAGCCGCGGTCGCAGCCCTCGGGCCCAAGTTTCCGGAAATCGGGGGTTTGGCGTTCGCCGTCGGCTGCCCTTGAATTTTCTCGGAGCGCAATCTTCGCGACCTGCGCCTTCCGGCGCTTTGCCCGATACACCGCTTACGGTTCCGTTGCGCGCAGCAACGGAACGGAGGTCAGCGAGTCGTGGAATCCCCGGACCAGACGCCGCATGAATGGTGAGAGGTGCTCCATGTATTTCAAGCCGAGCAATTCCTCGAGCAAGCGCTCGCGCTGCCGTGCTTTCAGATATCCGTCCTTCACCATCCAATCGGCCAATTTCTCCAGCAGTTCATCACTCGGCGCGGCATCGCGCGGTCGATGCGGATCTTTCTTTGTCCGGATGGATTGCCGATTTGATCCGCGAGCAGCTGGGTCTTGCTCCCGTGGCCGGCCGGCCCAAAAAAACTCTGCTCGAGCTGCTCGGCGATGCGAAAGCAGGAGCCATCGACTTGGAAATTCCACCCCTGGCGGAGCAGCCGTGTCCGGCACCTTTGGAGGACTGACCTTTGTTCCTGCTCGATACCAATGTGGTGTCGGAGTTGCGCAAGGCCGCGCGATGCGATGCCCGCGTGGCCGCTTGGCAGGCGGCGCAAAATCCTCAGGCGTGCTTCCTCAGCGCGATCACGCTTCTCGAGATCCGGCTTGGCATCGAACTGGCGCGCAAGCGCGACCGCAAACAAGCGGAGGTATGGGAAGCGTGGTTGGAGCAACGGGTGAAGCCAGGTTTCGCCGGGAGAATTCTGCCGGTGGATCACAAGGTCGCGGAAATGTGCGGGCGCATGCACGCGGAACGTCCGGGCTCATTTCGTGACGGTCTCATTCTCGCCACCGCGGTGGTGCATGAAGTCACGGTGGTGACGCGGAATGTGAAGGATTTCTCGGGGAGCGGCGTGCGGGTGATCAATCCTTGGGATTGACTCCGATCGGGCTGTCCCGCCACAGACGCGCCGCTACAATCGGCAAGCCTGATCGATGGTAGCGAGTTCCGCGCCGCTGAATGAAATATTCCGTAGGGCGCCGAGGTTGTCTTCGATTTGCGGCCATCGGCTGGCGCCGATGAGGACGCTGGTGACGTAGGGCTTGGCGAGGAGCCAGGCGATGGACATCTGGGCGAGGGACTGACCGCGTGACTTCGCGATCTCGGCCAAAGCCCGCACCCGGCGTAGCTTTTCCTCCGTGACGTGTTCGGGGCGCAAAAAGCCATCGGGCTTGCCGGCGCGAGAATCGGGATCGATGCCGTGGTTGTAACGTCCGGCCAGAAGTCCTTGGGCGAGGGGACTGAACGGAATGCAGCCAATACCTTCTTGCTGCAGAACATCATTCAGCCCGTGCTCCACCCAGCGGTCGAAGAGATTGAAGACGGGTTGATGGATGAGGAGGTGGATGCGCTCGGTGCGGAGGATTTCGGCAGCCCGGCGGGTGGTGTCCGCATCGTAGCTGGAAATACCGACGTAGAGGGCCTTGCCGGATTGCACCGCCGTGACAAGCGCGCCGATCGTTTCTTCAAGGGGCGTCTCGGGATCGGGCCGGTGACTGTAGAAAATGTCGACGTAATCAAGGCCGAGCCGCCGTAGGCTTTGATCCAGACTGGAGAGCAGGTATTTGCGCGAACCCCACTCGCCGTAGGGTCCGGGCCACATGAAGTAGCCGGCTTTGGTCGAGATGATCAATTCGTCGCGGTGCGCGGCCAGTTGTTCGCGCAGGAGGCGGCCGAATGTTTCTTCCGCGCTCCCGGGCGGCGGACCGTAGTTGTTGGCCAGATCGAAATGGGTGATACCCGCATCGAAAGAGCGCAGGACCATGTCGCGGGCGTTGGCGAAGTCGTCGTTGGCCCCGAAGTTGTGCCAGAGCCCGAGGGAGAGGGCGGGCAACTTCAGCCCGCTGCGTCCGCAGCGACGGTAGTCCATGGAGTCGTAACGTGCGGAAGAGGACGCCATTCCGGCTTTGTTAGCACTGTGCGGAAGCGAAGGAAATGTGTTTGGGGCGGGGGCGCGATTTTGTAGCGTGACTGCCAAGATGAAGCTGTCCTCCCACCGTTACGGCAAGGCCCGCGTCCGCGTGGTCAAAATTTTGCGCGATGGCGCGCGTCACACCGTTGTCGAAGCCGA
>JBMTVD010000141.1:0-2860 GCA_049451035.1 Chthoniobacterales bacterium | reverse complement strand
CGCCCGGCGCTAGGCAGAGATAAGACCCCCGGGAGTGGGCGGCAAAGTGGCCACGCGTTCGTGGCCCACGCCCAAGACCCGGCGTACTCGGGATCAGTGCTCGAGGCGGAGGGCTGCTCCTCTCCTCCCCGGTCCGGCGGGTCGTCAGTCGCCGGGAACCGACCCTCCGGCGAACTGCCCCGCTTGTGGTCCGGGACAGTCGCCGGCGGTCATGGCTATTCGGTCGCGGCGGCGTCCGTCTTCTGGCCCGCCGGCTTCTTCGGGGCCGGGGCCGCCGAAAGTTCTTCGAGGCTCAGTGAGCCGTCTTTGTTGGTATCCATTTGGCCGAAGCGCTTCTGGGCGACCTCGGGTTTTTTCGCCTTGGCGGCGAATTCCTCGGCGCTGACCGAGCCGTTTTTATCCGTGTCGAGCTTCGACATCCGAACCTTCGGATCGACGGGCTTTCGTTCGGTGGGTTGGGCGTGGGCGCCGACGATCGAGATCGAAGCGCTCACAGCCATGATGATCAATGACTTATGGTGTGTAATCATGGGTTGATAGGTTTTTGTTCGGGAAACTCCCCGTGGAGTCTCCCGATCTTTAACACCCCCGCCGCGTGAAAGTTCCAAAGATTTTCAGGCGAGAGGCTCGTTATTTGTCGGCGCGATGCGGCGCTGGCGGCTAATCTCACGGGGCTATGCAAGAAAAAGGAATGCGTACTGCGCGCGCGCCGGGACGCGCCGAGTGGCTCGGCAATCACACCGACTACAACGGGGGCCTGGTTCTCGGCCTCGGGCTCGATGTCGGCACGAGCGTGCGCGCCCGCCGCGGGGTGCACCGTCTGCTGCGCATGCGGGCCGCCGACCTGGGCGAAACCCGCGAGGCCCCGCTCGATGACTTGCGGCCCTTGACCGCCGGTTGCTGGGCCAACTACGTCGTCGGCGTCGCGGCCGGCTTCCTCTCCCGCGGCGTGCCGGGCACAGGCCTCGAACTGGTCATCCGCAGCAATGTCCCCATGGGTGCGGGCCTCAGCAGCAGTGCCGCCCTCGAATGCGCCGTGGCCCGGGCCCTCCAGGAACTCTGGGGTACATCCTTCGACAATCTGGAGCTGGCCCGCATCGGGCAGGAAGCCGAGCACAACTTTGCCGGAGTGCGCTGCGGGTTGCTCGACCAGGTGACCTCCCTCTTCGCCGCGCGGGACTGCGCGGTTTTTTTCGATTGCCGTTCGCTGGACGTGCAACTCGTTCCCGTACCGCCCGAGGCACGCTTCGTCATCGTGCAAACCGGCGTGAAGCACGCCCTCTCCGACGGCGCCTACAACGAGCGTCGCGCCGAATGCGAGGAGGCGGCGCGCTTTCTCGGTGTCGACCTGCTGCGCGACGCCACCCCGGCCATGCTCGAGACGGCCGCCGCCGCCGGCCTCCGGGCCGAATCCCTGCGCCGCGCGCGGCATGTCGTCGGGGAAAACGCGCGCGTGGCCGCGGCCGTGGACGCCCTGCGCCGCGGCGACCTCGCGGATGTCGGCCGGCTCATGAACGAATCGCACGAAAGTTCCCGGACTCTTTTCGAAAACTCCTGTGCGGAACTCGATTTTCTGGCCTCCGCGGCGCGGGACATCCCCGGCTGCCTCGGGGCGCGCCTGACCGGCGGCGGTTTCGGCGGCGCGGTACTCGCCCTCGTGCGGCGCGGGTCGGAACCGGATTTCATCCAAGCCATCGGCGCGCGGACCTCCGCCGCGTGGGGCCGCGTTCCGCAAACCCTCGTCAGCGGCGCGGGCGGATCCTGACCCATCCGGGGAGGGGCGGGCGCCGAAGGGCTCAGCCGACCTTGGCGCGGGTGGCCTTGAGCGCTTGGGCGGAGGCCTGCAGGGCCTGCATTTCCTTCGGCCAGAGTTCGATCTCGAGTTGCTGCACCACGCCGGCACGGCCGACCACGGTGGGCACGCTCAGGCTGATGCCGCGGATGCCGTAGGCACCCTGGATCTGGCTGGAGACGGGCAGCACGCGCTGACGGTCGAGGGCGATGCAGTCGATGACTTCCTTGATGGTCACGCCGACGGCCCAGCCGGCCCCGCCTTTGCGCGAGATGACTTCCGCGCCGCTCTTCTGCGTGCGCTCGAAAATTTTCGATTGGAACGAGGGGGTGACGCCGGGAAATTTCAGCAACGGAAAACCGTCGACCGTGGCCGACGACCAGACCGGCAACATGCTGTCGCCGTGTTCGCCGAGGATCATGGCCCGGACCTGCGTGGCGGGCAGCTTCAACTCCGCGGCAATGAGCGAACAAAAGCGCGAGCTGTCGAGCATGGTGCCGAGGCCGATGACCTGCTGCCAGGGGAGGCCGAGGCGCTCGGTGGCGAGTTGGGTGAGGATGTCGACCGGGTTGGAGACAACAAAGATGATGGCGCTCTTTTTCAGTCCCGCCTGCTTGAGGCTGTCGAGGATGCCGTTGAAGAGGCCGACATTGCGGTTGATGAGGTCCAAGCGTGACTCGTCGGGCTTGCGGCGGAGTCCGGCCGTGATGCAGACGAGGTCGGCGGAGGCGCAGTCGGCGTAGGTTCCGGCGTAGATGTTCTGGTCGGCGCAGTAGGCCGCGCCGTGCACGAGGTCGAGGGCTTCGCCCTCGGCGGTGGCCTGGTTGGCGTCGAGGATGATGAGGTCTTTCACGACCCCGGAACATTGCAGGGCGAACGCGGCACAGCTGCCGACGCGGCCGCCGCCGCCGATGATGGCTACTTTCATGTTATTTGAGGTTGGCGAGGATTTCGTCGGTGATTTTCTGCACGAGGGCCTCCATTTCCGCCGGGGCGGGAGCGGAAGAAGGGCCCTCCAGCGGGGTGAAAGGGGTGACCGGCGTGGAGCAACCGCGCTGTCCGCACATC
>JBMTVD010000140.1:0-2864 GCA_049451035.1 Chthoniobacterales bacterium | reverse complement strand
GGCAGCGGCGGCTCCATCACCATGGGCACGGAGAATGCCGCGCAAAGCATCATCACCAACGCCGCCGGCTCCCACACGGTCAGTGCCGCCGTCGCGCTGGCCCGCGCCACGCAAGTCGGGGTGGCGACCAACAGCAAGTTGACGCTGTCCGCGGTCAACGGCACGAACAATTTCAGCAAGACCGGAGCGGGCACGCTGAGTATCGCCGGCAACGGCGACCTCAACGGAACCACCACCGTGACCGGGGGAGTGCTCAACGTGAACGGTTCGCTTTCCAACAGCGCGGTCACCGTCTCCACCGGCGCCACTTTGAGCGGCGACGGCACGGTCGGTGAAACGACCATCGCCAATGGCGCGACGATCAGCCCCGGCAACTCTCCCGGCACACTCAACATCATCGGCGATGTCAATTGGGCCCCCGGCGGCAATTACAACTGGCAAATTCTCGACGCTTCGACCAACAACTCGCCCGGCAGCACGTGGGACTTCATCAGCGCCACCGGCGAACTCGATCTCCAGTTCCTTTCTTCGACCAACCAATTCAACATCAACCTCTGGACGCTCTCCGGCATTTCACCCGACGTGAGCGGTTCGGCTGCCAATTTCGACAACACGCAGAGCTACCGCTGGACCATCCTCACCGCGGCCAGCGGCATCACCGGCGGTTTCGACACCAACAAATTCAACGTCAATCTCGCCGCGATCAACGGCACGGACGGCTGGGCCAACGACCTCGGAGGCGGCAGCATCTTTGTCGACGTGCAAGGCAACAACCTTGACCTCGTGTTCAATCCCGGCAGCGGACCACAACCCGTGCCCGAGCCCGGCACGTGGGCGGCCGCGGCTCTCTTGCTCGGCGCCGCCGGCTACGTGCGCTGGCGCCGGCGCAAAGCCTGATCTTTTGTCGCCGGGTGTAGCGGCGGTCTGCGACCTTCGGTGGCCGTCCCGCGGAATCACCCGGCGGTCACTGTCCGCCGCAACAACAGGATCCCGGGCCTGAAACTTTTAACCTCCATGTTCGGACCGCGAAAAAGCGAGCGCGTCAGGCCGCTTTTCCCGTTTTCTTTCCGACTGTGGTGGCGCGAGGTCAGTGGACCGCTGCATCGTTCGCAACACCGCAGTTTGTGGGCGGCTATCCGCCGTCGCATTCTTCTCATCCTTCCGGCCATTGCGCTTTTGCTTCTGCTCCTGGCCTGGCCCGCGATGAAAACATTCTCCCTCTGGCGGGCGCACGATCTGGCCGCCAGGTCCTTGGCCAACTTCGAGCGCAAGGCATACCGTTTGGCTTTTCTCCAAGCAGAGTCCGCTGCCGCCTTGCAAGACGGGCTCGCGCCCGTGGTGCGCGCGCGGGCTTTGGCCCGGACCGCCGCCGCAGATCCCGGAGCTTTGGTTCTCTTCGGAAAGCTCCAGGACATGGGGGCCCTGACCGAGCGGGATCTTTCCGCATGGATCGAAGCGGCCGCCGTTCTCGGCACCGAGGAAGATCTGAACAAGGCGGTTGGCGCGCTCTCGAGCGCGGGGCGGGGAGAGGAAGTGAATCCGTGGCGCAGTCGGCGCGCCTTCCGCAAGGGCAACTTGGCCGATGCCGAGCGTCACATGCGCACGGCCCTCGCGGAAAAGGACACCACCCCGTTGCGCCTCGAGCTGGCCCGCGTGCTCGCCGCCATCGGTACGCCGGAATCCATCGCGGAAGCCACCGGCATCGTCACCGCCGCGGCATCCACCCCGGAAGCCGACAAAGCCCTCGCCTTCGGCCTGAAATATGTCAAAGCCGGACCCGCCACGCGGCGTGCGTGGGCTGACCAAGCGTTGCGTGATCCCGCGCCCGACAATGTGGCCGTCTTGCCCGCCGCGTCGGTCATGATCGAAGACCGGCATTGGACTGTCGACGAGGCGGTGCGCCGTCTCGACCCGGTGTTTCTGGGGGCGGATCTCGACGCCCGCGTGGCCTATGCTACCTGGCTGTCCGAACGCAAACGTCCGCGCGGCGAAGTGCTGCGCTTGGTCGATGAACGCGACGCCAAACATTCGGCGGATGCTTTCCGCGTGCGTTCCACTGCCGCGGTCGAGGCCAACGACTGGATGGCCGTGCTCCGCCTGCTTGATGCGGGACCGCCGGTTGATCCCGCCACCGCGCAATTGCTGCGCGCCCGTGCGGAAGATGCCCTGAACCGCAAGGCGCTGGCCCGCACTTCGCTGCGCCGCGCCGTCCGCGCCGCGGCCGATTCGCGTACATTGCCTGCCGTGCTGGCCGAAGTCGATGCGCGGGACGAAGCTAAATTGGCCGATGAGGTTCTCCTCGAAATGTGCGGCGAACCCTCCGTTGCCGAATACGTCCTGCGTGTGGCGCGCTACCGATTCGGGCAACGCGGCGAACCCCGCTTGACCGATGAGGCCGTTCAGCGCTACCCGGCCCGCGCCAACATCATCCCCACCGTGCGCGACTACCGCTGGCGTCGCGCCTTGCTCGCCGGTGAATCGGTCGATCCCGCCGAGACGGGCCGGGTCGGCCAAGAAGAGCCGAGCAATGTCGACTTTCGCATCACCCACGCGCTGGCGTTGCTGCGCGCGGGGCGCGCGGCCGAAGCGCGCCTGGCACTCGCCCCGTATGAACCCGTCTGCCATCAGCTTTTCGCCGGACAAAAAGCCGTCCTCGCCGCCGTCCTCGCCGCCACCGGATCAACCAACGAAGCGGTGGAGCTCGTCCGCACGATCAATCCCCAGCAACTGACCGACGCCGAGTATCGGTTGATCTATTCGCTGATCGCCACCGCGGGCGAATCGGTGGGTCGATAAGGCGGCTCGAAGTGTTCCAACCTTACCGGCACCCGATTGTGGAGTGCCATCGAGGTTCTCGCAGCTGC
>JBMTVD010000139.1:0-2866 GCA_049451035.1 Chthoniobacterales bacterium | reverse complement strand
CCCGCCATTTTCATCGAGAGCGGATTGCAGAACTTGGCGGACGGTGGACATCTCTCGGAGCCTTATACCACGGGAGAGGTCCGACAACGGCACCGATTGACATCCGTTGGCCGAAGGTCTAATGTTGGTCAACAAGTCAACATTATGAAATCGGTCAGTGTTCACGAAGCCAAAGCCCGTTTTTCCGAACTGGTCGGAGTGGTGGAGAAGCAGGGCAAATCCGTTGTGGTCAGCCGTTACGGGCATCCTGTGGTCGAGTTGCGTCCTTTGCGTGCGGCCAAGCGAACGGCGAAGCATCCGCTGCTGTCCCGTCTTGTCATCCGGGGCGACTTGACCAAACCGACCGAGACCGAGTGGGGCGATGTCTGATCCGATCCTTTTGGATACTTGCGGTTTGCTGTGGCTGGCGGCAGGTCACCGCCGTTTGAGTTCTGCGGCGAAGAGGCGCATCGACGCCGCGACGCTCGTCGGGGTGTCCGCTATCACCGCCTGGGAGGTTGGACTCAAAGCGGCGCGCGGCGAGTTGAAACTGCCCATGGAGGCGGAAGAGTGGTTTGAGGGTGTGGTCGCGCACCATCGGCTGCAGGTGTTCGAAATCACGCCAAGGATTGCTTTCGAGGCGAACCGCCTACCGTGGCATCATCGCGATCCGGCGGATCGCTTCATTGTGGCCACAGCCAGATTGCACCATATGGCGGTCGTAACCGCCGATGATAAATTGGCGGCCTATGGGGTGGAGACTTTAACTTGAGCGATGGCGGCGCAGGGCGGCAACTGCCCATTTACGAGATTGAGGACCGCATCGTCGAGGCGGCGAAGGCGCAATCGCGCCTGATTCTGCGCGCACCGACCGGGTCGGGCAAGTCAACGCAGGTGCCGCAGATGCTCCTCGATCGTGTCGTGGCGGGGGACGGACAAATCGTTGTCCTGCAGCCCCGCCGCATGGCCGCGCGCATGCTGGCGTCGCGGGTGGCGCATGAGCGTGGGGAGGCACTCGGCCAAACGGTCGGCTACCAGGTGCGAATGGAGGGCAAAAGCTCGGCTAAGACGCGCATTCTCTATGTGACCGAAGGAATTCTCCTGCGCCGCATGATCGGCGATCCGGAATTGCGCGGGGTTTCGGCCGTGGTCTTCGACGAATTCCACGAGCGTCATCTTTACGGCGACATCACGCTGGCGCGGGCGCTCGATCTGCAGGAAACCTCGCGTCCGGATCTGAAGATCGTCGTCATGTCAGCCACGCTGGAGGTCGGGGAATTGGAGAAATACCTCGCGCCTTGCGAAGTTCTCGAATCGGCAGGGCGAACGTTTCCGGTGGAGATCCGTCATGCGGAACGATCGCCCGGCGACACGCCGCCGTGGGAACTGGCCGCCGAGGCGCTGTCGGCCCACGCACCCGAGTCTGGCCACGCGCTGGTTTTCATGCCGGGTGCTTACGAGATCCAGCGCACGATCAACGAAATCCGGGCGACTTCGGCCCTGCGGGACTTCGCGGTCTTTGCCCTTCATGGCGAAATGCCCCCGCGTGAACAGGACGAAGCGGTGGCGTCCGGTGGCGGACGCAAGATCATCGTCTCGACCAATGTCGCCGAGACGTCGTTGACCATCGAGGGCGTGACGCTCGTGGTGGACAGCGGTTTGGCCCGCATCGCGCGCTACGATGCACGGCGCGGCATCAATACGTTGCTCGTCGAAAAAATCAGCCGCGCTTCCTCCGACCAGCGGGCCGGTCGCGCCGGACGCACCGCGCCCGGGCGCTGCGTGCGCTTGTGGATGGATAAGGACCACGAACAGCGGGCGGAGTCCGAGTTGCCCGAGGTGAAGCGTCTCGATCTCGCCGAGGTGGTGCTCTCGCTCAAAGCGGCCGGTATCGCAGATCTGCAAAAATTCCGCTGGCTGGAGCCGCCCGAGCCGCGGGCTCTGCAGCGGGCGGAGGAGCTGCTGCAGGATCTCGGGGCGCTGGATCACGACGGCGCCATCACCCGACTCGGACGCCAGATGCTGGCCTTCCCCGTGCATCCGCGCTACGCGCGGTTGTTGCTCGAGGCGGAGCGGTTGGGGTGCGTCAAAGCCGCCTGCATGCTGGCCGCGCTGACCCAGGGGCGCGGGTTGCTGGTCAAGAGCACCTCGCGCGACATGAACCAGCGCCGCGACGATATGTTCCGGGACGGGGCGGAGTCCGACGTCCTCGTGCAGTTGCGCGCTTTTTCCGTGGCGCGCAAATCCAATTTCGATCCGGCGCGCGGACGGCAGCTCGGGATCCATATGCAATCCGCGCGCCAAGCGGCGCAGCTGGCCGAAAAGTTCGCCGACATTGCGCACAACGAAGGACTCAACCTCACCGAGGACCCGCCGCCCGAACATTCGCTGGAAAAATGCATGCTGGCCGCTTTTCCCGACCACCTGGCCAAACGGCTCGACCGCGGCACGCTGCGTTGCGACTTGGTCCACGGCCGCCGCGGCACGCTGGCGCGCGAGAGCGTGGTGAGCAGCGAGCTTCTCGTGGCGGGCGAGATCACCGAGGTCGGCGGACGCGAGGGCGACGTGCAGACCCTGCTCACGCTGGCCTCGCCGGTGCGGGAGGAATGGCTGCAGGAAATGTTCCCGGGGGAATTCGCCGACGAAACCGTGACGGTGTTCGATCCGGCCACGCGCGGCGTCGTCGCGCGGCGCGTCACCCGCTTCCGCGACCTGGTCTTGCGCTCGGGGGCCGGAGGGAAACCCGATCCGGCCGCCGCGGCGAAAATTTTCGCGGACAAAGTCGCCGACGGAGAACTGTCGCTGCCGCTCTGGAACGAATCGGTCGGGCAATGGATTGCCCGGCTCAACTGCCTCGCGGCATGGATGCCGGAACTCGAATTGCCGC
>JBMTVD010000138.1:0-2873 GCA_049451035.1 Chthoniobacterales bacterium | reverse complement strand
CCGGCGCCACATGCTTCGCCCGCTCGGCAAAGACCGCCTGACTCCGCGGCCCGGGCACGGAGGTTTTCAGATCAATTGAGCCCATCAGGTTAATATACTCGTTCCTGGACTGTGCGGAAGCCCGCGCGCCCCTCAATTCCGGCCACCGAAGAGCGGGCTACCCTTCTGGTCGCCGAAACGAAAAATATAAATGCCTGAAACACCGTCGCGGAAAGACAACGTCACCGCAAAATCTGCGTCTGAACGTGGCGATTCGCTGATCTGGAAATCTGCGACGCGTCGATCCCCCACCGAGGCGCGGTTGTCGAGCAGGACATAAAGCCGGTTTGTTTCCAGATTCATCGCGAAAAGACCCTTGTAGGTCTTGGCGTATCCGCTGAATACCACCCACGGACCGAAACTGACCACCCGCTCATCGAAGCCGGTGAACGAGCCTTCAAAGAGATCGTAAATCTGCGTGTTATGATCAGCCACTAGCAGTCGGGTACCATCGTCTCCAACTCGGTAAACTGAACGACTGCCAGTTCTTACGCCAAACACAGAACTTCGGGGAGATGTTGCGGAAATTTCCCGATCCGAGGAGACACCGCCCAAAAACACCTCCTCCACCTTGTTGTCTTCGAACAAGCACTTTGCCACGGGTACCCCATCGCGCATCTCAAGCGCTCTTACCGCTGCCACCGTCCTCTCATCTTTTCCCACCACTTCCCCCCTCTCCACAAAGGTCGAGGGCCGGCCTGCACGGTCAATGCCATACACTCCTTCCCGTCCGAGCACGGACTTACCGCGGTTTGCACTGTTAGCGACAAAGATCACCGAGCCATCGCTTTCCAAAATGGCGTCACTAAAGAATTCAAATAAAGTGGGGTGCGGATCGGTTGGCGCCAAACAACCCGAGGCAACCACTTCTTCAATTTGCACGATGGACGCCCGCTCCCACGTCAAAGGATGCTCATCGGCCCACACTGAAGAGGCAGCGACAAAAAGGATGGCAAGTCGGTAGCGCATCGCGGAGGGCCAAAGCGTTGACCTCGAAAATCCCGCCGGAACACCCGAAAGGCAAAGTCTTTTTGTACCAAAAGCGCGGCTATCTCCGTCCGTGCCCAGAAGCCCGGGTCCGAACTACGGGCCGGTTCGGGCGTCGGCCCCCAGCACCTTCGCATCCCAGGGCATGACACGTTTTTGCGGAACCACAGGATTGGTCGGCGCTCCCTCGACACCATCGCTGCTCGCGACTGCGGCCGATTCGGCGGGGAGAAAAACTCTGCCGCCTCCTCCATCCGCCATCGCGGGCCTTGGCGGGGTCGTCCCCCCGGCGACCCACAACAGCACCGCGATCGAAGCGGCGGCGGCCAAAGATACCGGCACGGCGAAACGCACGATTTTGCGGCGCTGATGGAAAATCCTCTGGTTCTCCGCGATGGCGCGGATCAAACGCTCGCGTGCCTCAGGCTCGAGGCCCTCGCGCGGCTCGACCATGATCTGCTCGAGCGCGTCGGCCACGCGGGATGCGGATTGCAATTCGCGCTGCAAATCCGCGTCCGCGGCGAGATCGGACTCGAAGGAGTCGCGCTCTTTCCCGTGCAATTCGTTCAGCGCGTAGGCGGTGGTTTTCGTTTTGTTCATGTCGGCAATATGTCGCTGTTTTCGGCCAGCCATTGGCGGCGCAAAGTTTTGACCGCGTCGTGCAGTTGCACTCCAACCGTGGAGACACTCGTCTTCAGAGCTTCGGCCATTTCCTTGTAGCTCAAGCCGGCCTCGAATTTCAGTTTGATCAACTCGCGCTGCTGACGCGGCAGCCCCTCGACCAGTTCGCGCAGGCGCCCGGCTTCATCCTCCGCGATGGCGCGGCGATCCGGTCCCGGTTCACTGCTGGCGAAGTCCATGTCCTCGATCGGTTCGGTGCTGAAGCGCACGATCTTGCGCCGGTGGTCGAGGGAGCAGTTGCGGCAGACGAGGAAGAGCCAAGGACGCAACCGCGGCTCCAAAGCGACCACATCCTGCCGGCTAAGGCGTAAAAATGTCTCCTGCACGGCATCGCGCGCCGAATCAAGGTCGCCGGTGATTTCCTTGGCGTAGCTCACCAGTATTTTTTCGTAGCGCGCCAGCGCTTCAGTGATGATTTTTTCGGGGGACATACTCCACGTTGGATCAACGTACGATTGGCGGATTTCTTAAGAAAATTCTAAGGTGACGTGCGGGCGGCTCCTTGCAGTTTCCTCTCCACCGCGGCTCTCCACTCCTCGCTGCCCGGATCGGGCCCGTGACCCTCTGCATCGACGATGCCCAGTTTTTGCTGCAACGCCTGCGCCCATTCATCGCTCCCGATATCCGGCCCGTGACCCTGCGGGTCGCCGACGGGATACCGCGCCTCGACCCAGACAGCCCACGCCTTCCAATCCGGAGGAGGCGCAGACCCGGGTTCGCTGCACGAGGCGATAAATAAAAGCAAAAGTGCTCCCAGGGTTCTCATGCCCCGGCGAGTTGCTTTTCCCCTCCCCGCCGCTTGCGGATCCACACGGACAACAACGCGACGTCCGCCGGCGTCACGCCGCTGATCCGTGAGGCCTGGCCGAGCGTGGCGGGACGCACCTGCGCGAGTTTTTGCCGCGACTCGTTGCGCAGTCCGGGAATGCCCGCGTAATCGAGATCCATCGGCACCGGTTGTTCCTCCTGTCGTTGATGCCGCGCTACTGACTCCATTTCCCGGCGGATGTAGCCCTCGTATTTGAGGTCCGTCTCCACCTGAGCCCAAATGTCGCCGGTGCCGAGGCGCCGCAAGTCCTCGGGCAAGGACGAGACAAAATTCTCCGGTCGTCGGATCCATTGCGCCAGCGTAATACCTTCGTGGCGAACGGTTTGTGATTTTTCCT
>JBMTVD010000137.1:0-2994 GCA_049451035.1 Chthoniobacterales bacterium | reverse complement strand
AACATATCTACATATCATGATATATTGATGGGTTGCTTTTGGATGATGCTCAGGTATTTAATACGAACATGAACAGCATCGCGACCAAAACCGGGGACGATGGGACAACCTCCCTGCTCTTCGGCCGCCGCGTGCCGAAGACCGACCTCCGCATCGTGGCCAATGGCCGCGTCGACGAACTCAACGCGCGCCTCGGCATGGCCAAGGCGTGCCTGCCGTCAGACGAGACCGAGGCCCGAGCCTTCGTCGAACAGGTCCAACGCAACTTGGTCAATCTCATGGGCGAGGTGGCGGTCGCGCCGGAGGACTGGGACCGCTATGCCTCCAGCGGCATGCCGAATTTCGACGAGGCGCTGCTCGGTGTGCTCGACGCGCGCGTCGCCCGGTTGGAGTCCGAGGGCTTCACCTACAAAGGCTGGGCCACGCCCGGCGGGAACATGGCTTCGGCGGCCATCGATTGTGCCCGCACCGCGTGCCGCAATGCCGAACTCGGATTGCTCATGGTCCGCGAAGCCAAACTTCTCAATCCTCTGCGGGCCGACCTCATTCTCCACTCCTTGAACCGTTTGTCCGACGTCCTCTGGCTGGAAGCGCGGCGGGCCGAGAGCGCCATCGAGGCGCCCCAAGCGTAATACCCGACATGGCGAAACCTGACACAGCGCAAGCGCTGCAGGCTCTGCTGGCCGAACGCATCGTCTATCTCGACGGCGCGATGGGCACCATGGTGCAGCGTCACAAACTCGATGAGGCGGCCTACCGCGGAAAGCGCTTTGCCGAATGGCCGAGCGACGTCAAAGGCAACAACGACCTGCTGGTCCTCACGCAGCCCGACATTATCCGCGGCATCCACGAGCAATACATCGCGGCCGGGTCCGACCTCATCGAGACCAATACCTTCAACAGCACGACCATCTCGCAGGCCGATTACGGCATGGAGGAACTGGTCCCCGAGTTGAACCTCGCAGCGGCCAAACTCGCCCGCGCCGCGGCCGACGCCTGCAAAGACCGCCGAATCTTCGTGGCCGGCGCGGTCGGTCCGATGAGCAAAACCCTCACCATTTCCCGTGACGTCAATGACCCGGGCGCCCGCGAAGTCACCTTCCAGCAGGTCGCCGCCGCCTACCGCGAGCAGGTGGAAAACCTCATCGCCGGCGGGGTCGATGTCCTCCTCGTGGAAACCGTCTTCGACACGCTCAACTGCAAAGCCGCGCTCCACGCCATCGCGCAATATTTCGCGGACAAAAAGATCAGCCTGCCGGTCATGGTCTCCGGCACGATCACCGATTTGAGTGGCCGCACCCTGACCGGTCAGACCACCGAGGCCTTCCTCAATTCCGTCGCGCACTTCCCGTTGCTCAGCGTGGGCCTGAATTGCGCCCTCGGACCCAAGGAGATGCGCCCCTACATCGAGGAGTTGGCGCATCTCGCGCCGTTCCACGTCAGCACCTACCCGAACGCCGGCCTGCCCGATCCGCTCTCGCCCACCGGATTTCCCGAAACCCCCGAGTCGCTCGCCCCGCAACTCCGCGACTGGGCCGAGCAAGGTTGGCTCAACATCATCGGCGGTTGCTGCGGCACGACGCCGGACCATATCGCGGCCATTGTCAAAGCCACGCGCGACGTCAAACCGCGCCGTATCCCCGAGCGCTCACGCACCCTGCGCCTGAGCGGACTCGAGCCCTTCACCGCGCGCCCGGAAATTCCTTTCATCAATGTCGGCGAGCGTACGAATGTCACCGGTTCGCCGAAGTTCGCCAAACTCATTCTCGGCAACCAGTACGACGAGGCGCTGGCCGTCGCGCGTCAGCAGGTCGAGGCCGGCGCGCAGATTATCGACATCAACATGGATGAGGGGATGCTCGACGGCGCGGCCGCCATGACCAAATTCCTGCAGCTGGTGGCCAGCGAGCCGGACATCTCGAAGGTTCCCATCATGATCGACTCCTCCAAGTGGGAGGTCATCGAAGCCGGGTTGCGCTGCGTGCAGGGCAAATGCGTGGTCAATTCCATCTCGCTCAAGGAGGGCGAGGAGAAATTCAAAGAGCAAGCCCGCCAGGTCATGCGCTACGGCGCGGCGGTGATCGTCATGGCCTTCGACGAGAAGGGTCAGGCGGACAACTTCGAGCGCCGCAAAGAGATTTGCGCTCGCGCTTACAAGATCCTCGTCGAGGAAGTCGGTTTCCCGGCAGAAGATATCATTTTTGATCCGAACATCCTCACCGTTGCCACCGGGATCGAGGAGCACAACAACTACGCCGTCGATTTCATCGAGGCCACCCGCTGGATCAAAGAAAATCTTCCTTACGCGCGGGTCAGCGGCGGGGTCAGTAATATTTCCTTCAGCTTCCGCGGCAACAATCCGGTCCGCGAAGCCATGCACACGGCGTTCCTTTACCACGCCATCCATGCCGGTCTCGACATGGGGATCGTCAATGCCGGCCAGCTCGGCGTTTACGCCGAGATCCCGCCCGACCTGCTCGAACTCATCGAGGACGTTCTCCTCAACCGCCGCCCCGACGCCACCGAGCGCCTTGTCACTTTCGCCGAAACCGTCAAGGGCTCGGGCAAGGCCTCCGTCGAGAAGGACACCAAATGGCGCGAAGCGCCCGTCGAAGATCGCCTGGCCCACGCTTTGATCAAAGGTATCGTCGATCACATCGACGAGGACACCGAGGAGGCCCGGCAAAAATACCCGCGTCCGCTCGACGTCATCGAAGGCCCGCTCATGAACGGCATGCGCATCGTCGGAGACCTTTTCGGCGAAGGAAAAATGTTCCTCCCGCAAGTGGTCAAAAGCGCGCGCGTCATGAAAAAGGCCGTCGCCTGGCTGACCCCGCACATGGAACGCGAGCGAGCGGCCAATCCCAACGCCCGCGCCCAAGGCAAAGTCCTCATGGCCACGGTCAAGGGCGACGTCCACGACATCGGCAAGAACATCGTCGGCGTCGTGCTGGCCTGCAACAGCTACGAAGTGATCGACATCGGGGTCATGGT
>JBMTVD010000136.1:0-3009 GCA_049451035.1 Chthoniobacterales bacterium | reverse complement strand
TGCTGCGCATCGCCCGCGCTTACGAGGCGGCTTCTACGACTTGAGTTGTTTTCATCTGGTTTTGTCTGCATCAGTTCCCCCAGCCACGCGCTGAAGGGCCAGGCTGATGAAAAAACCGGCACCGAGGCAGGCTGCGGCCACCTCGAAGGTTGCGCGGTAAGAACCACCCCGGTCGATCAGCCAAGCCAAACCGTAATTGCCGATGGTGAGTCCGGCCGAGAAAGCAAGGGTCATCAATCCCCAGTAATAGGCGTGGTTCGGCAGGCCCGCGATTTCCGCTGTCCGCTGCGAGGAAAGTGTCACGCAGGCGAGAAGGAAAAAGCCGATGGCTACGACTGAAAACGAGATGATCAGGGGGTTATCCCCCAGCAGGACGGCTGTGACCGCCACGGCACCCAGCAGGTAGTTGACCGAGAGGCTGGGAGGCGTGCCGAACATGCGCGCCGCGGCGCCAGCGGCAAGTGCGCCGCACGAGGTGCCCACTCCGATCAGGCCGTAATAGTGGACACTGCTTGCTGCCGTCAGGCTCAGATCACGATGGAGGTAATCGGTCAGAAACATGGTGTGGGGAGTGATGCCCACGGCAGCCAGAAAGTATGCCGCGCCCAGCATGAACAGCGCCTTTCTCGGTTGCGGATCCAGAGGAGGTCTCCTTTCGAGACTGTTGCGCGGTTTTGAGGCGGTGGCGGTCAGAGGCCAAGCCACCGCTCCGGCGACCAGCCCGAGAAAGGCTTCGAAGAGCCAACCTGCTCCGACCGACTGGGCCAAAAATCCGGGCATGGCCAAGCTGACCAAGAGGATTGTCATGCCGGCTCCTGCAAAGATGGCGCCACCAGCGGGTTTTTTCCAACAGTCAGGCACAGGGGCGAGAGCCAGCGAAGGCGCGTGCACGACCAGCGAGGCGCCGGCCAAGCCGGTGAGCGTGCGGGCCAAAGCCAACCAGGCGAAACCGAAGTTCCATGCAGCCATGACCACGCTGACAAATGCGACGATGATCGATGCCCGCAGGATGTCCCTCAGCGGCCAGCGGCCGGGCAATAATATGGCCGCGATCGTTCCGACCAGATATCCGAGGGCGTTGAAAGCACCGAGATAGGCGGCACCACCCTTGTCGATCCATCCCTCGGCGATCATCGCAGGGACCATCGGGGCATAAGCGTAGCGGCAAAGGCAGAGCCCTATGCTCACCAAGCAAAAGCCCGCTATCGTGCTGTAATAGGGGTTTTTCCCGAGTTGCACGACGTATTCAGGAACGCGGGGTGATCGTACCGGCGAAATAAGACAGGATATATGCCGGCGTGGCTTCGACCCATGCCGCCCGCGGGTTGCCTTGCCGGGAGGCGGGGGTTGTCAGCTCGCCGGTTTGAGGTAGGGCAGCTTGTCGGTCTGGTGGGAGATGGCTTTCCACACGCCGTCGCGCTTGCGGAAAACGGTGGAGGAGCGGATCGATACTTTGGCCTCTTTTCCGTCGACCATATTGGCGCCTTCTTCGATGCAGGTGATCAAGGCCAGGTCCTCGCCTTGCACGGCGTGGAGTTGCTCGGGAAGCACTTCTCCACCCAGCTTGTGGGACGCCTGAAGCTCCCACTCCGCTGCGATGTCGTTCCAGCCAATGAGGTAGTTGCCGCCGGGGCCCATGTAGGTCACTTCGTCGTCGTGCCACCACCCTGCTGCGCGGATGTCGCATCGTCGCTGTCTGCGGCAGCAAACTTTTCCTCGATGATCTGCAGCACGGCCTGCGGCGATTGCCATTCATTGCCCGGTTGGGCCGTGACCGCGTTGCCCTCGCTGTCGATGAGCACGAGGTAGGGGATGCCACTGGAGCCGAATTTTTGGAAAGTCTCGCTCCGTGCCTGGTCGAACTTCACATAAGGCCAGGGCATTTTGTCGCCCTCGATGTATTCCTTCATGGCTGCTTCGTCCCGGTCGGAGCTGACAAAGACGAGTTCGAAGTCGGGATGCTCCGGTTTGAAGCTGTTGTACCATTCGACGAGCTTCGGGGTGAACATGCGGCACGGCGGGCACCAGTGGGCGGAAAAATACAGCGCGGTGTATTTGGGCGACCCTTCCACGGCGGGACCGCCCAACTCGCCTTGGATTTCATCGAAAAATCCCGCACGAGCAGTGGCGGTGAGAAGGCTGGCGGCAAGGACAATAAGGATGATCTGGGGAGTTTTCATGGAAACAGGTTGGAGCAGTTCCGGAGCTTTGGCAATAGGCGCGCTTCTGCCCGGGGTTGTTTTTCGCCGGCGCCAGCCGATAGTGAACCCGATGAAGGCCTTCCTGGCCCTGTGGTTATCCGCCGTTTCTCTCTGTTTTGCCGGCCCCATCGTCCGTGAGCCGGGCGTCATTTATCTTTCGGACTTCGGGATCAAAGATCCGCGTTTTCCCCTCGCGGAACCCGCCCCCTGCTATTTCAACTCGGACATGAAGCAGTACGCCGGCACCCTGCGCTTTCCGCAGCGGGTCGAACTCGATGCGGTTTCCCCCGCCGGCCTGTATCGCGTGCGCGGCAACGCGCGCCAAGGCGGCGTCGCTGCCTGGATCGAGCCGCGTTTCCTCGACGGTGTGCCCGGTGATCTCGTGACCAGGCTGCGCGCGGCCGACCAGCGTCGCCGCGAGGTGGAAGAGCTGATCGTTCGCAAAGAGGTGGCCCTCGGCATGACTTTGGACGAGGTTGCGCGCAGTCTCGGCAAGCCGCAGAAGCGCTCGAGCCGCACGGGACGCGAGGGTTCAACGCAGACCTTCGAATACGTCCGCTACAAACTCATCCCGCAGACGGTTTACACACCGACCTACGCGCAGAACGTGCTTGGCATCACGCCCGACCCGCGCCGTCGCCTCGAGACCGTTGTGGTGCGCGGAGGCTACGGCCTCGACGCCTCGACGGTCTACGTCAAGGTTCCGGTCGGCACGATGAAGGTCGCCTTTGTTGACGGCATCGCCGAGTCGATCGAGGAATCCGAGGGCACGCTGGTCGGTGCCAACGCCTCCATCGTCGTGCCCCCG
>JBMTVD010000135.1:0-3041 GCA_049451035.1 Chthoniobacterales bacterium | reverse complement strand
TGTCGTATTTGGCCGGGGGCATGCCCTTGAGAACCTTGACGGCTTCGGCCAGCGGGTATTTCCGCGATGAGTCGACGGCTTTTTTGGCCGCCTCGTAACGTTTGCTTCGGTTTTTTGCCATGGTGTTTTGCAGTGCGAACGAACCGTGAGGCTCTCCTGCGGTTGTGCCCCGCGCTTGCGCGTGGAGCGTTGTGAAATTTTTTATGCCTCGATTTCCACACCCATCTGGCGCGCGGTTCCGGCGATGATGTTCATCGCCGCCTCGTCGTCGCGGGCGTTGAGATCTTTCATCTTCGTCCTGGCGATCTCGAGAAGTTGTTTCTTGGTCACCTTGCCGACTTTGGTTTTGTTCGGCTCTTTCGATCCGGAGGCGATGCCCGCCGCCTTTTTGATCAGCACGGAGGCCGGGGGCGACTTGGTGATGAAAGTGAAGGATTTGTCTTTGTAGACGGTGATGACCACCGGGAGGATATCGCCGGCCTGCTTCTGCGTGGCCGCGTTGAACTCCTTGCAGAAGGCCATGATGTTGACACCCTTCTGGCCCAAAGCGGGGCCGACCGGGGGCGCGGGGTTCGCCTGGCCCGCGGCGATCTGCAGTTTGATGGTTCCGATGACTTCTTTACCCATGATTGTTGCTCCTTATTCCTCGCGGTCGACCTGCCAATATTCGAGTTCGACCGGCGTCTCGCGTCCGAAAATGGTGACTGAAACGCGCAATTTTCCTTTGTCCGGGTCCACTTCCTCGACCACGCCTGTCTGGTTTTGGAACGGGCCGTCGGCCACTTTGACTTTTTCCCCGACTTGGAAGGACACCTTCGGCTTGACCGTATCGACGCGCTCCTGGATCTGGGCGAGCATGCTCTCGACCTCGCGCGGCCGCATCGGGGTGGGACGATCCTTCGTGCCGGCAAAACCGATCACGCCGGGCGTGTCCTTGATGAAATACCAGGTGCGGTCCATCAACCCGCCTTCATCCGTCAGGAGGTGCATGTTGACGATGATGTACCCCGGGAAAAACTTCCGCGTCGTCTCGCTTTTCTTGCCTTGCTTGATCTCCTGGACGCGCTCGGTGGGGATGAGCACTTCGAAGACCAGATCGCCCATTTCCTCGGTTTTCAGCCGTTTGACGATGCTGTCGTAAACTTTCTTCTCCTGACCGGAGAGGACCTGCACGACAAACCATTGGTCGCGCGGGGCCGGGATGTGTAGGGCGGTGGTGGACATGGAGCGGAGAGGGTCAGAGCGGGCGGGTCAGCCAGCCGACGACGTTGACCAGCATGAGGTCGAAGAACGCGATGTAGCCGCCCAAAATCAGCATCGCCACGATGACCACGACGGTCGAGTCGGCCAGCTCCTTGTAGCGGCGGAATCCCCTTTCCTTGGGATCCCACGGCCAAGTGGCTTTGGACAGCTCGACGCGGACCTCGGCGATGAAGTTTTTGAGTTTGCGGAACATGCGTGGCGGGGACGCGGCGACCAGAAGTCAATGGGAGAGCAGGCCAGGAGGGACTCGAACCCCCAACCGACGGTTTTGGAGACCGCTACTCTACCAATTGAGCTACTGGCCTGTGCGTATCCTCCAAATGTTAGTCCAGAATCTCCGAAACGCGACCGGCGCCGACTGTGCGGCCGCCTTCGCGAATGGCGAAACGGATGGTTTTTTCCATGGCGATCGGCGTGATCAGCTCGACTTCCATCGAGATGTTGTCGCCGGGCATGACCATTTCCACGCCGTCCGGCAGCTTCACCGTTCCGGTCACGTCGGTCGTGCGGAAGTAGAATTGCGGGCGGTAGTTGGAGAAAAACGGCGTGTGGCGCCCGCCCTCGTCCTTGCTGAGGATGTAGACCTCGGCTTTGAACTTCTTGTGCGGGGTGATCGAGCCGGGCTTGGCCAGAACCTGGCCGCGCTCGACGTCTTCTTTTTTGATGCCGCGGAGCAGCGCGCCGATGTTGTCGCCGGCCATCGCGTCGTCCAGCAACTTGCGGAACATTTCGATGTCGGTGACGGTCGTTTTGACCGTGGGCTTGATGCCGACGATCTCGATTTCTTCCATCTTCTTGAGCTTGCCGCGCTCGACACGGCCGGTGCAGACGGTGCCGCGACCTTCGATGTTGAACACGTCCTCGATGGGCATGAGGAAGGGCTGGTCGAGCGGACGCTGCGGCTCGGGGATGTAGCTGTCGACGGCGTCGATGAGGGCGAGAATCTGCTTCTCCATCTCGGGATCGCCTTCGAGCGCCTTGAGCGCGGAACCCTTGACGATCGGAATCTCGTCACCGGGGAATTCGTATTTGCTGAGCAGGTCGCGGATTTCCATCTCGACGAGTTCGAGGAGTTCCGGATCGTCGACCATGTCGCACTTGTTCATGAAGACGACGATGGAAGGCACGCCGACCTGGCGGGCCAGCAGGATGTGCTCGCGGGTCTGCGGCATCGGGCCGTCCGCGGCGCTGACCACGAGGATGGCGCCGTCCATCTGGGCCGCGCCGGTGATCATGTTCTTGATGTAGTCGGCGTGGCCGGGGCAATCGACGTGCGCGTAGTGGCGCTTGTCGCTCTCGTATTCCACGTGCGCGGTGTTGATCGTGATGCCGCGCTCTTTTTCTTCCGGAGCCGCGTCGATGTCCGCGTAGCCGCGGGCCTGCGCTTTGCCGGCCTTGGAGAGCACGGTGGTGATCGCCGCAGTGAGGGTGGTTTTGCCGTGGTCCACGTGACCGATCGTGCCGATGTTCACGTGGGGTTTGTCGCGTTTGAACGTATCCTTAGCCATAGTGCTTGGTGGTTTGTGTGGTTTGAGTGTTGCGAATTTTGCGCCGCGCGCGGCTGGAGCCCATGACCGGGATTGAACCGGTGACCTCGTCCTTACCAAGGACGTGCTCTACCAACTGAGCTACATGGGCAAACTCCGCAAAGTGTTTTGGGTTGATGTTTCTGTGTTAGTCGCGGCCTTAAAAAAGGCGAAACAGCCCTAGGGCCGTCTCCCGCTGATTTTCGCGGATTTACGGCCTGCGGACTGCGCGACTTTTTCGCAGCGTCCGGC
>JBMTVD010000134.1:0-3069 GCA_049451035.1 Chthoniobacterales bacterium | reverse complement strand
ACGCGCCAAGTCACGGTGAGACTCGAGACGAGCATGATGAGGGCGGCGGCGATGGGGTGGAGAAGCCCGGCGGCGGCGAGGCCGATGCCGAAAATGTTGTAGCAGGCGGCGAAGGCGATGTTGCGGCGGATGGCGCGGACCGTGGCGCGGCCGAGGGCGACGGATTGCGGCACGACGCGCAGGTCTTGTCCGTTCAATTCCATGCCGGCGGTTTCACGAGGCAATTCGCTGCCCGCGCCCATGGCGATGCTGGCCGTGGCGGCGGCCATGGCGGGCGCGTCGTTGATGCCGTCGCCGATGAAGAGGACTTTGCGTCCGGCGGCGCGCAATTTTTCCACCTCGCGCAATTTGGCGTCGGGGGTCAGTCCGGCCAGGCATTCGTCGAATCCGAACCGCGCGGCGTTTTCCTCGCGATCGCCGGTCATGACGATGGTGCGCAGGCCGAGTTGTTTCATTTGGGCCAGGGCGTCGCGGGCGGAGTCGCGGAGGGATTCGCGGACCAGCGCGAGGGCCACGAGCCGTCCGCCGCGGCGGATGAAGATCTCGTGTCCGCCTGTCTCCCCGGTGGCGAGCAGGTCGCGCAGGGATGCGGCGTCGTCGCCGGCGGCGACGATGCCTTCGTTGCCGATGTGCAGCGCGGTGTCGTCCGGCAGGATGCCTTGGATTCCGGCGCCGGGCAGCACGCGGATCTCGCGGGCCAGCAGCGGTTCCGGATCCTGCGAAGAAACGCGAAAAGCACGTGCGATGGGGTGCCCGCTGCCGGTTTGCACCGCGGCGATTTCGCGCAGGAGTCGGGTGCGGTCGGTGCCGGGTGCGACAACAAAGTCGACGATGCGTGCATCGCTTTCGCTCAGCGTCCCGGTTTTGTCGAACACCGCGGTGTCGACGAGGGCGAGGGCTTCGACAGCGTCGCCGCCGCGGGCGAAGAGTCCCCGTTGGGCCAAGGCGGCCAGGGCGGCCCAGATGGCGACCGGTGTGGCCAGGCCCATGGCGCAGGGGCAGGCGACGAGGAGGACGGCGAGGCCGTTGAAGACGCCGGTGATCCAGCCGCTGTGCAGGGTCCAACCGAAGGCGGTCAGCGCGGCGATGACGAGAACCAGCGGCAGGAACCACGCGACCAAGCGGTCGGCCTCGCGCTGGATGCGGCCGGGATTTTTGCGCGCTTCCTCGATGGAGCGCAGGAGGGTATCGAGGCGGCGCGAGCGCCCCTTCGAGGTGGCGGCGATGCGCAGGACGCTATCCTCGACGCGGCCACCGGCAAGGACGGGGTCGCCGGCGCGTTTGACGACGGGATAGGGTTCGCCGGTGAGGGCGGCTTCGCTGACCAGGGCCACGCCGTCGGCCACCGTGCCGTCCACAGGGATGCCTTCACCGGCGCCGACGAGAACTTGGTCGCCCGGGAGGATGCGGTCCACGGTGACGCGCTCGCGGTGACCGGAGGAGTCGACGCGATCGCAGAGGTCGAAGGCGGCGCCGATTGATTCGATGGAGCGGCGCACAGCGTCGCGGCGTTGCCGGGCCAGGATCGTGCCGAACGTGTAAATGGCGACGAGGACGGCAACGACCTCGTAATAGACGCCACCGGCGCCGGTCAGCGAACTGTGCACCGAGGCGCCGAAAGCGCCGAGGATGCCGACGAGGAAAAATTGTTCGAAGACGATTTTGCCGCGGCGGAGGGCGTCCCACGATTCGCGCAGGATAGGCCAGCCTGCGAGGAGGAAGACACCGATGGCGGAGAGGGCGAGGGCGCCGTGGAGGATCCAGCGGGTGTGGCCCTCGACCGGCGCCATATTCACGGCGAGGCTGAAAATCATGGCCTGTGCGGCGAGGAGTCCGGCCATGCCGATGCGCAGCCAGGTCTTGGCCTCGCGATTCAGGACGAGTTGCTCGTCTTGGTCCTCGCAGGTCGTGGTGCTGTGGCAGCAGGCGGACATGCGGGGAATTTAAGGCCGATGAGGTCGCGGATGCAATGGGACGGGCGAGCGGGGCACGGCCCCACTGCGACTCTGACAAAGGCTGACGCCGCCATTGACCTCGGCGCGGGGGTTCTGGGATGCTTGGCCCCTTATGAGCAAAGGTATTCTCGAAGGAAAAACAGGCGTGGTTTTCGGCGTGGCCAACAAGCGCAGCATCGCGTGGGCCATCGCCAAAGCGTGGAAAGAGGCGGGGGCGAATCTCATCTTCAACTACCAAGGCGAGCGGGTGAAGGAGAACGTGGAGGAACTCGTCGCCGAGTTCGGGGCGGATGTCCCGGTTTATCCCTGCGATGTGGCCAAGGACGAGGAAATCGCCGCGTTTTTCGAGAAGGTCAAAGGCCACACCAACAAGCTCGACCTGCTGCTTCATTCGGTGGCTTTCGCGCCGAAGGAAGCGCTGGAAGGGGATTTCGTGTCGACCTCGCGCTCGGCTTTTTCCACGGCGATGGATATCAGCGCCTACTCGCTTGTGGCGCTGTCGCGCGCGGCGGCGCCCATGATGACCGAAGGCGGCAGTATCGTGGCCATGAGCTACCTCGGCAGTGTCAAGGTCGTGCCCCACTACAATGTGATGGGCGTGGCCAAAGCCGCGCTGGAATCCTCGACGCGCTATCTCGCCTACGATCTCGGTGCGCACAAGATCCGCGTCAACTGCATCAGCGCCGGCCCCGTGCAGACGCTGGCGGCCCGCGGTATCTCCGGTTTTTCATCCATGATGAAGCACTACGAGCAGCACGCGCCGCTCAAGCGCAGTTGCGAGACGTCCGAACTCGGGGCGACCGGCGTGTTCCTGGCCAGCGAGGGCGCGGCTTCGATCACCGGGCAGGTCCTTTACGTGGACGGCGGTTACGAGATCATGGGGATGTAAGCGCGTGGACGCGCGGATCATCGACGAACTGCGCAAAGTCGCCGGGATCGACGGCGTGCGCACCGATGACGCGGTGCGCGAGGCGGCCGCGGGAGACAAATGGTTTGCCCGCACCTTGCCCGAGGCGGTGGTCTTCGCCCGCTCGACGCAGTCCGTGTCCGGGGTCATGAAGATCGCGGCGCGGGAAAAAATTCCCGTCACGACGCGCGGGGCGGGTTACGGCTA
>JBMTVD010000133.1:0-3161 GCA_049451035.1 Chthoniobacterales bacterium | reverse complement strand
ATCGTGCCGAAGGCGCCGATTTGCATCGAGCGCTTGCCGCCGATGCGGTCGGTGAGAAGGCCGTTGACGAGTTGCCCGGTGCCGTAAGTCAGCGACCAGATGGCGAGCATGTCGGCGATTTGGGTCGTGGAGAACCCGAATTCCTCCTGCATCCCGGGCGTGGCGAAGCGGAAGTTGTAGCGGCACATGTAATAGGCCGCATACATGAGCCCGAGGGAACTCCAGTTCAGTCCGCGCCGTGCGCGGAACCCCGGGGGATAAGATTTGGTGTCCATACCGACAACGACTGCCGGTCGCAGGTTGAGAACGCCTCCTCGGTGCGTCAATGCCGAATATTACGGTCTTGTCACACCAAGGTGCGGCATGCGGCTGTCCACAGGGTGGAGCCGAATTCCTCTTTGGCCTCCGAGGCCAGTTGGTCGGCGCCGCGCGGGTCGCGGAGAATGGCGAAGAGGCACGAGCCGGAACCTGTCATGGCAGCGGCGGCAACGAGCGAATGCTCGAGCAGCCATTGCTTCATCGCGGGCAGGAGGAGGTATTTGCGGAAGACCGCCCGCTCGAGGTCGTTGAAGATTTCCATGCCTCCGTGCAGTTGCGGCGCCGTCCATTCGGCCGGGCAAAACTTTTTCTCCGCGTAGGCCGCGTAAGCCCATGCCGTCGGGACGGGAAAAGGTGGCTTGAGCAGAAGGAGGTCGAGTGTCGCAGGGAGGGGCCTTGGCTCGAGTCTTTCGCCGCGGCCTCGGGCAACCGCCGCGCAGCCACGGACAAAGAACGGGACATCCGAACCCAACTGTGCCGCCAGCCTTTCCAACGCCTCCGGATCGAGCTTGCGTCCCGCTTGCTCGTTGAGGGCGTTGAGAACGGCGGCGGCGTCGCTGCTGCCTCCCCCAAGACCGGCGCCGTGCGGGATATGTTTGTGAAGTTCGAGGAGGGCTCCGCCCGGACTTCCCGTTTCGCGGAGAAAGATCTCCGCGGCCTTCCACGCGAGGTTGCCCGACCCGCTGTCGAGTTCCGGATCGCTGCAGGTCAGGACGATGCCCGGGGTGCCGGTAAGTTCGACGCGCAATGTGTCGGACCGGGAGATCGGAGTCATCCACGTTTCGATGTCGTGATAGCCGGTGGCGGCATTCCGGCCGACGATGCGCAGGTTGAGGTTGATTTTGGCCGGAGCGGCGATTTCCATGCAGGGCTATGATCCACGGCAAAACCTCCGGCGGCCAAGCGGAAATCATTGTGGCTTTGGACGAACCCTCGCTGGAGGACGCCCGGCGTCTGATGGAGAGGCTCAACGGACGGGCGCGCTTTTACAAGGTGGGCCTGCAGCTTTTCACGGCCGCGGGGCCCGCGGCCGTGCAGGCGGTCAAAGATCATGGCGCGCGGGTTTTTCTCGATCTCAAGCTGCACGACATTCCCAATACCGTGGCCTCCGCGGTGCGGTCCGCGCGCGAACTCGGTGTGGACCTGTGCACGATTCATCTCAGTGGCGGACCGGAGATGTGCGCGGCGGCGGTCGGTGAGTCAGGGGAAGCGATGAAGATTCTCGGCGTCACGGTGCTGACCAGTTCCAACCAAGCAACGCTCGAGGCTTGCGGGGTGCACGGGAGCGTGGGCGAGCAGGTGGTGCGATTGGCCAAGATGGGGCATGGGGCAGGGGTGCGCGGGTTCGTGGCCAGCGCGCTCGAGTTGCCGCTGCTGCGGGCCGAGCTCGGTCCCGAGCCGCTCCTCGTCATTCCGGGCGTGCGACCGGCCGGTTCGGACGCCGCTGACCAAAAACGCACGGCGACGCCGGCCGATGTGGTGCGCGGCGGGGCGACCCATTTGGTAATCGGCCGCCCGATCTCGCGGGCGGAGAGTCCGGCGGAGGCGTTTGACCGGATTGTGCGGGAGATCAGCGTTTGACACGGAACATAACCGGACTAAGCTTAGTCCATAAAGGTGCTGAATATTCATCAGGCCAAGACACATCTGTCACGGCTGATCGAGGAGGCTGTCGAGGGCGAGACCGTGGTGGTGGCCAAGGCGGGAAAGCCGATGGTTCAACTGGTGCCGGTGGCTGCGGTGGGCGGTGAGCGCCCGCTCGGGCTCCTTGCCGGTCGGGCGAAGGAGTTGGCCGATTGCTGGTCTCCCGACGCTGAAGTAGAGCAGTGGTTTTACGGCGAGGATAAGGCCGCGGCGCCGCGGGTTGCGGAGTAAGGCCGATGAGGCTTTTGCTCGATTCCCACGCCCTGTTCTGGGCATTGACGGCGCCGGACAATTTGTCCTTGGCCGCCGCGCGCGAGATCCGGTCCGCAGCGAACAGCGTGTGGTTCAGCCCCGCTTCGGTTTGGGAACTGGAGATCAAGCGCACGCAAGGCAAATTGGTCTTGCCGGATGACTGGCTCGACGCGGTGGAGCGCTCGAGGTTTGTCGAATTGCCGATCCGCAGCAGCCATGCCGAGCAGGCCGGGCGGCTGCCGTGGCACCATCGCGATCCGTTTGACCGGATACTGATCGCCCAGTCGTTGGTGGAGAACTTCCGCTTGGTGACGCGCGATCGCTTCGCGGCGGCTTACGGCGTCATGGTGGTCGAAGCTTGAAAAGCCTCAGTCGCGGAAGTTGGTGTAATTGAGTGAAACGCCGAAGTCTTTGGCGCGGAGGGCGGCGATGGCTTCTTGCAGGTCGTCGCGTTTTTTGCCGGTCACTCGGATTTGTTTGTCTTGCAGGGTCGATTGGATTTTCAGACCGGAGGCTTTGAGGAACTTGGAAATTTCCTTGGCCTTTTCGCCCTCCAGACCCTGCTTGAAGACAAAGAGCTGACGCGCGTGGCCGAGCGGGGAAATATCCGGTTCCTTCTGCTCGACGTTGCGCAAATCGATGTTGCGCTTGGCCAGCTTGGCCACGGCGATTTCGCGCAAGCCTTTGAGGCGCGAGGCGTCCTCGGCCGTGAGACGTAGGTTGCCGTCCTTCTCGATTTCCAGTTTGGCTTCGGAGCCCTTGAAATCGAAGCGGTTGGCCAGTTCGCGCCGGGCTTGGTCCACGGCATTGAGGATTTCCTGACGGTCGAGTTCGGAGACGATGTCGAAGGTGGGCATGATCGGAATTGGTTCGTGGGGGCGCACGGATTCGAACCGTGAACCAAGCGATTATGAGCCGCCTGCTCTAACCGTTGAGCTACACCCCCG
>JBMTVD010000132.1:0-3161 GCA_049451035.1 Chthoniobacterales bacterium | reverse complement strand
AGATCGCGGCCTGGAATGCCGCCCAACCGCACCGCAAACGCGGGATCGCCATGACACCGGTCAAATTCGGCATTTCCTTCACCAACACCATGCTCAACCAGGCCGGTGCGCTGGTGCTCGTCTACACGGACGGCTCCGTGCAGGTGAACCACGGCGGAACCGAAATGGGGCAGGGTATCAACACCAACATCACCGCCGTCGCAGCGGGGGCGTTGGGGATTCCTCCGGACAAAATCCGCGTGATGTCCACGGCAACGGACAAGGTTCCGAACACCTCCGCCACCGCGGCCTCCAGTGGCACCGATATGAACGGTATGGCGGTGAAAGACGCCTGCGACCAGATCATTGCGCGGTTGCGTCCGGTCGCGGCGGAAATGTTGTCCTCAAAGCGTGGGAAAACCTGCGGAGCGGACGAGGTCGCGTTCCGCAACGGACGTGTTTTCCATGTCGATCATCCGTCCGAGCACATCGCCTTTGCTGAAGTGACACAGAGGGCTTGGATGCAGCGCGTGAGCCTGGCGGCCACGGGTTATTACCGCACGCCCGAGATCCATTGGGATCGCGAGGCCGGACGCGGGCATCCTTTCTACTACTTCGCGATCGGCGCGGCCGTCAGCGAGGTGGAAATCGACGGCTTTACCGGCGACCTGCAGGTGCGCCGCGTCGACGTCCTGCACGACTGCGGGCAATCCATCAACGAAGGGATCAATCGCGGACAAATCGAAGGCGGGTTCGTGCAGGGCATGGGGTGGCTGACCGCCGAGGAACTTGTCTGGAACCGCGAGGGCAAGCTGCTTACCCATTCTCCGGACACCTACAAAATCCCGGCCGTGGGCGACACGCCGAAAGATTTCCGGGTGCGCATTCTGGAAGATGCGCCCAACCCGAAACAAACCATCGGACGGAGCAAAGCCGTCGGCGAACCGCCGTTCATGCTGGCCATCTCCGTGCGAGAAGCGATCCGCGACGCCGTAGCCGCTTTCGGTCCGGGTGGTCGCCAAGTGCCGTTGTCATCACCGGCCACCGGGGAGGCGATTTTTCGCGCTATTCGCCGGCAGGCCGCACCTTCGGTCTCCGGCAGGCCGGTGGAAGAGGTTTCCCGTGATGTGCTGGTTTGACAAATGTCGTTGGCACGAGGTTCCGGGGTCGTTACAAAGACAGGATGTCGGAACACTCGCCTGAAGACGGTCTTATCCGCAGCCTCCTGATCCTGGTCTCGACCGGTGCCTTGCTCGGAGTCCTCACCATCGGGACGGTAATCACGGTGATGGTCAGTGAGAATTTCAACGTCCTTAATTGGATGGAATAGGAAAGGCTTGCCCTGACGGCAGTCGGTCGCTAGTTTCGCGCGCCTTATGCCGAAACCGGTAGCACGCAGAAAAACAAAGAAAGCCGTGGCCAAGCGCTTCAAGGTCACGGGTTCCGGCAAGGTCCTCCGCGCCCAAGCTTCCCGACGCCACTTGCTGTCGTCGAAGAACGCCAAGCGCAAGCGCCAGCTCGCCAAGAATGTCCTCGTGGACGTCACCGACGTGGCTCGCATCAAGGAGAACCTTCCGTTTGGCTGACAATTGAACGCCGGCCGACGCACCTGGCCCCGCGAATCGGGGCTCACGGGATGGATGAGGTGCGGGGCCGAACAACGAAACGATCCGTCCCGAGGAGACCGCCGCAAGGCGGGACAATAAATGCCAAGAGCAACAAACGCGCCGGCCAGTCGCGAGCGGCGCAAAACGATGGTGTCGAAGGCCAAGGGTTACCGAGGCCGTCGCAGCAAACTCTTCCGTTACGCCAAGGACGCGCGGATGAAAGCCCAAGTCTGGGCGACCCGCGACCGCAAGACGCGCAAACGGAACCTCCGAGGACTGTGGATCACCCGCATCAATGCGGCGTGCCGCGCCGAGGGGATTACCTACAGCCGCCTGATGGAAGGCCTCAAGCGCGCTTCCATCGCCATCAACCGCAAAATGCTGGCCGACCTGGCCGTGGCCGACGAGGCCGCGTTCCGTCAGATTGTGTCCAAAGGTGCGGCGGCGCTGAAGGCTGCTTGAGCCGGTAGGGGTACGCGGCCCGCGTGCCCGCCGAAGGGTTGACGGACGAGCGGGTTGCTCGCTCCTGCCTTGATGGCGGCTCGCGGGGACGCTCGCCCTCCGAGGGGCGGGCGGCTACAGTCTGATTTCGATGCGCGAGGAGCTCAATGTTCTGCGGGATGAGGCGCTGCGGGAAATCGCGGCGGCCGCCGATTTGTCCGGCCTGGAGCAGGCCCGTGTGTCCATCACGGGTCGAGCGGGCACCCTCACCAAAGCGGGCGAGCAGATGCGGCATCTCGCCAAGGAGGAACGTCCGGCCGTCGGCAAACTTCTGCACGAGGTGCGGACGGCGATCACCGGCGCGCTCGAAGAGCGCACCGCCCAGTTGTCAGCCGCGGCCGAGGAGGCGGAATTGGCGCGGATTGATCCTACTTTGCCTGGCCGCGCCCGCCCGGTCGGCAGCCTGCATCCGCTGCAGCATCTGCAGCGCCGCGCGGTGGAGATCTTCCGCCGCATGGGATTCGCCCTCGCCGAGGGGCCGGATATCGAAACCGAGTGGCATTGCTTCGACGCTCTGAACACGCCGCCGGATCATCCCGCGCGCAACGAGCAGGATACTTTTTATCTGCCCGATGGCCGCCTCCTGCGCACGCACACCTCGAGCGTGCAGATCCGCACGATGGAGCGCGAGACACCGCCCATACGTATCATTGCCCCCGGCGCCGCCTACCGCCGCGACGAAGTCGATGCCACGCATCTTGCCCAGTTCACGCAGATGGAGGGGCTCTACGTCGACGAGGGAGTCACGCTCGGCGACCTCAAGGGCACGCTGGAATATTTCTTCCGCGAATTGTTCGGACCAGACGCCAAAGTGCGGTTCCGTCCGCATTTTTTCCCTTTCACCGAACCGAGCTACGAACTCGACGTGCGGGCCGCCGCGCTGGGCGGCGGTGAGCGTTGGCTCGAGCTGGCCGGGTGCGGGATGGTTGATCCGGCGGTTTTCGAGCAGATCAACGAGCGCCGCGGCGACAAGGCTTTCGATCCGGACAAAGTCAGCGGCTTCGCCTTCGGCTTCGGCCTCGAGCGGTTGGCCATGATTCTTTATGGCGTTCCCGACATCCGCATGTTCGTGGA
>JBMTVD010000131.1:0-3229 GCA_049451035.1 Chthoniobacterales bacterium | reverse complement strand
GAGGCAAAGTGACGCTTGTGTGGTTCGCCGCCGACGAGCGCGGCATCGAAGCGCTTCACGATCTGCCGCTTGATCCAACGCTTCCATCCCGTCGCCTGTTCCGTCCCGGCATGGCTTTCGTTCATCATCACCGTGCGAAGTCCGAGTGATTTCGCCGCGGCAAAGAGCGCAAAGAAACGCGCCGGCGAATAGCTCGGGAGAAAAGCTACATCCACCTTCTCCTCCCGGAAAAACTTCCGGGCCTTCAGAAATACCTCCAACGGCGAAGCAGCCTCATCCGTTCCCGTGCAGAGCGTATGCAGCCCCTCGCACGAGTCCGTGGCAGCCCATCCGTAGGTAGTGGTGGACGCGGCGATCTGCACAGGCAGTGCACGAACGCCTTGCTCGTGCGCTAGCTTCTGAAGAGCAGATACCCGCGCATGATGATATGGGCCGAACTGACCGAAACAGATGGCGATAGTCATCGATATAGTTCTGCCGCTCAGTGGCAGGGAGGAGGTCTGTGCAAACTCTTCGAGCAGCCTGACTCAGGCTGAACCAGTCAACCCTTCTGGGGTTGAGGTGCCATGACGCATCGACATGGTGGCACGGCGAGCGTTTGTCCGCATTCGCTTGGTGTTCCGGTTCACATACCAAGCGAGGAAAATACAAGGCATGGCGGCGTAGAGCACCTGGTAGAAATATTGCCAGAGGAAGAATCGCGTCAGAAACATCGCATTGATGGTGACGATTCCGATCAGGCAGCACTGCAAATAGCCTGGCCTCATCGTCAAAATTGTCCAATCGACCAAGGACACCAAGTAACCGAGAACGACCATGCTGAGCAGCATCCAGACAAGTCCGCCATCCAAGAGGAAGAAACCTGCGATACCGGGACTCGTGGGCGCCTCGTTGGTGAAAGCCATATCTTGTGTCACGCCGCCTTTAGGCTTTCCTTCCCAAATCGCCCGGGGCACGAGGTGAAACGGAACGTAAGCCCACGACCACATGTAGGGATAGAAAGCAGGCTCCGACCTTTTGGCCGCGACAAACGTATCGAAAATATTCATGTCTCCCAGCGAATCGTAGAACTTCCAGTAGGTCTCTCCCAGGGACTGATCATCAAAAACTTCCTCGATCAGACCGGTCTCCGCCAACTCGGCATTACTTTTCTGACGGTCGCCCCCCAGATACTGGAAGAAGGGCTGGAGCACGACGATGGGAACAATCAGCCACATGTAGCCCACCCGGCCCTTGAGCCGCATGAGCACGGCAATGCCGACGATCATCACGCCCGTGATATAAAAGCCCCGGAACTGGCTTACCTCGCGCATCAGCCACGTGAAGTAGAGAAACAGGACACCCGACACCGCCAACATGATCGTGTTGTCTGCCGAGCGCTGTCGCAACCAGCGTTCCAGCAGCACCACTACGGCGAAGATGTGAACCGCCTGCATGGGCACCGGCGCATCGTAGGCATAAGCTCCCAGCGCACTGCCATAAAGGGTGCGGCCGAATTTGGTCAGCGCCATCATGGCCACGAGGGTCACAAACTGTGCCGCCAGCAACAGCGACGCCGTGGATTTGGCCACAACCGGCCTGATGGCTGCCCCGGCCCGATTCTTCAAACGCCGCCTCTTCAACCACTGGGCGGACATTCGCGGCGCAAGGTAAGCGCCCACCGCAAAGACCAAGAGCGCCAAGGTGGCCCACCACATGCAATCCCCGATCTCCGCCATACCCACCCTGATGAGGTAGACATTGGTGAAGAGAAATTTGTCCCCTTCCAAGACCAGGTAAATCGGGCGAACTCCGAAGAACAGGAAGGACATGAAGATAAAGGCCCCGGCACCGGTGACCTGCCGTTTTTTGATTTCGCCGACCAGCAACGCGAGTTGCGAGGCCGCCAGCACCCAAATGACGGACGTGCTGCCCGTCATCGGGTAAGCTGCGAGAAGCAAAAAGGCGGAAAGCAGAAGAAAAGGCATGACCGGGGTGGCTAGTTTTTACCAAGCGCGAGCAGGGCTGGCGCAAGGTACTTCGGAAGGCATTGGTCGGGAATTCGCGCGTTGGCTTTAAGTGCCGCCAGAATGTCACGGTCGCGCACCAGTTCCATGATTGCACCGGCTATCGTTTCGGGGGTCACTTCGTCGAGGGCCAAGCCATTGACCCGGTCCTCCACGACTCGTCCGCAATTTGTGGAAGCAATGATTGGCAACCCATGGCCGAGCGCTTCCAGCTGCGTCAGGCCGAAACCATCCGACAAGGTGGGAAAGAGAAACACATCCGAGGATTCATAAAGTGTCTCGCAGGTGGCTTTGTCCACGGGTCCCAAGAAGCGCACATTGGGCAGTTGCGAGATCTCATCGGGAATTCGCACCCCGACCGGCCCGGCGAAAGTGAAATCGACCGCTTCGCTTTTGAGCATCTTGATCGCCTCGAACAACTGCCCCACTCCCTTGCGCAAAATCACACTGCCGAGAAACAGGGCGCGCAGTCTTTGCCTAGGGGCCACCTCCGGCTTGGAAACCTCCGGTTCAGTGTTTCCGCGTTTCAGCCTTTTCCGGTTGCTCTCGTCACTCGTCACAAGCCACTCGTCACAGGTCGAGTCCGCTCGCTCGTAAACGAGCGGGATCTCGACAAGCTTGGCGGCACTCACCCCGGCTTCCACCAGCAATTTCGCCGACCACGGCGAGTTGACGACGATCTTCTCGGCCAACTCGACCTCCTCTTTCCATCTCTCCCAATACAATCGGGGAGCCATCTCATCCGGTGGTGCCAACTGCAGATACTTGGATGACGCTTCGCGAACGATCTCCTCCTCCCGCGGTCCCGGATCAATCTGACCGAGAATGCGCCTGGCGCCACGCCTCCGCGCCGCCGCGAAGGGCAGCCGAGCCGTGTAGCTGTAGGAAAAAACGGTATGAGCATCCGATCTGGCGACTTCGTGGGACACCCATGTCTGGAACCACTCATTGCGCCGCAGGATCGCATTCCAACCACCGATGCCCCCGAGTTTCATTGCAGTATCCCTCAGCAACCTTCCCGGCGTCCGGGAGCGCACTAGACGATCGGGTATCGCGGGACATCTGCGGCCAGCTAGAGACTTGGATAACAGTCGGACCATGGGCTCCAGGGCCGCCGGGATCCACGCGTCCGTTACGAGGACATCCAACTCCCCGGCACCCGCGAGAGCCGAGGGAATGGCGTAGTGCTCGCGTGAACCCAGCTGAATTACCGCCCAAGACAT
>JBMTVD010000130.1:0-3391 GCA_049451035.1 Chthoniobacterales bacterium | reverse complement strand
AGGACGTCAAAGGCGACACCACCACCCTCGAAGACTTCAGCATCCTCTCGAAGCTGAAACTCGGGGATTCGTAGAACGGCGCTTGGGCTCTCATCGGCCATTCCTGCTCTCTTTGCCGCCGGCCATGTCGGCGGCTTTTCGCGGACCCGACGGCCAGACAACTCCCGATTGGTTCGCCGCCTGCGATCCGCCCGGGGGCAAGTTGGGCTCGGGCGGCGGTTTGATGCACCTCTTGCACGAGAGTTGGCAGTCCCTCGGCCGGCCCCGTCCGTTTCCCGAGTGGCTGCTTGGTTCGCAGAAAGTCGCCATCTTGGCGGGCGGACAGAGCCGCCGGTTGCCGGCCTATGCCGCGACGGGCAAGGTTCTCATCCCCCTGCCCGTGCTGCGCTGGAGCCGCGGACAACGCATCGACGGAACACTGCTCGATCACATGTGGCCGGAGTTCGATCGTATCATGGAGCGGGCCGGCCAAGCCTATCCCCTGATGGTTTGCAGCGGAGATGTGCTTTTGGATATTCCCCGCGACTTGCCGCCACTCCCTCCGGCCGACCTGCTGGCCCTCGGCATGTGGGCTTCGCCGGAAACGGCCAGCGAGTTCGGGGTGTTTTTCGCGACGAGGGAGTCGCCCGACCAGGTCGATTATTTCCTGCAAAAACCGGGACCCGAAGAAATCCGTCGCCGTGCGGCCGACCACATCTTCACCGTCGATGTCGGCGTCTGGCTGCTCGGACCGCGCGCCATCGAACTGCTGCTGACCCGCTGCGGCTGGGATGCCGCCCGCGGCGAGTTCGCCGGCGGGGGACCGGGGGCGTACGAGCTGTACGGCGATTTCGGACCGGCCTTGGGACGAAAGCCCGCACGCACCGACCGGGAAATCGCCGCGCTGGACGCCAAAGCGGTGGCGCTCGACGGCGGAGGTTTCCATCACCTCGGCACGAGCCGGCAATTGATCGAATCGATCTCGGCCCTGCAGAACAGCCGATTGGACCAGATGCGTTCCGCGCCGGTGGACCGCAAACCGCATCCCGATGTTTACGTGCAAAATTCCGACTTCGCGTTCCACACGCGGAATCCGTCCAACCGGATGCTGTGGGTGGAAAACTGCACACTGCCCGACGGGCTCGCACTCGGGGAAAAACAAATCATCACGGGCGTGCCGGACGGCTTCCCGCCGCTGGCCATCGAAAGCGGGATTTGCCTCGATGTCGTGCCGGTGGCGGGCGGCGGGCGCTGCCTGAGATTTTACGGCTTCGAGGACAAGTTCGCCGGCCCGCTCGGCAGCGCGGAAACCCGGTGGATGGGGCGCCCGGCGCTCGAGTGGTTCCGGCGTCGCGGACTGGATCCGGCAGAGGCCGGCCTCGACGAAGGGACGGATCTGCAAATGGCACAGCTGTTCCCCGTGGTCGAGGACCACGAAGTCACCTCCGGGTTCCTTCACTGGCTGCAGGCGACCGAACCGCCGGACGACGCGGAGAGCCGCGCTCTTTTCCTGCGGCGCCGTCTCTCGGCAATGGAAATCTGCGAGCAGGCAGACCCTGCACGCCTGCTGGCGGAGCGGCGGGAGCGCATGGCCCGGGCTCTCCCGGTCATGCGCGCCAACCACCACGCGAACCCTTTTTACCGTCTCGACCTGTCGTCGGTGGCACCGCTTTTTCCGGCGGACAAAATTGCCGCGCTCGACGACTTGCGCAACCTCGACGCGTTGCACGACTCGATGCTCCGGGCGGAAATCCTGCGCGGCACCGACACGGAAGCGGCCCGGCGTGCCGAAGCCGAAGCCTTCGGATTGCTCAGGCGGCGGGTGTTGGATTCCGTCGCGGACTTCATGCGCGAACCGCGTCGCACGACGCTGGAAGACCAGATCGTGTGGGGCCGCAGCCCGGTGCGTTTGGATCTGGCCGGCGGATGGACCGACACGCCTCCTTACTGCTTCGTGGAGGGCGGGGGGGTCGTCAATGTCGCCGCGGAGATCAACGGCCAACCGCCGGTGCAGGTTTTTCTGCGCGTCGCCCCGGAACCGGTCATCGTGCTGCGCAGCATCGATCTCGGAGTGCAGTGCCGCATCGAAAGCCGCGAGGGATTGGCTGACCACGCGCAACCCGGCGACCCGTTCGCCCTCGCCAAAGCGGCACTGTGCCTCGCCGGATTCCATCCGGCGGCCGTCGCGCCCGAATCGCGGCCGGCGCATGCCACGCTGCGCGAGCAACTGGCCGACTTCGGGGGCGGGTTGGAAATTTCCCTGCTGGCGGCCGCCCCCAAGGGCTCCGGCCTGGGCACCAGCAGCATCCTGGCCGCCACGCTGCTCGGGACCCTTTCCGATGCTTGCGGACTCGGCTGGAGCGACGGCGACCTGATTTCGCTGACCATGGCCGTCGAGCAGATGCTCGGAAGCGGCGGCGGCTGGCAGGACCAAGTAGGCGGTATCTACCGCGGTGTCAAAATGGCGGAAACCGTCCCCGGCATACCCCAGGTACCGGCGCTGCGTTGGACGCCGGAGCGCGAATTGGCGGAAGCGGCCCGCAGCGGTTGCGCACTGCTGTACTACACCGGCATCACCCGCATGGCCTCGGGGATCCTACACGAAATTGTCCGCGGCATGTTCCTCAACTCGGCCCCGCGTTTACGGGCCTTGGCGGATATCCGCGCCAACGCGGGCGAAACGTTCGAAGCGCTGTTGCGCGGGCGCTGGGAGGACCTCGGCCAGTGCGTGCAACGCAGTTGGCTTCTCAACTGCCGCCTTGACCGCGGCACGGATCCGGCCCCGGTGCAGGCCATTTTCCGGGAGGCCGCCGACTACCTGATGGGCGCCAAATTGCTCGGAGCCGGCGGCGGAGGCTACGCTCTCCTCCTCGCCAAGGACCCCGAAGCCGGTCGCCGCCTGCAACGGCAACTCGGATCGAGTCCGCGCAACAAAGGCGCGCGTTTCGTCGATTTCTCGGTTTCGCCGACCGGGCTGCAAATCACGCGCAGTTAAATTTCGCGCACCGGGCAGTCCGGTGTGTCCATCCGCGCTTGGCGGGCGTTATGTTCATGGACATGGATAAGTTCCTCATCACCGGCGCCTCCAGCGGCATAGGACGCGAAGTGGCCGTCCGTCTCGCCGCGCGCGGGGCCAAACTGACCCTGCACGGACGCACCGAAAGCAAACTCGCCGAAGCTGCCGCCGCATGCGCCGGCGCGGCCTCCATCGAGACTCTCGCCTCGGACCTGACCGCGCCTCATGCCGCGGAATCGCTCGTGGCCAGAGCAAACGAGTCGATGGGCGGAATCGATTGCGTCATCCACTGCGCCGGCATCGGCCTGATCAAACCGGCTGCCGACACGACCGATGCCGAGTTCAGCAAGATCGTGAACACCAACCTGCGCGGCACCTTCCTCGTCGCGCAGGCTT
>JBMTVD010000129.1:0-3401 GCA_049451035.1 Chthoniobacterales bacterium | reverse complement strand
GTGGCCCGCCTCCACCTCGAGAAAATCGGCGTCAAACTGACCAAGCTCACCAAGGATCAAGCCGACTACCTCGGCCTCCCGATCGAAGGCCCTTACAAGCCCGAGCACTACCGGTACTAACACGTAGCGCACGAACAAATCCAAAGCGAAAGGCCGCCCTGCAAAGGGCGGCCTTTTCGCGGTCACGAGCTTAGCGCATGCTCATGATACCAGCGGTTACTTGGTTGATATTTTCCTCGCTGACCCGCAACTCCCGGAGGGCACGAACAACAACATCCCTCACGGCGTCGGCCGAATAATTTCCCTCTTGGTGGAGCCTTCTTTGGATCTCTTTCAACTCGGAAGACGGATCAACTGTTTGGACCCCACCAGTCCCTGGAGGATTACTGAGAGTTCGACGCTGCCACTCCTCAAATAACTTTCCCACGGATACTCGAATGAAGAAGTTGACGGGTTCCGGTGCAGGTGCAGGTGCAGGTGCAGGTGCGGGTGCGGGGGGTTCTTCGTTCAGGTACTGGTAGGCGTAGTAACCGCCGACCAGAAAGAGAATGAACAGGACGAGCTTTTTCACCGGGAAAGCTAATAGTTTCATGCTATCGATTACCAATCGCTGATGCCAGCACAACCTTGGTGTGCTTGTGGATTACGGGGCACGCGCACGGAGTACACGGCCAGAACAGTGATCCCCGCCGGGTACTACTCTTCCTTCTGCAGCAGGACAGTCTGGGTGGGGAAAGCGAAGCCGAAGCCGGCCGCGTCGAACTGCTCTTTGATCTGCACGTTGAGTTCCTGCACGGTGTCGAGAAAGTCGCTCATGGCCAGGGCCTTGCACCAGTAGACAACTTGGATATCAAGCGAACTGGGACCGAAGTCCTTCCAGTGCACCCAGGCGTCCGCAGTCTGCGGGTGCGCCGCGAGGATCCCGCGCAACATTTCCACGGCCTTTTCCATTTGCGCGGCCGAAAGTTCGTAGACCAGCCCGATGGTAAAAACGGTCCGCCGGGTCGGTCGCGCGCTGAGATTGATGATTTCCGAGGTCGTGAGGTTTTGGTTGGGAATAGAGACGAGGTAGCCGTCGGGCGTGCGCACCCGCGTGCTGCGCAGGCCGATCTTTTCCGCCGTGCCCTCGGTGGGGCCGATGCGGATGTAGTCGCCGACGGAGAACGGCTGGTCGATAAGCACGGCAACGGAGCCGAAGAGGTTGGCCACCGTGTCTTTGGCAGCCAGCGCGATGGCCACGCCCCCGATCCCGAGACCGGCCATCAAGCCCGCGACATTGTAGCCCATGTTCTGCAGAACGAGCAGAACAGCGATGATGTAGAAAAAAACGGCGCACGACTTGGCGGCCACGGGGCCGAGGGTTTTGCGCGACTGGCTCTCGCTCGGGGAGGTCGGGCGCCCGGCCCAGTGGCGGAAAGCCACGGCCGCGGCGCGCGAGGCCACGAAAGCAACCAACAGGGCAAAACCCGCTTTCAGCAACTGTGCCAGCCACCCGTCGACCGGCGGCGGGGGCTTGATCAGGTGCAAACCCACGGCCAAGGCTGCCAGCATGAGCCCCCAGCGAAGCAAGGGCATCAAGGTGCTCCATATTTCGAGCACGAGTTCTCCCCCCGGAACGGCCGGCGCGCGCAAGGTCCGGTGGCGCAGCGTGCGCGCCAGCAGCCAACTGCCCGGCCAAGCCAGCAGGAGCAAAACGGCCAGAATGACCAACTCCCACCATTCCTTGATGCCGGAGAAATCTTCCATCTCTACCGGCTTTTTACCCCGCGCGGGGGAACGGGCACAGCGAAAACCGGCCCGGGCGCGGGCGAAGCGTCAGCAGCGACCGCAGACCGCGGTCAAAAAGGCTGCCGACGACTCGTCGATTTCGCGGCGTTCGGCGGGTGATTTTTTGGCCAGTGTCTTGAGGGCCATGCCCACGCGCGGGTTGCGCGCGAAGCGCTTCTCGTGCGTCCCGTAAAAATTCCAGTACAGGTAATTGAAAGGACACGCCTCCGGCCCCGTTTTCACCTCCGGCTTGTAGCGGCACCCCGCGCAGTAGTTGCTCATGCGCGAGATGTAACCCGAGCCGGCGGCGTAGGGCTTGGTCGCCATGAATCCCCCGTCCGCGTGGAGCACCATGCCGAGAACATTGGCCGCCATGACCCAGTCGTGCGCATCCACATACATTTCGAGAAACCAGCGCAAGGCCTCCTGCGGCTTGATCCCGGCGAGGAGGAGAAAGTTGCCGAGCACCATGAGACGCTGGATATGGTGATTGAAACCCGTGGCGCGGACTTGGCCGATGGTTTGTCGCAAACAGTTGAGGTCCGTTTCTCCCGTGTAAAAAAACTCCGGCAATGGCCGCTCCGCGCCGAGTCCGTTCACCTGCGCGTACTCCGGCATTTTGAGCCAGTATACGCCGTTGATGAACTCGCGCCACCCGGCGATCTGGCGGACGAATCCCTCCACGCTCGCCAGTGGCGCCCCACCCTTCTCGTAGGCGGCGATGGCTTTTTCGATGCATTCGCGGGGGGTGAGCAGTCCAAGATTGATCGTCGGCGATATCACCGAGTGGAAGAGCAGTTGCTCGTCCTGGATCATGAGATCTTCCCACGGGCCGAACCCGGACAGGCGTGTGGCGACAAAATCCCCGAGCCACCGCAACGCTCCAGCCCGATCCACCGGCAGCCAGAAATCGGCGGCGCGGCCGGGGTTTTTCGGAAACTCCTTTTCCACCAGCGCAATGACTTCACGCGTAGTTTTGTCCGGTTTGACGGGCGCGATCTCCGCGCGCGGACGTCCGGCTTTGACCCAATCGCGGACCGTTTGGCGGTTTTCTTCGTCGAAGTTCCACCTCCCGCCGACCGGTCGGCCGTCGGGCTGCATGAGAAATCCGAACTCTTGGCGCACGCGCCGGTAGTGCGTCTCCATGAGGAGCGACTTCCGGCCTTGGGCCCACGTGATGAATTCGGCACGCGGCACAAGAAACTGGCGGGTGGTCAAAATTTCCAAGGGCCACTTTTGGGCCAACTTGGTCGCAGCCTCCTGCTCGTCGTGGTTGTTCGGTTGCGCGAGCAGGATGCGCTCCGGTCGGTATTTTTTGAGATGCGCGGCGAGCGCCGTTTCCCAGGTCCTCCCCTCCTCCAGCGGGTGGTAATCGACCTTCCAACCGTCCTTGCGTTTCTCCTCCGCGAAATGCCGTGCCGCGGAGAGGAGCAAAACAAGGCGCTGTTGGTGGTAGGCGAGTTTCCCGAGGTGCTTCCGGCTCTCGACCATGAAAAGGACATCGTCCTTTTTCCGGGCCCCCGCCAAGGCGGCGTTGTCCGGCCCGAGTTGGTCGCCGAGGATCCAGATGGTGCGGGGCATCGGGCGAACTTAGAATGAAGAACGCAAAATGGGGAGGAGGGAAGTTTTCAGTG
>JBMTVD010000128.1:0-3420 GCA_049451035.1 Chthoniobacterales bacterium | reverse complement strand
GCGCGGCGTGCGGGTGTTCCGCGCCGGCGTAGACTTTGAGTTTGGTGAATTGGGCCCGGCCGAGGCGGTTGTGCGGGATCATGCCGCGGACGGCGCGTTCGACAAGGAGTTCGGGGCGGCGGCCGCGGCGTTCCTCGAAGGTCTCGCTCTTGTGGCCACCCACGTATCCCGAAAAGCTCGTGTAGATTTTGTCGGTCGTTTTCTTGCCGGTCACGCGCACCTTGGAGGCGTTGATCACCACGACAAAGTCACCCGTGTCGCAGTGCGGGGTGAAGACAGCTTTGTTCTTGCCGCGCAGGACATCGGCAACCTTGGTGGCCAGGCGCCCGAGCACCTGGTTTTCGGCATCCACGATCCACCAGTTGCGCTGGATCTCTTCGGCTTTGGCGGAGAAAGTTTTCATGGCAAAATTGGCCACGCAGAATAGGGGAACCGCCGAAGGGTGTCAAAGCAAATAAGGGCGGGTCCCGTTGAGGGGTGAAAGTTGAGGATTGAGAGAAGGGAAAGCTCGCGGCGAAAGTCTCTTGGAACAGTTTGGGCCCCGGCCTGCATCCCTTATCTCTTCCGCCACATGTCACCCGTCACTTTCCGCCATCGCCCGGCTGCCCGCCTGGCTTTGGCCATCGTCGCCCCGGTCGTTTTCTTTTTGGCGCTGGAGGGAGTTCTCCGCCTCACCGGCCTGTTCCGGCCGCCTCGCCTTCTCGAGAAGGTTCGTCACGAAGGCGAAACTTACTACACGACCAACCCTGCTTTCGCCCGGCTCTTCCTCGGGAGGGCCAATGTCCCTTCGCCCCCGCCCATCTGGGTCGCGGCGAAAAAACCGGAGGGTGTCCGCCGCGTCATCCTGCTCGGCGAATCGGCCGCGGCCGGTTTTCCCATGACCGATTACCACCTCGGCCGCCTCATCGAGGCCCGCTGGCGCGCGCGCTTTCCCGGCGAACCGGTCGCCGTGATCAACCTTTCCATGGTCGCGGTCAATTCCCACGCGCTGCGCGAATTCGCCCGCGAGGCCATGGCGCTCGACCCCGACCTGATCGTGCTCTACGCGGGACACAATGAAGTGATCGGTCCGTTCGGCCCGGCGGCCAAGTTCGGTCCGCCCGCCTCCTCGCCCGCGCTTTCGCGTCTCTCGCTGGCCGTGCGCCGCACGCACACCGGCCGCGCGGTGGAATCTTTCCTCCGGCTCTTCGCCGGAAAAGAAAGGCCGCAGCAATGGCGCGGGCTCGATGAATTCCGCGGTGTCAGTGTGGCCCATGACGATCCCGCGCTCGACACCATGCTGGTCAACACGGAAGCAAACTTCCGCGACATCACGCGCCGCGCGATCAAGCACGGCGCGAAAGTTCTCCTCGTCGCCCCCGCCATCAATCTCGCCGACTGGCCGCCGGTCGGGAGCGAACCGCCCGAGGCAGGCGGCGTCGAGGCGGTGCTCGCCGCGCAGGATGCGGGCGATGTTTCCGGATTCCGCAGTGCCGCGCTCGTTTACGAAGCCGCGCAAAAACGCCAAGCCGACGGCGACCTGTCGCGCGCGTGGCCGCTTTACCGCCGCGCCGCCGACCTCGATACACAAAGATTTCGCGCCGACAGCCGCATCCGCGCGCTGCCGCAAAAAATCGCTTCCGACTCCGGGCCCGACGTTGCCGCCATCGATGCCGGCCGCTGGTTGCACGAATTGAATCCGACCTTCGCCCACGACCGCGATTACTTCCTCGAGCACGTGCATCTCACCTTCGGCGGGCGCGCCGCGGTGGCCGAGTTGACCGTCGACGGCATGGCCGCGCTGTGGGGACTCGCCCCGCGCGACGAGGGTCCGGACGCCGTCGCCGCATGGTGGCAAAGTCTTCCCCAAGCCGAAGCCGAGGCGCGCCGCGACACGCTCTTCACCGGCTATGACGAGCATGACATGTGGAGCCTCGGGTGGAAGCTCCTGCGTCTCGGGGTTTTCGCCGACGCGCCCGGGCTCGTGCAGCGCCGCGACGAATTGGCGGCCAAGGTGCGCGACCTGCAGCGCCGGGCCACGCTCGGGTGGGACACGATCGACATCGCCGTGGCTTACGAACGCGCACAATTGCAGAATCCGCGCGATCCGCTCACGCATTTTACCGCGGGGCGATTGTTCGGTCTGCGCGGCGAGGGGGTGCGTGCGGAGGAAGCTTTCCAGCGCGGCTTCGCGCTTCAGCCGAATTACAACGACGCGCTGCTCAACCACGCGGCCATGCAAATGAGCCGCGGCGACACCGAAACGGCGCGCGCCTCGCTGGCCGCGCTCGAAAAATACGACCCGCAAGCCAACGGATTGATCAAGATGCAGGCGGCGGTGGCCATGCGCGAAGCCGAGCTTCCCGAGGCCGCCGCGCTTCTGCAAAAGCATCTTGCCCTCAACCCCGGCGACGCCGAGTCCTGGCTCACCCTCTCCGAAATCCAGCTCAAACTGGGTGACTTTCCCGCCTCTGAAGCCAGCCACCGGAAGGGCAAAGAAGCTGCGGCCCAGTGATTTGTGCCAAGGCAACGCGTGCTCCGCGGATTTTTGTCACTTTTTTGTCAAAAACCGATTGACCATCCGGCGCGATTGCTTTTGATTTCTGTGTTGTTACCTCGACTTCAGTTTCCTTCCCATTCCATGAAAAAAGTTCTTCTCTCCGCCATCACCGCCGCGGCGTTCGCGGTCGTATCAAATGCTTTTGCGCTCATCGCGAGCGATAATGCTAGCAACTACGGCGGTTCATGGGCCAACGGCAATAATTTCGGCACTGGGTTCGGCCCATGGAGTATTGCCAACAACGACGGTGGCGGAAATTTTGCCGGCACCTTCATAGGCGACTCCACCCCTGCGGCTGGCGATATAAACACGAGCGGAGTCAGTTTTGGTCTCTATGCTAACCCTGGCACTGCCTTCGTTGACGCCGATCGCAACTTCTCCTCCGCGTTATCCATCGGAGACGTTTTTTCATTCAAGTTCGGTGTCAATTTCGACAACGGCAACAAGGGCTTCAACCTCTACACCGGCGGAGCGGGTGCCACCCAAATACTTAATTTCAACATCGGCAGTGGCGCTCAAGTTAACGCGGGAGCGGGCCTAACGCTCAACGCCGGGGCCGGCGCTGGCTACGATTACGGTGGAGCTTCTGTCCTGAACCTAGCCTTCACCTACACTGACGCCTCGACAATTTCTTATTCCATTAGCAGAAGTTCGCCCCAAGGGAATCAAGGTGTTCTGTTCAGTGGCACTGTCACGGGCACCTTCAACGCTCCGGACGGATTCCGCTTTTACAACTCTGGGACCGACAATGGTTCGGCTGAAAACAACCTTTATGCGAACAGCCTCAGCGTCGTCCCCGAGCCCTCGACCTACGCACTGCTTGCTCTGAGTGCCGTTGGCCTGGCCGGCTACGCCGCCCGTCGTCGCGCGCGGAAATAAAT
>JBMTVD010000127.1:0-3428 GCA_049451035.1 Chthoniobacterales bacterium | reverse complement strand
TTGGCGAGGTGGGCGGCTTCGCGTTTGGGGGTCTGACCTTGGCGCTCGAGCATGGCGAATTGCGAGGCGACCACCTGCTCGACGGGCCGTGTCATGTAGATGATTTTGTAGCGGTGGGCTCGCGGGAGGGCGGGCAGCAGGGCGGAGATGACTTTGACGGCTTTGCCTTCGGCCTGCTTGAGGATGGTCGGGTCCTTGGGCAGCTTCTTGATTTCTTCCCACTCCCAATAACCCTCGGGATTGTCCTCGTCGGCGGTGCGTTGTCCGTCGGTGAGCAGCGGGATGCCACCGGCCTGCAGGATTTGCATCATGAGGGAAGTGCCGCTGCGCGGGAGGCCGGAGACGATGAGGAGGTCGAGGGGTTCGATCTTGGGCGGCTCGGGTTTGGGCGGACGCGCGGCGCGGACGGCGGCGCGTTCTTGGGCGGCGGCGTGGACGCGGGTTTGGCGGGCGACGGCTTCGTCGTTGGCGCGCTGGCGCATGGTCTTGGCCTGGGCCATGCAGGTGGCGGCCTCGTCGGGCAGGCCCATTTTTTGCAGCACGTGGGCGAGGAAGCGGTAGGGCGGGATGTTGGCGGGGGCGAGTTTGATGGCGTTGCGCAGGGCGAGGGCGGCATCTTTCCATTGCTCTTGGCGCGCGAGGGCGAGGCCGAGATTGACGTGGGCCATCGGGCTGTTGAATTCGAGGTCGATGGCTTCGAGGGAGCTTTCGATGCAGGCTTCGTTGTCGTCGCGGTGCAACTGGCAGCGCGCGACGATGGCCCAGGCCGGGGCGTAACCGGGATCGCGCTCGAGGATTTCGCGGGCCACCGCCTCGGCTTCGTCCCAGCGGCGGAGTTTGAGCAGGGTGCGGGCGAGTTGCTCGCGCAGTCCGCCGGCCGAGGGATCACGCTGCCGCACTTCCTCGAGCCGGGCGAGCGCCGCGGCGTGGTCGCCTTGCTGGTAAGCGATGTTGGCGCGGATGAGAGCGATGGTGTTGGCATCCTTGAATCCCTCGAGTGACGCATCGATGGTGGCGGAGGCTTCGTCGGCCAGGCCGAGTTGCAATTGGCAATGGGCCAGCCGCTGGGCGAAGTCGGGGCGCTGGGGCACGGCATCGTGCACGGCCTCGAGCAGCGGCAGCGCCTCTTCGTGGCGTCCGCTGTGCACCAAAGCGCAGGCCAGTTGCCAGTCATTCTCGCGCTGGGTTTGCACCGCGGCCGCGCCGGCATCGTCGGGCACGGCGTCGATGTAACCGAGGGCGACGAAGTGCTCGAGCATGGCCTTGCGTTCGCTGTCGTCGAGTTGGAAAGGAACGGATTCCGCCGCCGCCGCTCCGGGCTTTTCGTGCGTGGGGACATCGGCCGGAAAATTCTCGGTGGCCAGCGCGTCGCGCAGGACGCGGCCTTCCATGTCGTGGGCGCGGGGCAGGCCGAACCACGCGAGGATGGTCGGGGTGACATCGGGCAGGCGGGCGCCGAAGATTTCTCCCCCGCCGGAGCGGAAGCCCTCGCCCGCGGCGGCGACGATGCCCTGGGCGCGGTGCCAGACGACGATGCCGGCGGGGATGCGCGGGGTGAAGCGCGGACGGAGGTGGTCGCTGTGGAAGCCGTGGTCGGAGATGACCATGACCCCGGCGTCGGGTCCGGCCAGATCGACGAGGCGCATGAGCATGAGGTCGTGCAGGCGGTAGGCGCTGTTGACCACGTCGTGGTAGTGCGCGAAATCCTTTTCCGGCGCGCCTTCCATGCGCGGCGGATGGAAGGGCATGAAGAGGTGGCAGATTTCGTCGATGGCCCGGAAGTAGACCATGGTGAGGTCCCACTCGCCGTGTTCCATCAGCCAGGTGGTGGCGGCCTGCACGCTGAAGGCCTCGGCCAACTTTTCGGCCAGCATGACCAGGCGGCGGTCTTTCTCCTGATCGATTTTGTCGGGGTCGGAGACGAACATGCGCAGGACGTCGCCGCCGAGTTCGTGCGGGCCGACCCGCAAGGAGGCGAGGTTTTCGGCGAGTGATTCGGGCCAGAAGGTGCCGGGGGGCGGCGCGGGCCAATCGGCGGGCGATTCCACCGGTTTTTTCGGCGCGTGGGCGAACAGATTGGAGACCATGCGCACGTTGGGGTCGCGTTCGCCCTGCGAGGCGAACCACCCGACGAGGTTGGTCTTGAGTCCGCGCTCGGAGAGGATGTTCCAGACCGCGCGACAACGGCGGGTGGCAGCGGAGACGGGCACGACCTGCTTGTCGCGCACCTCGGTGAAGCCGTGCACCCCATGCTCGGCGGCGTGGCGCCCGGTGGCGATGGTTGTCCAGAGCATGGGCGAGAGCGTGGGCTCGAGGGTGGTGAGATTGCCGTGCACGCCGTCCTGCAGGATCTTGGCCATCATGGGCATGGTGCCCTGCTGCACCAGCGGGTGGATGATCTTCCAATCGGCGGAATCCCAGCCGACAACGAGGAGGCGTTTGCGGTTCATGAGCGAGTCGAGAGTTTAGCCGCGGAAAGCGCGGAGGAAAGGGCTTGGCGTTTTTTTTGGGTAAGGGACGCTCGGCTCGCGCGTCCGTTTCAAAACCAGCGGACGAGCGGGCCGCTCGTCCCTACCTTGATGTGCCGGCCGGGAAACTCAGGCCGCTTTGTCGGCGCGGAATTTTTCCACGCCGCGGGCTCCGGCGGCGAGGTTGAGCAGCGCGTCGGAGGCGGCGGCTTTTTTCTCGCGGCGGCGGCGCAGGTGGGCGCCGACGGCGAGGGCGAAGAGTCCGGCGCCGACGGCCATGGTGCCGGGTTCGGGAACCGCAGCAGGTCCGCCTTGGTCACCGGCGGTGATCGCGGTATTTATGTCTCCTTCGAAGGCGAAACTGGTGATGGTGATCGATGTGGCCGGGCTAGCTACGGAGACTTGCGCCCAGCCGTAGTTGTAGTTCCCTCCCCCAAGATCGAGGCGCAGCGCGAGATATCCGGAGTCGCCGGCTCCCCAATAGGCGGGAGTGCTTGGAGTGCTGCTGAAGGTTAAGGCTCCGGAAATCGGATCGCCGTCAGAAAGTCGGTAGGTGTAGACGCCAAAAAGTGCTCCCGCTTCAATCTGGTTTCCGCTGAACTCGGGGCCGGCGCCGGTGCTGGAGAGAGTGAACGAGGGCGCAGTGCTGTCGGCCAGCGAGTAGGTTTCCGCAACCAGGTTGATGCTGCCGAAGGAAAGTGAGTTGCCGTTGAGGATCGTCTGATCGGGATTCACATCGAAAAAGACGATCGCGGCTTCGGCGGAACCGGCAGCTGAAGCGGCAGCCAGAGATCCGACGGTGACTTTGGAGTAGGAAGACAGGCGGGAGGGGCGGTGGTTAACGCTCATAGAGATGTTTTTACCGTGATGCGCCGGTCAGCGTCAAACCTCTTGTGCCGGGCTATCCCGTTCGGTCGGTGGGCTCCGGAGGTAGGGACACGCGGCCCGCGTGTCCGCCTG
>JBMTVD010000126.1:0-3436 GCA_049451035.1 Chthoniobacterales bacterium | reverse complement strand
ACCATGTCACGCATCGGCAACAAACCCGTCACGCTCCCGGCCAAGGTCAAAGTGAACCTGGCCGCCGACCGCTCCGTGCAGGTCGAGGGACCGAAAGGCAAACTTTCCTGGCAACTCCCCGAAGGCATCGAGGGCAAGGTCGAGGGCGAAACCCTCGTGCTGCAACGCAAGTCGGAGAGCCGCCAAGTCCGCGCGCTGCACGGACTTTCCCGCGCACTGCTCAACAACATGGTGACCGGCGTCAGCACCGGCTTCACCCGCAACCTCGAAATCCAGGGCGTCGGCTTCAAAGCCGCCGTGCAGGGACAAAAACTCAATCTTTCGCTCGGTTTCTCGCACCCCGTCGTTTTCGACATCCCGAAGGACATCAAGATCACGGTCAACGAGAACACCAAACTCGTCATCGAGGGCATCGACCGCCAGTTGGTCGGCCAGGTCGCGGCCAACATCCGCGCCTACTACCCGCCCGAACCCTACAAAGGCAAAGGCGTGCGCTATGCCGACGAGCAAGTCCGCCGCAAGGAAGGCAAGACCGTCCAGTAAACGCCATGACACGCCAAGACAGCATCAAACTCCGTCACAAACGCATCCGGAAAAAAGTCGCCGGCACGTCCGAACGTCCGCGCCTCGCGGTCAATTTCTCCGGGCGTCACATCCGTGCCCAGGTCATCGACGACACCAAAGGGGTGACCCTCGCCGCGGCCAGCACGCAGGAAAAAGCGGCCAAACCCGGCGCCAACGTGGCCAACGCGCAGACGGTCGGCAAACTCGTGGCCGACCGAGCCAAGGCCAAATCCGTTTCCAAAGTCGTCTTCGATCGCGGCGGCTTCCAATACCAGGGCAAAGTGAAGGCCCTGGCCGACGCCGCGCGCGAAGCCGGCCTTGAATTCTAAAAACATCATGCCTCCTAACGCACGCAACACCGGGCGCCGCGACGGCCGCCGCGAAGAAAAACCGAAGGAACCTTCCGACACGGTCGAGAAAGTCGTTTTCATCAACCGCTGCGCGAAAGTCGTCAAAGGCGGCCGCCGCTTCAGCTTCAGTGCCCTTATCGTGACCGGCGACCACAAAGGCCGCGTCGGTTGCGGCTTCGGCAAGGCCAAGGAAGTCAGCGAGGCCATCCGCAAGGCCTCCGACTCCGCCCGCAAGGCGATGAAGAACTTCGCCATTGCCGAGAACACCATCCCGCACGAGGTGACCGGTGAATTCGGCGGTGGTCGCGTCCTGCTCCGTCCGGCTTCGCCCGGCACCGGCATTATCGCCGGCGGCGGCGTGCGCGCCGTCTGCGAAGCGGTCGGCATCCGCGACGTGCTGGCCAAGTCGCTCGGTTCCAACAACCACGCCAACGTGGTCAAGGCGACCCTCGAAGCCCTTTCGAAACTCCGTCCGCGCGAGGAAATTTTCCGCGTGCGCGGCATCAAAACGAAGCCCAGCAAAGCGGAGGCCGCCGTTGAAGTGGCTGCCGCCTGACCACCATGCGACTGCACAATCTCTCACCCCGTCCCGGCGCCAAGAAACGCCGCAAACGCCTCGGTTCCGGCGAAAGCTCGGGCAAAGGCAAAACCAGCGGCAAAGGACACAAGGGACAGAAAGCCCGCTCCGGCGGCAGCATCCGACTCGGCTTCGAAGGCGGCCAGATGCCGCTCATCCGCCGCTTGCCCAAGCGCGGATTCAACAACGCGGCTTTCAAGACCCGCTACGCCATCGTCAACCTCGATGACCTCAACGACTTCGCCGACGGGACCACCGTCGACGAGGCCGCCCTGCGCCAGGAGGGCCTGGTCCGCGGCACGGTCGACGGCGTGAAAATCCTCGCCCGCGGCGAGATCACCAAGAAGCTCGTTATCTCCGGCGCCAAGTTCAGCGAGGCGGCCAAGCGCAAGATCGAAGCCGCCGGCGGCACGATTTCCTGATTCTGCGCCCGCGCGCCGCATGATCTCCGCGTTCACCAACATCTTCAAAATTCCGGAGCTGCGGCAACGCGTGCTCTTCGTGCTGGCGATGATTGTGATCGTCCGCGCCGGTTCGGTCATTTCGGCTCCGGGGATCAATGCGGAAGTCCTGCGTCAGTGGTTCATCAACGTGGCCGACGCGCAGACCGGGGGGGGCGTGGCCGCGCTCTTCAACCTTTTCAGCGGCGGCGCGCTGGGCAACTGCGCCATCTTCGCCCTCGGCATCATGCCGTTCATCAGCGCGTCGATCATGCTGCAGCTCATGACCGCGGTGATCCCGCGGCTCGGACGTCTCTCCCGCGAGGATGGTGGACGCCAGAAAATTTCCCAATACACCCGCTACCTCACCATCGTCCTTTGTCTTTTCCAGGGCTATCTCCTCGCGCTCTCCTTCGAGAGCCCCGAGTCGAACCCGTTCCTGCCGGGCATCATGGACACCATCAACCGCATCGGTGTGCCGCTGGTTTCCGATCCCGGTCTCGGGTTCCGGTTGCTGACCGTCATCACCCTGACGGCGGGCACCATGTTCCTTGTCTGGCTGGGCGATCAGATCACCGAACGGGGCATCGGCAACGGTATTTCCATCATCATCACCGTGGGCATCCTCGCCCAGTTGCCCGCCGGCCTCATTCAGGCTTGGCGCACGTTCGTGCCGTCGGGCGGCGAAGCGGCGGCGGTCAGTCCGGTGGTGCTGGTCCTCCTCATCGCTTTCCTCATCATCGTTATCGCCGCGGTCATCGCCGTCACACAGGCCACCCGCCGCATCAGCGTGCAATACGCCAAGCGCGTGGTCGGACGGAAAGTTTACGGCGGCCAGACGCAATACATGCCGCTCAAGGTCAACTACGCGGGCGTTATGCCGATCATCTTCGCGCAAGCCATCCTCCTTTTTCCTTCCACCATTCTCAGCATGGCCTTTCCCACGCAGCGCTGGGCCAACGAACTGTCCGCCATGCTCGCCACCGGTTGGCCGCACTATGTGCTCTTCGGCGGAATGATTTTCTTCTTCAGCTATTTCTGGGTGGCCACACAATTCCAGCCCGCGCAAATCGCCGACGATCTCAAGAAATACGGCGGGTTCATCCCCGGCGTGCGTCCCGGCAAACCCACGGCCGACTTCCTCGATTACACGATGACGCGCCTGACCTTCGCCGGCGCCGTCTTCCTCACCATCATCGCCGTGCTGCCGCAACTGCTCGCTCAGAGCATGAATGTGCCTTACATGACCGCGCAGTTTTTCGGCGGTACGGGTCTGCTCATCATCGTGGGCGTGACGCTCGACACCATGCGCCAGGTGGAGACTTACCTCCTGCAACGCCATTATGACGGTTTCCTGCGCCGCGGCAAAATCCGCGGCCGCTTCGAACGCACGGCAGGCGGCGCCGGACGTGTCATCTCCTCCTCCGCCCTGGTCTGGCTCTGGGTCGCACTCGGCATCCTCGTCATCGCCGGCACGGCCGCCTACCTCGCCAGCGGACAGTAGT
>JBMTVD010000125.1:0-3542 GCA_049451035.1 Chthoniobacterales bacterium | reverse complement strand
GTCGTCGAGGAAAACAAAGTCCTCATCGTCGACCAGTTCACCGGCCGCAAAATGCCCGGCCGCCGCTGGAGCGACGGTCTCCACCAGGCCGTCGAAGCCAAAGAGGGGGTACAGATCGACCGCGAGACACAGACCCTCGCCACCATCACCATCCAGAATTATTTCCGCCTCTACGAAAAGCTGGCCGGCATGACGGGAACGGCCGAGACCGAGGCCAACGAATTCCACGACATCTACGGCCTGGACGTTGTGGTTATCCCGACCAATCGCAACGTGGCGCGCAAGGACTCCAACGACCGCATCTACAAGACGCGGCGCGAGAAATACAACGCGGTCATCGAGCAAATCAAGAAGCGCCACGCCGAGCAGCAACCCGTCCTCGTCGGCACGGCCAGCGTGGAGTCCTCCGAGCTTTTGAGCCGCATGCTCAAGCGCGAGAAAATTCCGCACAATGTGCTCAATGCCAAATTCCACCTGCAGGAGGCTGAGATTGTCTCCCGCGCCGGCCAACCCGGCACGGTGACCATTTCGACCAACATGGCGGGCCGCGGTACCGACATCAAACTCGGTTCCGGCGTGCAGGAAGTCGGCGGCCTCCATGTCATCGGCACCGAACGGCATGAGTCGCGCCGTATCGACCGCCAGCTGCGGGGGCGCTGCGCCCGCCAAGGCGATCCCGGCAGCTCGCAGTTTTTCGTCAGTTTCGAGGACGACCTCATGCGCAACTTCGGCGCGGCCGACCGCATGACCAAGATCATGGAGCGGTTCGGCATGGAGGAAGGGGAGGAACTGGAGCATCCGTGGCTGAACAAGAGCGTCGAAACCGCGCAGAAACGCGTCGAGCAGCGCAACTACCTTATCCGGAAACGCACCCTGGAATTCGATGACGTGATGAACCAGCAACGCGCTGTCATCTACGGCTACCGTAACGAGGCGATCGAGACCGATCACCCGCGAGGCATGGTTTACGAGGTTGTCGACGAAATGGTTCCGAAGAAAGTCGAGGAGCTTCTCGAGCCCGGCGAGCAGGGCGAGGCCGATTACGAGGGGCTCACCCAGTGGGTCAACCAGACCTTCCCTCTCGGTCTGAAAAAAGACACCGCCAAGTTCGAGACGCGCACGGTCGAGGAGAACGGCAGGTTTCTCGTCGAAAAAATCAAAGCCGCCTACGAAATCAAAGCCGGGCACGAGCAGGGCGACGCACTCAAGATGCTCGAACGCTACATCATGCTGAATGCCATCGACCGCCTTTGGCAGGAGCACCTTTATGCCATGGACGGCCTGCGCGAGGGTGTCTACCTGCGCGCCTACGGTCAAAAAGATCCGCTCGTCGAGTACAAGAGCGAGGCCTACAAGATGTTCGTCGAGTTGATGGACCGTATCCGCGGCGAGGTGCTGACCAATCTCTTCCGCAGTACGACCAACTTGGCCTCGTTCGAGACCTTCCTGTCGCAGTTGCAGCAAAAGCTTTCCGGGGGCGAGTCGACTGAGGGATCCGCTGGCGTCCGTTCTCCGGCCCCGCAGTCCGCGTCCGAGCAAGGTGAATTGAAGATCGAGTTGCCGGTCCGCCGCGACACGCCGAAAGTCGGCCGCAACGAGCCGTGCCCGTGCGGCAGCGGCAAGAAGTTCAAAGCCTGTTGCGGGCGGAACGCGTAGGATTTTTTAACAGAAGGTAACGAAGGAAACGAAGGGGATTACGGAATGCATCCGCTCTTTGCCAAAGCCGACGCTTTGAGCAAGGAGGTGATCGGGGCGGCGATTGAGGTGCACCGGTTCTTGGGGCCGGGGCTTATGGAGTCGGTCTACGAGAAGTGCTTGCAGCGCGAGCTCGAATTGCGCGGCATCAAAGCGGCGAAGCAAATGGCGGTCACAGTGGAATACAAGGGGCTCATCTTCGACGACACGCTCCGCTGCGATCTGTTGGTCGAGGAATGCCTGCTTGTCGAACTCAAGGCCGTCGAAACCTTGCATCCCGTCAGCAAAGCGCAACTTCTGAGCTACATGCGCTTGCTCGATGTTCCAATCGGCCTGCTCATCAATTTCCACGAAGCACTTCTCAAGCAAGGTGTCCACCGGCTCTACCTTCCGGGCTCCAATCAAGCACTCTGAACTCCTTTGTTAGCTTCGTTACCTTTTGTTCAAATGCTCGGTAACGACCCGCTTGCCCAAGCGCGTGAGGATATCCCAAGTGATCGTGCCGGCCCAGGCGGCCACCTCGCCGACGGGAACTTCCCCGTCTCCCTGCCTGCCGAAAAGGACGACTTCCTCACCCGGCGCCACGTCGCGCGGCTGCTCGGTCACGTCGACCATGAATTGGTCCATGGTGATGCGGCCGAGAATCGGACAGCGTTTGCCGCGGATGAGCACATGCGCGCCTTTGTTGGAAGCCTGGCGCGGATAGCCGTCCGCGTAACCCATGGCCAGTGTGGCGACGCGCATGGGTTCAGGCGTGATAAAGTCACGCCCGTAGCTGATGCCGCGCCCCGGTCCGACATCGCGGACCAAGGTAACAGCCGTCTTGAGCGTCATGACCGGCCGGAGTCGTTGTTGGAAAGTGGGGAGGGGAGAGATGCCGTAAAGGGCGAGTCCCGGTCGCACGCGATCGGCGGCGTGTTGCGGGCGTTCCAAGGAGGCCGCGCTGTTCAAGGCATGGAATTTGGCTTGGGGAAGAATCGGGCGCAGCTGCACGACTAGTTTGTCCCACGCCTGAAGTTCAACCTCCGTGAAATCCGGATCGCTATCCGCCACCGGAAGATGCGTCGATACGCTCTCCACCTCGATTCCCGCGATCGAAGCGATCTCTTTCGCTGTGGGTAAAGCTTCCTCCTGCCACACGCCGATCCGCCCCATACCGGTGTCGATGCCGAGATGGATCCGCGCCGGTTTGCCCTGCGAAAGACGCCCATAGGCCTTGGCTTCGGCCGTGCTCGAGACCACCGGAATAAAACCTTCCTTTACCACTGGCTCGCGCTCCGCGGGCAAACACGGGCTCAAAATCAGAATGTCCTTCTGCGGCACCGCCGCGCGCACGGCGCGTGCCTCCCCTAGCGTGGCTACGCCGAATTGCTCGACGTAGGGCGCGAGCGTTTTCGCCACTTCGGGTCCGCCATGTCCGTAGCCATCGGCTTTGACGACCGCGATGATCCCGGGTCTGTCCCCGATGGATGCGCGCACGGCCTGCGCGTTGTGGCACAGCGCGGCGTGGTCGATTTCCGCCCAACAGCGGTGAGGAGACATCAGGGTTTGTATTCGGTGCGGGCGCGTCGCGCGTCGATGAACGACTTCACGCACAGGGCGACAAAGACGAGGCAGAGCACAGCCATGATCGATTGCGTGGCAACGGCGGCGGGTCTCTCGAGCGGCGCGCCCGAAAGAAGAGCGGGCAATTTGAGCAGACCCGGTACCGACCCGAGGAAGCCCAGCAAGCCGACGGTTGCCGCAGCATGCCCGCCATGCTTGAGGCTTTTGAGCGAGAAGCCGCCCGCCAGGGCCAAAAGCAGCCCCAGAATGGCCGGAATCAGGGCGGTCCAGGATTGCATCCC
>JBMTVD010000124.1:0-3589 GCA_049451035.1 Chthoniobacterales bacterium | reverse complement strand
GTCATGGGTAAAACTTCCGCATGACAGCGTCCACCCCTGACCACCCCGTGATCAAAATGACAAAACCCAAGCCACTCTTGCTCCCGCGCCGCCGGGTCACCCTCGTATTCCTCCTTGCCCTGGCGGCCGTTCCGGCTGCGGCGACCGTCGACGACACCGCGAAAGTTCTCGCCGGCTTGCCTCCTGCCGATGGTTCCGCGCTGAAGGATCTGGCTGACGCTCCTGCTGTCAAAGGACAAACCGATGCGTTTGCCGAAACGTGGCGCCGTTTCGAAGAGCGGCAGTTGTCGCGCGCGCGCGCCTGGGCCGACCGCGAATTGCCCCCGGTGCGCCGAGAAGCGCCGGTGCTATATTACACCTTCAGCGGTCCCGACATCGTTTACGCCAACACCTTTTTTCCGGATTGCCGGACTTATGTCATGTGCGGACTCGAGCCGGTCGGGTCCGTGCCGGATTTGTCCGCGGTGCCCCCGGGAATGTTGGGCCAAGCTTTGCGCCGACTGTACGGGTCGCTCGATACCGTCCTGGCCCTGGGTTTCTTCAAGACGAAAGACATGGGCTCTGATTTTCGCAATCCGGAGCTTCCGGGTATCACGCCGGTGCTCATGGCGTTCCTCGGCCGTTTGGGCAAGACAGTGCACTCCGTCGATCTCGTGGTCCTCGACCGCGACGGCAACGAGCAACCGCGAGCCGCTTCCGAAGCTGTCGGCGAGGATTCCACTCCCGGGGTGAAAATCGTTTTCGACTCGGGCGAGGGGACTCCGGAGCAAACCGTTTACTACTTCAGCACCAACATTTCGAACGAGGGTCTGGCCGACAACCCCGGCTTTGCCAACTTCTGCCGCAAACTGGAGCCCGGTGCCGGCTTGGTCAAGGCCGCCAGTTACCTCATGCACACTTATCCGTTCTCCGACACGCGCAACTTCCTCATGGAGCGGTGCAAGTTCATCCTGCAGGACGACACGGGAATCCCGGCCGCAGTTTACGCCGACAGCCAGTGGCAGATGCGTCCCTACGGGCGCTATGTCCGCCCCATCAAGATGTTCAGCGGCTACTACCAGAAAAAACTTTCCGAGATCCACACCGCCTCGGCCGAGGCGCCCCTCGATTTCGGCATCGGTTACTACTATCGCGTGGCCGACTGCAACATGCTGCTGGCCTCGCGGCAGCCCGGTTCGGTGGCGACCGCGGTGGTGGTTCCCGCGCCCGCGCCGGAGCCGGAACCGACGCCCGAACCGACACCCGAGCCGGCCGCGATCGTTGCGGCAGCCGGCGCCACCCAAGCACCGACACCCGAACCTGTCGAAGCGGCGGCGGCTTCGCCCTCGCCTTCACCCGCGGCACCAGCAGTTGCTCAAGTCGCGGCCAACGAGAGTGCCTCCGCCACCAAATCGCCCCGTCGAAAGCTCATCGAGCTCGAAGCCGAGGAGCTGCGCATCCGCAAAGATCCCAGCCTCGACAAAAAGCAGCGCATGCAAAAGCTGCGCGAAATTTGGAAGCTGCAGCTGGAAGTGATGGGCAAAAAAGCCACGTGAGCCCGATGGCCGCGCCTCTGCCATTGATGTTGCCGCGGCGGAGTGCCGCTCGACACCCGACCCCGCCCTGCGCCGTCGCGGCCTGATTCCCAGCGGCACTGGATCACACCCCCAGGCCGCCTCAAGGCCGGTTGTCTTGGGCCGCTCCAGACTCCACCAGCTTGATAGTGGTGTCGTAGTGGGACTTGGACTGGATGCCTTCCTTCCTGATGCCGGCGATCACCTCCCGCCACGTATCCACCTGTCCGAAGTCGTGGAGAATCCAGGCTGCCAGCAGCCGGACTTCCTGGGCCCGGTCGTGGCGGGCTGCGTGAAGGATTTCCTCCTGCGCCGGACGGGCACCTGACCCCAGATTTTTCAATCCGTTGATCGCCCACCAACGCAGACCCTCGTCCGGGCTGGCAAGGTCGCTTAGGAAGACGGAAAGGTGCCGCGGGTCTTTGCTCAACGCACGATCTGCGGCGTCGAGATACTCTGCCAAGGGATACACCGCGGGATCACGAACCATTTCATAGAGCGTCAATCCGTTGGCCTCGGCACGCCGGTTGCGCATGTCCTCAGGCAGCAGGCCGCTGTCGAAGTACTTCATTTGCTGCTCCCGCAGCGCCTGCTTCAGGACGGCCACCTTTTCCTGATGCTCCGGGTGGTCGATCAGGTTGTGTATGTTTTCCCAGTCCGCTTCATCGTCATAGAATTCGTGCGGGACTCGTTCCCCGAAAAACCGGCTCTGCGCCGGTGTGGCTTTCCCATCCAAATAATGCTGCTCCCACGCCCGGGTGGCTTTCATCCGCCACATGTAGTTCAGCTTTTGCCCGTTGGGGATGTACGGGTAATAGTTCTTGATATAAGTGTGCGACTTGTCCCGGATGGCGCGGGCCATGTCGAGGCACTCGTCGGCGCGCCCGCGGTAGGCGAAATGCCAGGCCGGTTCGGGTTCCGTGTCCCGGCCGAGGAAGATCGTCCCCTGATATGTGGAGGGGATCTCGGCCCCGGCCAGGGAGAGCCAGGTCTTGGGCATATCCACGAACGAGACGAGACGATCCACGGTGCCGCCGGGCTTTTCGGCTGGCCACAGGTGCTTGTATTTTTCGGGGATGCGAATGACCAAGGGACAGTGGGTGCCCGAATTGTAGAGAAACCGCTTGGACCGGGGCATGACGCCGCCGTGGTCGGAGCAGTAAACAATGATGGTGTTTTCGTAGAGCCCCAAGTCTTTGAGCCAGGCGATGTTTTCACCGATCCGCGTGTCCATCTTCGCGATGGCATCGGCGTAGCGGGCGTAACTCTCGCGGATCGCCGGCAGATCGGGGTGGTAGGCATGCAGCGTCATCGTCGCCGGATCGGTCTGCACGGCTGTTTTCCCGGGAAAGGATCGGCTCTCGTGGCTTTCGGCATAGTTGCGGACAATGAAGAACGGGTTGTCGGCGGGAGGTTTTTTCCAATCATTGGCGAGGTTGCCCCTGAGGGTTTCCCAGTCTCTGCCGGAAAAATTGTAATCCTGCTTGCCCTTCGCGGAGACGTTGTAGCCGGCGGCGACAAGTTGGTCGATGAAGGTCCGGTTCATGATTTCCGGGGGGAGCGCATATCTGCTGCGCATGGGTTGGTTGCCGGTGGAGATGCAGTGCAGGCCGGTCAACCACGTGTTGCGGGTGGGTGCACAGACCGCCGAGTTGTCATAGCAATGGGTGTAACGAAAACCCTCCGCCGCGAGTTGATCAATATTGGGGGTTTTCGCATTCGGGCTGCCATAACAGGAAACCCACGAGGTGCCGTTGTCCTCACTGATAAGCCAGAGGATGTTGGGCCGCGCGGGCTGCTCGTCCCCCGTGGCTGGAGCCGCAGAGACAAGAGCCCACCCCATCGATGCCGCAAGCAGGCGGCCAAAGATGTTCGCCGCACAACCTTGCAGGACGGAAAGACACGCCCCTCCCATCGATGCCTTGCCTCCTGTCATCATGTGTTCAGATCCAATGCGTGCTTAGTTTGAGCAAACAGCATGTATCTTCTAGATTGGCCTGTTTTCGCCAAGGCCAATCCTTGGGGCTTGGAGGATC
>JBMTVD010000123.1:0-3607 GCA_049451035.1 Chthoniobacterales bacterium | reverse complement strand
AATCTCGAACTCGAGGGGCCGCTCGTCTATTCACGCGCGGCTGGGCACTGTCCCGACTTCGATGACGCTCGCGTCGTTTACGCCGCGGCGCTCGTCATGCCGGGCGGACTCGGGTGCACGCTCTGGGATGCCGACGAGCACGCCGAGCGATATGGCGAATCGAATCACGAGCCCCCGCATCTGCGGGAACGGTTCGTGCCCTACGACAATTGCCCGCCCATCGTGCGGGCCACGCTGCCGGCCCACGCCCCAAAGCTGCTGGTTCACCTCCTGCAGAGTTTCAGTGTGCTGACCCGGTAGCCCCGGGCCGGCCATCATGCCGGCGGGCCGCCTTTGCGCGGCCCGACATCTGTCCATAGCCCGGTCGGCACGTTGCCGATCCGGTGCTGGTTCTCCCGCCGGTGAAATTTCTCGTCACCGGCTTTTCCTCGCTCCCCTCAAGGGGAAGGAGTATGCCGATGTCTTTTCACACTGATGAACAGTTTCTTGCCGCCGTGGCGGCAGCCCTGGGCGAAACGATCGCTTTGGTGCGGCGCCGCGGGTTTCACCTCGAGCCGGCGGGCGCCAACGGCGATCCGCGGGCCGCTGACTCATGCTCGCGGCACCGACGCGTGGAGGATGACGACGTCCTCGATCTGTCGGCGCACGGCATCGATTGGGACGCCGGCGACGATTCACGTCTGCGTCGGCGGCCCCGCCGAATGATTGTCCGCCGCCGTCGCTCGGTGGCCTGACTTTATTCCGGATGTCTCCGCACCGCTGGCGTGGAGTTGGTTGGCCATACCAGCCGCCCACGCCAGCGGTGTTTTCAATCCCTTTGAGGTGATCACAATGACCACGAAACGAACGACGGCTTTCACGGCTGATGGCGGTACGATGGTCGCTCACGCCGACGCAGCATCCGCACGCGTTGCCAGGGCACAGGCCGAGTTGCTCGACCTGCTGGCGAGGCTCGTGCTGGCGAGCGTTGAGCACAACGCGGCTGCGAACGAGCAGGAGCCACCGGCGACCCATGGCAAAGAGCCCCACAAGCAACGACACATTGGGACTACCGGACGCTGCCTACGAAGAGCTCCAACGGCTACACGATCTGATCCGTAGCGATACGGTGAAGCGCGAGCTGTGGGGCAACCGATTCACGGCTGCCGATCGCCGGAAGTTTGTCGGGCCGGTGCAGGAGGTGCTCAAGCAGCACCATACGATCGAGCTGTGGCACATCGCTCGCGGCACGCCGACGCCCAACCAGTGCATCGTCGAGGTGGCCTACGCCGTCGGACTCATCAACGATTCACGACGCGAGTCGCTGCTCGACGCCCTAGGCGCGAAACCCCGTGCCGGAACAACAGGCAAGCAGCGGTCGGCAGCCGTGCCGCACTGGGATGAGGACGCGCGGGAGCTTCGGTTCCAGGGCAAGGTCGTGCGCGTCGTCAAGCGGCCCAGGCAAGCCCACAACATCGTGAAGATCCTGCAGGCCTTCGAGGCGGCCGGATGGCCACCGCGGATCGACGACCCGCACGGCCGCAAGTCGAACGACGAAACGCGGCGGCGGGATATGAGCAACCTTAACCGGGGGCTCGACACGTCGCTGATGAAGTTTGAGTGCGACGGCGACGGCACGGGTTTTCTGTGGAAGAAAATCCCGCAGCCGAAAGCCGTCAAGACCGCGAAGCGGCGAAAGCGATAGCGAGCGCCGGCGCCGCCGCCAACGCGTGAGCCCGCCGCAGCTGCGGCGGGCTTTTTCTTTTCCCCCTGCGAGAGCTGCACCGTGGCGCCGTCCCGAGGACGGGCGCTGCACGGGCGCTCCGCGGATTCCTCCAGCACAAGGAGTTTCAGAGCATGGGTGGTGTTGATTCGATGCGGGTCGCGACGGATGCGACTGCGGATCACGGTCGAGCATGGAGGTTTTTCATCATGGCAGCCAGCAGGAATCTGGGGTGCGTAAAGCTCACGGCAGACGAGCTCACCACCAACTTTGCAAGCGGCCCGTGGGCCGAGAAGTATCCGCCCATCCTGACGATCACGCAGGCGGCCGACATGCTGCAGGTGCCCGTCGGAACGCTTCGCTTCTGGCGAACGACCGGCCGGCTCAGCGGCTGCAGCCGTCGCTGCGGACGGGTGCTGCGGTTCCATCGGGACCGCCTCATCAGGTGGTTTTTCGAAGGGAGGAGACGTCATGACGCGTGACAATTCTCCCCGAGGCGAGCGTCGTGGCCGCAAGTACGAACGGATCGGTGAGCGGGTTTCGATCTTCCTGAATGGCCGCATCTGGTACGCGAACTGGCAGGAGGGGCCGAAGCAACAGCGGAAGAGCCTCGGCACGCGGAACCATGACGTGGCGAGGCAGAAGGCCCGGCTACTCGAGAGCGAACTCTCCGGCGCCGTGCCTCGACAGGCGGGCAGGTTCGACATCGGCGCCGTCGTACAGGCGTACCTCGATTGGGAGGACTCGAACGACCGTGCCGATAAGACCATGACGAAGTACCGGTATGTCCTCAACCGGTTCACCGCCCATTGCCACGCCGCGGGCGTGAGGCTGATGCACGCAATATCGGTGCAGACGGTCGACGATTTCGGCGTCCGGCGGCGTCGGGATGGCATGGCCGCCAAGACGGTCTACACCGAACTGACGATCGTCCGGCAGTGGCTCAACTTCGCCGTCACCCGCCGGATGCTCACGATGAACCCGGTAGCCGGTACCAAGCTCGTGAAGCCGAAGCCCGGCCCGAGGGACTACTGGCGGGAGGAACAACTTGATGCGATCTTGAATGCCGCCAAGGGCCCCTACAAGGCTGCCTATCTGCTGATGGCTGAGACCGGCATGCGGGTCGGCGAGGTCATCCACCTCACCTGGGACGACCTGCTGCTCGATGGGCGGAATCCCGTCGCCCACATCCGGCCGAAGGAGGTCGAGCCCGGTGCGAAGCCGTGGCGGCCCAAAAACGGTGAGCAGCGGGCCGTGCAGCTTTCGCCACGAGCCGTCGCCGTGCTGCGAAACCTTCCGCGGCGCCGCCGTTGGGTGATCGACCGGATGAACGGCACCAAGGCCACCGCGACCAAGCCGGCCAACGACCGGCACATCTTGGCCTACCTCAAGACCGTGCTCGAGAAGCTCGGGCTGGAGGGCACCAGCCATAAGTTCCGGCACTCCTTCTGCACGATCGCCGTACTCGCCGGGGTGGACTTCTTCACCCTCCGTCGCTGGGTCGGCCACATCGACGAGGAGGCGCTGAAGATCTACGTCCACATCGCCGACGAGCAGGCCCAGCTTTCCATGCGGCAACTGGCCGCACGCCGCGAGGCCGACCGGGCTCGTGCCGCTGGCAAGCGTCCGCGGAAGGCCGGCCGAGCCGTCGGTGGCGGGGAGGCTGACACCCGCGCCAAACCCGTCCGGGGGCGGCAGGGCATCAGCAAAGTTTCAGCAAAGTCACCCCGCGGCGGTCGCGGGGCTGGTGGCGGTTCAGCAAAGTTTCAGCAAAGTCATGGAGGTCAACAATGACTCGCTGCGCAAAGAGCCTTGGAAACAAGGCATGTTTGATTGGACGTTCTCTAACCAGCGGAGAGGACGGGATTCGAACCCGTGGACCAGCTTTTGACCGGTCACGTCTTT
>JBMTVD010000122.1:0-3667 GCA_049451035.1 Chthoniobacterales bacterium | reverse complement strand
GGTGACACGCTCTGCGACGAAGACCATCCGATCCTCCTTGAGCCGCCGTCCTTCCCCGAGCCGGTCATCTCCATGGCCATCGAGCCGAAGACGAAAGTAGACCAGGAGAAAATGGCCACCGCGCTCCAGCGCCTCGCCGAGGAAGATCCGACTTTCCGCGTCTTCACCCACGAGGAAACCGGCCAGACCATCATCGCGGGCATGGGCGAGTTGCACCTTGAAATCATCCGCGACCGCATGATGCGCGAGTTCAAGGTCGACGCGAACGCCGGCAAACCGCAGATCGCCTACAAGGAAACGATCCTCGCGCCGGCCGATGGCGAAGGAAAACTCATCAAACAGTCGGGCGGACGCGGTCAGTACGGTCACGTCATCATCAAGGTCGCCCCCAACGAGCGCGGCAAAGGCCTCACCATCGAGAACAAAATCGTCGGCGGCACCATTCCCAAGGAATACATCCCGGCCTGCATCAAAGGCATCGAGGAAGGCGTGCTCAACGGCATCATCGGCGGCTACCCGGTTGTCGACGTGCACGTCGACATCGTCGACGGCTCTTTCCACGAGGTCGATTCCAACGAAATGGCCTTCAAACTCGCCGCCATCTTCTCGCTCAAGGACGCGCTCAAGAAAGCCAAGGCCATCCTCCTCGAGCCGGTCATGAAGGTGGAAAACATCACGCCGGACGAATTCCAGGGCGACATCATGGGCGACCTGAACCGCCGCCGCGCCAAGATCCAAGGCATCGAGACCAAGGGCAACCTTTGCACGGTCACCGCCGATGTGCCGCTCGCCGAGATGTTCGGTTACGCCACGGCCATCCGCTCCCTTTCCAAAGGCCGCTCCTCCTATTCCATGGAGCCGTCCCACTTTGAACAAGTGCCGTCGCAGGTGCTCGCCGCCGTGCTCGACAGCCAGAAGAAATAACGACCATGGCCGCACCACGCATTCGCATCCGTCTCAAAGCTTTCGATCACATGCTGCTCGACCGCTCCGTCCTCGAGATCGTCGAGACGGCCAAACGCAGCGGTTCCGCCGTCGCCGGCCCCGTGCCGCTCCCGACCAAGGTCGAGCGCTGGACCGTCAACCGCTCGCCGCACGTGGACAAAAAGTCCATGGACCAATTCGAGCGCCGCACGCACAAGCGTCTCCTCGACATCATCGATCCCACGGCCAAGACGGTGGACGAACTCCGCCGCCTCAACCTGCCGGCCGGCGTGGACATCAACATCCAAATTTAGTCGTCACCATGAGCCTCGGATTACTCGGTAAAAAACTCGGCATGACCCGCGTCTACAACGACAAGGGCGTGTCCACGCCGGTCACGGTCATCGCCGCGGCGGGCAACAAAGTCCTGCAGGTCAAGACCGCGGACACCGACGGTTATGTCGCGGTGCAGGTCGGCTTCGACGACCAGAAGCCCTCGCGCGTTTCCAAGGCGCAGACCGGACACTTCGCCAAAACCTCGGCCACGCCGAAGCGCTTCATCCGCGAATTCCGCGGCGCCGCCCTCGAAGCGGGCGCGGACGTGCCCGTGAGCACTTTCGAAGTCGGCCAATTCGTCGACGTCATCGGCCAGTCCAAGGGCAAAGGTTTCCAAGGCGCGATGAAAAAGCACAATTATCAGGGCCAGCCGGCCAGCCACGGCTCCATGATGCACCGCCGCACCGGCGCCATCGGCAACCGCTCCACGCCCGGCCGCGTGTGGAAAAACATGGGCATGCCCGGCCACATGGGCGACGAGCGCGTCACCGTGCAGAATCTGCAAGTGGTCCAAGTCCGCGAGGAAGACGGAGTCATTCTCGTCAGCGGCGCGGTCCCCGGCGCGAAAGGCACCTACGTGGTCGTCCGCCCGTCGAAGAAAAAATCCGCCAACAAGAAGTAACCCATGAGCGCCAAAGTTCTCACCGCCGCCGAGGCCAAGAAGGCCAACATTGCCATCATCGAGAATGGCAAGGGCACGCAGGCTGTCCACGATGTGGTCACCGCCCTGCGCGCCAACCGCCGCACCGGATCGGCCTGCACCAAGACCAAAGCCGACGTCAATCTCTCCGGCGCCAAGCCCTGGCGCCAGAAGGGCACGGGCCGCGCCCGCGCCGGTTACAAATCCTCGCCCATCTGGCGCGGAGGCGGCGTGGTTTTCGGACCCAAACCCCGCGACTACTCGAAGAAGACGCCCAAGTCGGTGCGCAAACTCGCCCTGCGCAAAGCGCTCAGCGCCCGCATCCTGGCCGGCGATGTCCTCGTCGTCGACGCGCCGGCCATCCCGGACGGCAAAACGGCCAAGTTCCTCTCCTACGTGAAGAGCAACGCGAAAGATGCGCGCAATGTCCTCCTTGTCTCGCCTGCCTTCGAGGAAACGACCTTCCGCGCCGCGCGCAACGTCGGGAATGTCCTCCTGGTCAACGCGTCGGACGTGAACCCGGAGCACCTGCTCCGCTACGACAAAATTCTCCTGACCGGCGACGCCCTCGCCAAAATTTCCGAAAGGACGGCAGCATGAAAGAGCCCTTCGACATCATCCGCACCGTCCGCCTGACCGAAAAATCCACCGTCCTCACGGACAAGGGGAACAAGTACGTTTTCGAGGTCAATCCCGCGGCCAACAAGCTCGAGATCAAGGCGGCCATCGAAAGCCTCTTCCAGAAGAAGGTCGTCTCGGTCAACACCGCCAACTACGCCGGCAAGAAGAAGCGCGAACGCCGCGCCGACTTCGGCCGCCGTCCGCACTGGAAAAAGGCCATCGTCACGCTCAAAGAGGGCGAAAAACTCGACCTCGTCTAAGGAGAATCCACGCCATGGCACTCAAAACTTTCCGTCCGCTCACGCCCGCCGCGCGCTTCAAGGCCCTCCCGTCCTTCGAGGAGATCACCAAGAAGAAGCCGGAGAAGAGCCTCGTCACCACGCGCAAGCGCACCGGCGGCCGCAACAACCAGGGGCGCTTGACCTGCCGTCATATCGGCGGGGGCCACAAGCGCAAGCTGCGTCTCATCGATTTCAAGCGCCGCAAACACGGCGTGACCGCCGACGTCGTGGCGATCGAATACGATCCGAATCGCACCGCGCGCATCGCCCTCCTGCAATACCCGGACGGCGAGAAGGCCTACATCCTCGCCCCCGACGGTTTGAAGGTCGGCATGAAAGTTTCCTCCGGCCCCGCGGCCGCGCCCGAAGTCGGCAATTCGCTGCCGCTCGAGCGCATCCCGCCCGGTTCGGCCATCCACAATATCGAACTGGTGCCCGGCCGCGGCGGACAAGTCGCGCGCAGCGCCGGCCAGCAGGCCGTGCTCAACAACTTCGAAGCCGGCTACGCCCTGGTCAAGATGCCCTCCGGCGAAATCCGCAAGCTCAACGGCAAATGCCACGCCACCATGGGCCAAGTCGGCAATTCCGAGCACATGAACGTCTCGAGCGGCAAAGCCGGACGTTCCCGCTGGCTCGGCATCCGTCCGACTGTCCGCGGCATGGTCATGAACCCCATCGACCACCCGAACGGCGGCGGCAACGGCAAATCCAAGGGCGGCGGCGGACGCCAGCACCCGGTCAGCCCGTGGGGCCAACTCGCCAAAGGATTCAAAACCCGCAAGAAACACAAACCGTCGGATCGCTTCATCATCGAGCGCCGCAAGAGCAAGAAGAAGAACTAAGCCATGGCCAGATCGCTCAAAAA
>JBMTVD010000121.1:0-3898 GCA_049451035.1 Chthoniobacterales bacterium | reverse complement strand
GGACAGCGCGGGCGGCCTGAGTCCCTACGGCACGATGGGCCAAGGCGGCAATGTGGTGGAGTGGAACGAGAGTGCCTTTAATGGCACAAATAGCTCATCGTCCGAGGTTCGCGCGGTCCGCGGTGGCTTCTGGAACTTCTCCGAGTTCCTCTTGCGCTCCTCGGACCGGAGCTTCACCGACCCGGCGGTCGAGGACAGCTTCGTCGGTTTTCGTGTCGCGAGTGTCCCTGAACCCTCGACCTATGCGCTGGTGTTGCTCGGAGCAGGAGCGGTGTATCTTTGGAAGCGCCGGAAGGGTTCCCTCTGACCTTTGGCTCTTTGCCCTTTTCCTCTTTGAGCCGGGTTCTGCGACAGATTCGTCATTTTTATACCAAGCCTCGAAAGATCTTGGACTTATCAATGGTCATCGGCGGGTAGGGACACGCGGCTCGCGTGTCCGTTACCCAGAGAGCGGACGAGCGAGCCGCTCGTCCCTACCAGGGACTGTGCAAAGTATGAAAGCTTCGGGGCGTTGGCATAAGCAGCTCAGCGAGCGGATCAAAGAAGAGCGCGCCGAGCAGGCTGTCTGATTCGCGGCGACAAGGACGGCCGGCGGAGTTTGTGGGTATGTGAAATGTAGCGGCGGTCTGCGACCGCCGGACGCTGACGGGGAAAAGGCACCGGCGGTCATAGACCGCCGCTACAAGGTTCGGGTAGTCTGTTGGTGTGACTGCTCTCGAACATGATCCGGTGCTCTTCGGGGCCGACCCGACCGAAGGGATTGTCTCCGTCGAGTTTGTCGCGCCGGATCGGGTGCAGATCTACCGGCGGGCGGGCCACAAGACGGCGGTCGAGGAAGCGACGCACAAGCCTTTCGCGTGGGCCATGGAGCCTTTGCCGGGGGATGCGCGGGAGTTGGCGGGTAAGACCGCTTTCCGCTTCACCGTGGCTTTCGATGGCGCGTCGGGGTTTTCCAAAGCTAAAGCCACCTACAAAAAGGAGCTCTTTGCGCTGAACGATCTGGCGCACCAATACCTGCTGCAAAGCGGGCGGACGCTTTTCAAAGGGATGGCCTTCGGGGACCTGCGGCGCATGCAGGTGGATATCGAGACGTTCACGGGCGCGGATGGCGCGATGTCGGACGCCTCCCGCGATCCGCTTCTGGCCATTGCGCTGAGCGACAGCACGGGATGGGAGGAAATCCTTGTTGTCGACGACCCCGACGATGCGGCGCAGGAGAAGGCGGTGCTGGAGAAATTCGTCGCGCTCGCGCGCGAGCGTGATCCCGATGTGATCGAAGGGCACAACATTTTCAAGTTCGACCTGCCTTATCTCGAGAAACGGGCGCGGAAGCACAACGTGAAGTTGGAACTGGGGCGTGACGGCAGCGGTTTGCGGTCGCATCCCTCGCGGTTGCAGATTGCCGAGCGGTTGATCCAATACCGGAAGTTCGAGATACACGGACGCCATATCGTCGACACGCTGTTTCTCGTGCAGTTCCACGATGTGGGGGCTCGTGAGCTGGAAAGTTTCGGACTGAAGGCGGCGGCGCGTCATTTTGGCGTGGCCGAAGATGATCGCGTTGAACTCGGCGCACGCGAGATCACCGAGGCGCATAAGAAGGACCGTGCGACGTTCGAGAAGTATGCCCTGCAAGATGTGCGCGAGACCCGGGCGCTTTCGGCGGCTTTGAGTCCGGCTTGGTTCACCCAGACGACGATCTTTCCCTACAACTACCAAGACGTGGTCATTCGCGGGAACGCGACCAAGATCAACAGTCTCTTTTTGCGAGAGTATTTGCGTCAGGGGCAGTCGATCCCGGGCTTGCCCGAGGTGCGGCGGTTCGAGGGTGGTTACACGGACGTCTTTTTCACCGGGGTGGCCCGTGATGTTTGGCATTGCGACATCGCGTCGCTGTATCCTTCGGTCATGCTGGCCTTCGGGTATTTGCCGGAGTCCGACACGCTGGGCGTGTTCGGCGACATGCTGGCGCGCTTGCGCAAGTTTCGTTTGGAAGCAAAGGCAGCCATGCGCTCGGCCAAGGGAGCGGAGAAGTCGCATCTCGATGCGCTGCAGGGGACGTTCAAAATTCTCATCAACAGCTTCTACGGATATCTCGGATTCGCCCAGGGGAACTTTGCCGACTTCGAGGCCGCGGCGGCAGTCACGGCCAAGGGGCGCGAATTGCTGCGCGGGATGGTCGAGTGGCTGCGGCAGCGCGGGGCGGACGTCATCGAGATCGACACGGACGGTATTTATTTCACCCCGCCGAAGGATGCGTCGTGGGACGGGCTTTACCGCGAGTTGGCGGCGACGCTGCCGGAGGGGATCGAGGTCGAGTTCGATGCGCGGTATGCGGCGATGTTCAGCTACAAGGCCAAGAACTACGCGTTGCTTACGGAGGATGGGAAACTGTCGATCAAGGGTGCGGCGCTCAAGTCGCGCGGGCTGGAGAAATTCCAACGCGTCTTCATCGAGCGGGCCGTGCGGGCGCTGTGCGAGGGAAAGCCGGAGGTGATTCCGGCGATGCACGCGGAGTTCGCCAAGGCGCTAAGGGAAAAGACATGGGAGCCGGAGATGTTTGCCAAGACGGAGGCTTTGCAGGATTCGCTCGAGGCTTACCAGAAGAAGATCGCGGCTTCGTCGCGGAACCGGTCGGCGGCCTTCGAGTTGGCTTTGCGCAGTGCGCGCAAGATGCAGGCGGGGGACCGCGTGACTTACTACATCACCGGATCAAAGAAGACCGTGAAAGCTTACGAGAGTGCGAAGCTGGTCGAGGAGTGGGATCCGAAAAACCGCGACGAAAATGCGGCGTATTACTTGGCCAAGTTGGACGAGCTGGCGGGCAAGTTCGAAGCGTTTGTGCCGGCGAGTGCGGGCGGGGATCGGTTGTTGTAGTCGCCGTTGTCTACTTCAGTGGATTCCGCCAGCGGAGGCCGTTGAAGCGGGAGAAATCGGTGTCGTTACTGTGGAGTTCGGCTTGGTTTTCGACCGCGAGCGCGGCGAGTTGGGCGTCGGTCGTGAGATTTCCGGCTGTGCCGAGCTTTTCAAGATAACCGAGGAAAAGGCCGGCGAATTTCGGCCCGGGTTGCAGAATAATGACGATGGGTTGACCCAGCCACGAGCGGACGAGATCGACGGCATGATCGGGGGAAAGTGGCTCAGTCAAAATCCGCCGATTGGTCATGATGCGGATAAATCCCGACGACGCGACCCATGGAAGGCCAACCGGTGCATTCCCGTTAAGGGTCTCTTCCCACCAAGCTTTGGCGGGTTCGTGGTGGGGGTCCCTCCTGTTGTGAGCGTAGATCAGGAGATTGATGTCCGGAACGATCACCGCGATCGGGATTTTCGAATGAACTCCTCGACCTCGAGTTCATCCACCAGCTGGTTGAATTTGTTGGGGTCAATGCCGGGTTGGTAGGCCGAGGAGTGCGCTTTGACGCGGAAGGGCGGACGGTCCTTTGCCTTCTTCAGCCCGAAACCCAGCCGCAGGCGCTCGTTCACGACCTCTTTGAAAGACTTCTTACCTGAGGCCAGCTCCTGCCGGAGGCGCTGGGCGATATCCGGGTCCAGAGTAAGGGTCGTTCGCATGTTAGACATCAGACATCATGCTAGTTTGATGTCAAGACATCACCTCGATGGCCTCGCACTTCTCGCGCCAGCCTTCGAAGCGCCATTTGTTTGGAAAATCGCGGCATTGCTGCGGTTTGACCGGTTGGATGGTGCAGGTGTTGACGCCTTCGAGGAAGATGCAGGAGCCGTCCGGGTTGGACTTGAGCATGAGGCCGGAGCGGCTGGGGCGGAGTTCGGTGTGTTGAGCGATGAATGCGTCGGGAGTGAGGTTGAGAAAATCGGCGATGGCGGCGATTTCGTTTTCGTCGACGCGCACGAAGCCGGGCCAGCGGCAGCAGTTGCC
>JBMTVD010000120.1:0-4013 GCA_049451035.1 Chthoniobacterales bacterium | reverse complement strand
CGGAGTGGCCAGCGACTCGAGGGTGGTCGGGTTGAGGAGGTGAACGTAGGGAGTCCGGTTTTCCAACCGGGTGGCGACCGGCACGATCAGTCCGTCCGAACCCATGAGGATGTTCGGAAAGACAGCGCCGTAATTGGTGTTGATGATCGAGACAGGTCCGGAACCGGGTCCCGGGTTCATGGTGGCTCCGGTCGACGCCGCGTTGGCGTGCATCGTGGCGGTGCCGGGTGGTCCCATGAAAGGGTTCGCCGGGGGAAAAGTTTGCGCCGCGGCATCGATAGCCAGGAGAAAAGCACAGACCCCGAGACACGACCGCACGTGGAATAGCACAGAGCGATAGTCGTCCTCCCCCGCGCATTTCCCCTCTTCGCTCCGTTGACTCCGTCGCGCCCACTCATCTCGTCTGCGGTGGCCTGTGGCCATCTGTCCAAAGCGCCCGCGCGGAAAAGCAAAACACCCTCACCTCGAGCCGCGTGCCCCTACCTCGCGCAACGAAGCCCGGAATGCCGGGTGGATCGCCATGTCCCATCGCGATTTTCGCAGCGGCCCGCCGCACCCGGCGCGTTTTCCCGAAAAACCGCGCTCCCCGCGAAGGAAATTGATGCCTCTGCGGCCGGGCGGGCGCACAATGGAAGCCATGCGGATTCTCTTCGCGCCGGACAAATTCAAAGGCTCGCTCTCGGCCGCCGAAGCCGCGGAGGCCATGCGGAGGGGATGGCTGCGGGGCTGGCCCGGTTGCGCAACCGCCATCCAACCGGTGGCCGATGGCGGGGACGGGACGCTGGAGGCCGTGGCCGCGGCCGGGGGCGGCGAGCGATTGTCCGCCACCGCCCGTGACGCGCGGGGCAGGCCGCGTGAAGTGTCATGGATGTGGGATGCCGCGGCGCGCACTGCGTGGATCGAAAGCTCGCTGGTCATCGGTTTGGCCCCGCTCGCCGCGGAGGACCGCCAACCCCTCACGGCAACGAGCGCAGGCCTCGGCGATATCTTCCGCGCCGCCGCCGAAGAAGGGGCCGAACGCATTATTTTGGCTCTGGGCGGCAGCGCGACCAACGATGCCGGCTGCGGGTTGGCCGCCGCGACGGGTTTCCGCTTTTGCGACGCACAAGGCGAAGCCTTCGATCCGCTGCCGTCCAACCTGCACCGCCTGGCCCGCATCGAGTGCCCGGACGCCCCCCATTTTCCGGAGGTCCTCGGCTTGGTCGATGTGAACAACCCGTTGCTCGGACCCGACGGAGCCTCGCGCGTGTATGGTCCGCAAAAAGGTGCCGGACCACGCGAGGTCGCGACCATGGAGGAGGCCTTGGCCCGTGTCGCCGAAATCGCGCGGCGCGACCTCGGTGCTCCCGAACCGTCCGCCGCGGGCGCCGGGGCCGCCGGCGGACTCGGCTACGGCATCATGGCTTTTTTCGGCGGCCGGCTGCAGCCGGGGTTCGACACGATCGCGGAGATCACCGGCCTGCCGCAAGCCATCGCCCAATGCGATGTGGTGCTGACCGGCGAGGGACGACTCGACCGCCAGACTGCGGCCGGCAAAGCGCCCGATGGCGTGGCGCGCTTGGCCCGCCACTACGGCAAGCAAATCATTGCCCTGGCCGGCGCAGCGCCGGGTGGCGCGGGGGATCACGGCGCGTTCGATGCCGTCGTGCCCATCACCGACGAACCCATGGATCTGGCGCAGGCCATGGCGTCGGCCGGGCCGCTCCTCGAAGCGGCCACCGCCCGCGTGGCACGCCTGATCCGTCTCGGCCATGATCTGCGGGGTGGAGCAGCGGTTTTTCCGCAGGCTTGCCCGGCTGACTTGCGCGGTGAATGATCCCCGCGGCGGCGGACGAAACCTCGGGCTTGCCGCCGCCCGTGGCAGCCCCGACCTATGACGAAGAAACTTTTTGCGGAATTTCTCGGCACCTTCTGCCTGGTCTTCGCCGGCACCGGCGCGATCGTTGTCGATGACCTGACCGGCGGCATCGTGACGCACCCGGGGGTGGCCCTGACGTTCGGGTTGGTGGTTCTCGCCATGATTTACTCGCTGGGGGACATCTCCGGGGCTCATTTGAATCCGGCGGTGACCCTCGGCTTTTTCGCCGCGCGTCGCCTCGGCGGCGGTCTGGTCCTTCCCTACATCGCGAGTCAGGTGGCCGGCGCCCTGGCCGCCAGCTTCCTGCTGCGGGCCCTGTTCCCCGGCCGGGCGCATTTGGGCGCCACGCTTCCCTCCGGATCCGCCGCCCAGTCGTTCGTCATCGAAATCCTGCTCACCGCCATGCTCATGCTGGTGATCCTCAGCGTGTCGACCGGCTCCAAGGAACGCGGCATCACGGCCGGACTGGTGGTCGGATCGGTCATCGCCTTGGCCGCGCTGTTTGCCGGGCCGGTCAGCGGCGCGTCGATGAACCCGGCCCGCTCGCTCGGACCCGCGCTGGCGACCATGAATCTCTCGTATCTTTGGCTCTACCTGGCCGCACCCGCGCTCGGCGCCATTCTGGGTGTCGCCTGCTGCCGCTGCCTCCGCGAGGAGGGTTGCTGCACCGGGTCGTGTGGCCGCGGACTGCCGCCGGAACCGCAAAGCACATGAAGAAAAACAAAGTCCTCTTCGTCTGCATCCACAACAGCGCGCGCAGCCAGATGGCGGAGGCGTTTCTCAACCGCGCCTGCCCTTCGGCTTTCGAGGCGCACAGCGCGGGATTGGAGCCCGGCACCCTCAACCCCCTGGTGGTGGACGCCATGCGGGAAGTCGGCTTCGATATTTCCTCCCACCAGACCAAAAGCGTGGCCGCCATCATGAGGGCCGGGCACGACTTCGGCTGGGTGGTCACGGTCTGCGACGCCGCCAGCGCGGAAAAATGCCCGGTTTTTCCCGGAGCCGTGCGTCGTCTGCACTGGGGATTTCCCGATCCCTCCGCCGTCCAGGGCAACGCGGAAGAACGCATGAACACCGTGCGCGCAATCCGGGATCAGATCCGCGCGAAAATCGAGGATTGGTGCCGCGAGGTGTGTCTCCCGGCGGCGACACGACAAGGCGCCGGTTCCCGACCGGCGGAACCCGGCACGGGTGTCCTCTTCCCCGCAAAAGATTGACCTGAGCTTCCCGTCCACGTGCCATCACCGACGATGAATCCGTGGATCCTCGCCGCCCGTCCGCGCACGCTCGGGGCTGCGGCCATCCCCGTGCTGGCCGGCGCGGCCCTGGCTTTCAGCGCGGGTAGTCTCGATCCGCTGGCCACGTTGCTCATCGTCGCCTGCGCCGTGCTCATCCAAATCGCGACGAATTATTTCAATGACGCCATCGACCACGCCAAGGGTGCGGATACCGCGGAACGCCTCGGGCCGACCCGTGTAACCAGCTCCGGACTGCTCGCACCGCGAGCCGTGATACGCGGCGGAGTAATCTGCCTCGCGCTCGCCGTGGCGCTGTCCATTCCACTCGTCCTGCACGGCGGATGGCCCATCGTGGTCATCGGAGTTTTTTCACTTTTCTTTGCCTACGCCTACACCGGAGGACCCTTCCCATTGGCCTACCTCGGACTCGGCGAAATCTTCGTCGTGCTTTTCTTCGGCATCATTGCCGTGGCCGGAACCTTTTATCTCAATGCTTTGGAGTGGTCCTACGCGTCGCTGCTCGCCGGACTGCAGATCGGGCTGCATTCCGGCGTTCTGCTCGCGGTGAATAATCTGCGCGACATCGACTCCGACCGCGCGGCGAACAAGCGCACGCTGGCCGCGCGGTTCGGGCTGACTTTCGCCCGCCGGGAAAACGCCGTGCTGGTCATGGCGCCCTTTGTCCTCGGTCTGGCATGGCTGCCGCTCGGATTTCTCTGGGCCTTCCTTCTCCCGATCATGACCCTGCCGCTCGCCTGGTGGCTGGCCCGCGCGTGTTTGGAGGCGCAACCCGACCGCAGCGCCAACCAACTCCTGGCCCAGGGCGCCGCGCTGCATGCCGTGTTCGGCATCCTCCTCTCGATCGGATTTCTCCTGCCGTGAAAATCCGCACACACCATTACACGCTCCAACCCGGA
>JBMTVD010000119.1:0-4161 GCA_049451035.1 Chthoniobacterales bacterium | reverse complement strand
AACCGTCCGGCGGACCACGCTTCGACGAGGACGAAGCCGCGCGCCAAGCCGCCACCGCCGCGGCGCGCGAGCGCAAATTGAAATTCCATCCCGACGCCCTCGAGCGCTTCGCCGCGTATGTCGGCTCGGACACCCGACAGGTCCTCAACGAACTCGACAAGATCGACACCTACCTCGGCGACGAACGCCGCGAAATCCGCGAGGAAGACATCGCGCTGCTCGTCCCCGAAACCCGTCGCGGCATCATCTTCGAACTGGGCAACTGCCTCGCCCGGCGCAATCTCCAATCCGCCAGCAACTGCCTGCAAAAACTCCTCGCCCAAGGCGAAGAACCCGTCGGCCTCCTCTACGCCGCCATCATGCCGACCATCCAGCGCATGACCGCCGCCGCCGTGCTCATCGAGGAATACGGACTGCGCGTGCCGCCCAGCTACCCCGCGTTCCAATCGGCTCTGGAACAACTGCCCGAAGAAGCGAAAGAGATCCTCCCCCGCAAAAAAGACGGCACCCTTAACGCCTACGGCTTCTACCTGTCCGCCCAGGAAGCCAAGCGCTTCAAAGTCCGCGAACTGGCCGATGCCACCATCGCCTGCGCCGAAGCGACGACTTCCATCATGTCCACCGGCTCCGACCCCGCGCTCATTTTGCAGCAACTTCTCGTCCGCATCCTGACGCCGCGGTGAAGACAAAGCCTCTTCCGGTGGATCGCGATAGGGAGACCGCATCCACCTTGACGGCTAGGGCGCGTAGCTACATTGTAGAGACATGACCACTGCCGTCCAGAAATGGGGCAATAGCCTCGCCCTCCGCATCCCCCGCACCTACGCCGCCGAAACGAATCTGGCCGAAGGTTCGGAGGTCGAACTCCGGTTGCAATCCGGCTCCATCGTCGTCCGGCCCGTCAAGCGCGAGCGTCACAAGTTGGAAACGCTCTTACGCGGTATCACCGCGCGCAACCGCCACTCTGTCATCGAAACCGGCCCTGCTGTCGGTCGAGAGGTTTGGTAATGAGCTACGTCCCGCGCCGCGGAGATATTGTCTGGCTAAGCTTCGATCCGCAGGCCGGACACGAACAAGCAGGCCATCGGCCCGCTTTTGTCGTTTCGCCGGAAGCCTACAACCGCAAAACCGGACTCTTTCTCGCCTGCCCGATCACCTCGAAAGTCAAAGGCTACCCGTTCGAGGTCGCATTGCCCGGGGATCTGGAAGTCGGCGGCGTCATCCTTGCAGATCAAGTCAAGAGTCTGGACTGGAAAGCGCGGCGCGCGAAGTTCGCAACAACGACAAGTCGTCAAGTGATCAACAAAGTCACCGCGTTGGTTTTGCCCCTTATCGATGAAGACGCCTGACAGACCGCATCGCTCCAAGCAAAAGCCCAAGCTTCTCTCCGGCGGCAACCCCCAGATCGCCAAAGCGGATGGCGATGCGCCGGTGCAGCGATACATCGCGGCCATGCCGGGATGGAAACGGGACATCGGACAACAACTCGATGCGCTCATCACGAAGACCCTTCCCGGCGTGCAAAAAGCGGTGCGTTGGAACTCACCCTTCTACGGCACACCCGGCAAAGGCTGGTTTCTCGGGGTTCACTGCCTGTCCAAATGCGTCAAAGTCACCTTCTTCCGAGGCCGCGCCTTCGAACCGATGCCACCCGGCGGCACACCGAAAAGCGGCGAAGCGCGCTGGATCGATATCCGCGAAGGCGAATTCGACAGAAAGCAAATGGAAGCCTGGTGCAAGCAAGCCGCCACCCTGCCGGGGTGGCAACTGTGACTGCGCCGGGCCCGACTTTACCCTTCTTCGCGCCGGACTTTCCGTGCCGCCTCGGCCGCGCGTTTCTCGGCGGCCCGTTTTTCCGCGTCGGTAAGTTTTCGGTTCGGTTGCGAGACCACGGGGATTTTCCGGAGAATCTCCGCCTTGACCGGAACAACCCCGGCCGTGGTCATCTCGATGGTCTGCGCGGCGACCAGGCTCAGATCAAGGATGCGCCCCTTGATGTAGGGTCCGCGGTTGTTGATGCGCACGATGACCGACTTGCCGTTCTTCAGGTTTGTCACGCGGACCATCGTATTGAAGGGAAGCGTTTTGTGCGCGGCGGTGACATCCGACGCGCGGTAAGTTTCGCCATTGGCCGTCAGGCGCCCGATCCAGCGCCCGTAATAGTACGAGGCTTTGCCGTAGAGCACGGAAACCGGGACGGCATCGTAAACCACCCCGGGTTTGGCCGGATCGAGGATGAGTCCTTTTTTGGTGACGCACCCCGGCAGGCACAAAACCGCGCCGGCCGCCAAGGCGGACAGCAGGCGAGCACAAAGAAAATGAAACCGTGGGGCGGAGCGGGGCAAGATCACAGTCCGGATCCCAGATTCACGCACGGCCGCCGGGGGATATCCACTCCAATCAGCCGCGCCGCCAGCTTGACTTTGCGCCGGGCCGCGCGAATCTGCCATCAACAAAACACGCTGTGCCCAAAAGTTTCCCGATCAACATGGCAGCCTTGGTCGCGCTGGCCGCGGGGCTCGGGTTCGGAATGGGCCGGCTCACCGCCCCCTCGCCCGGCACCACGGGCGCCGAGCCAGCCGGCGTCGAAAGCACGGCGAAAAGCTCCCCGCCACGCCGCGACTTCGCCGACGCGGACACGGCGCCCGCCGCGCCGTCCGCGGGTGAGGACTTCTCTTTCCGCATGGCCGGGGAGGAACAATCGGCCATCGACCGTCTGTCCGCCACCCTGGACAACGTCGATCCGCAGGCCAGCCAGCGCGCCATGCAGGAAATCCTCGCGGGCATGGATGTCGGAAAGATCAAAGACGCTTTGTCGTGGGCGCTCGCGCTGCCCGACAGTCCCGCCAAGCGCTCGCTGCTCAAACGGATCATGGAGCGCTGGGGCCAGCTCGATGGTCCCGGCGCGGCGGCTTACGGCGCCGAATTGCTGGCCGAAACCGGCAACGTGCAACCGCTGCGCGATGCCTTGCTCGGCTGGGGGCTCGCCGATCCGGGAGGCGCGCTGAACTACGCCCAATCCCTCGATCTCGGCAGCGGGGTGCGCCGCGACATCGCGCGCGATGTGCTCGAGCAATGGGCCGACCGCAACCCGCAGGAGGCCGCCGCGTGGACCACCGAAGCGGACGCGGAAGTCGGCTACGGCGGTCCCGTCCGCCTTGTCGCCGACCGCTGGTCGCAACAAGACCCCCGCGCCGCTTTGAATTGGGCCATGTCGCTCGCCGACGGCGACCGCCGCCGGCGCGCCCTCGAAACCTCGATTCGCAACTGGGCTGACGTCGACCTCCAGACCGCGGCGGCCTACGCGAAACAACAGCCCGACGGCGTTGCCAAGGAGGCGATGATCGGCGGCATCGCGCGCAGCATCGCCCGCCTCGACCCGGCGGCCGGCATGCAATGGGCCGCTTCGATCACCGATCCGGGTCTCCAGGCCCGCACCGCGATGGGCGTGATCTGGCACTCGGGCAGCCGCAATCCCGACGCCGCGCTCCAACTCCTGCAGAATTCCCCGCTCTCGCCGCAGGTGCAGCAGGACCTGCTCACGATGATCACCTCCGGCCACTACGGCGCCTGGGATCGCCCGGCCGCGACGCCGCGGCCCTGAACACCCCCGCCCCGGTCAACCGTCCGCCCGCCGCACCGGTGCCAGGATCGCGTCGCGCATGCCGTGCAGCAGTTTCTTGTCCGCCGGACAGATCGTCGCCAGCACGCCGCCCAGCTTGGTCTCCCGCGCGCCGCAAAAATAATACGGGCACAATCTCACCCGTCCGCTCATGCGGACGATCCGGTCGCCCTCCGCGTAATCCATCTCGAAAACGCGGGCATGGTGGAATTTCTGCAAAAGCCAGGGGGACCGGTCCCAATCGGCCAACGCGACATCGATGGCCCGCGCCCAATCCTCCTGCGACAGATCCTGCCCCACCTTCACGCTGCGCGAGCCCCAAGCCAGCTCGGAAAATCCGCTGATCTTCAGCACCAACTCGCGCGCCCGCTGGCTGAAGGTTTTCAATTCGTCCCAACTCTGGATCTCCAGACCCGGATAGACTCCGGTCGGCGGCAGCGGTTGGGGATCCATCAACCAGGTGCGCGGGATCGCTTTCTGCAGGGCGAGAAAATGTTTTTCGCCCAACTCGCGTCGCCAGAAGTCGGCCAGCGGACGCA
>JBMTVD010000118.1:0-4194 GCA_049451035.1 Chthoniobacterales bacterium | reverse complement strand
CTACCCCGCCTGGGACATCACCATCTCCCTCGAAGACACCATCCAGCAGATCGTCGAAGCATGGAAGACCCGCCGAGCGTAAAGTCGTTGGCGGCTCTGGTTCCTGTCTTTGCTGTCGCGAAATCCTGCTCGGTCGTCCTCATAAAGTAGTGCGGAACGACCTCCGTTTCTCAAGTTTCCTTCACTAGCCCTCTACGCCATGCCTGCCTCCGTCGACTGCCTCATTGTCGGTGCCGGATTTTCCGGTCTCACCGTGGCCGAGCGTCTTACCACGCAGCAGGGCAAGACCTGCTTGGTGGTGGAGAAGCGTGATCACCTTGGTGGCAATGCCTACGACAAATACGACGAGGCGGGCGTCCTGATCCACAACTACGGACCACACTACTTCCGCACCAATGCCCCGCGCATCGTCGACTACTTGAGCCAGTTCACCGAGTGGCATCCGGTCGACTACCAGATCCTTTCTTACAGCGACGGACGCTATTGGAACTTTCCGATCAATCTCAATACCTTCGAGCAATTCCTCGGACGTCCCTCCACCTCGGAGGAAATGGAAGCGTGGCTCGCCGAAAAACGCGTCCCCATCGAATCCCCGGCCAATTCCGAGGAAGTCATCGTCAGCCAGGTTGGCTGGGAGCTCTACGAGAAATTTTTCAAAGGCTACACGCTCAAGCAATGGCGTCGTCATCCGAAGGACCTCGATGCCTCCGTCTGTGGACGCATCCCCATCCGGACCAACCGCGACGACCGCTATCTGCGCGAGGAATTCCAAGCGATCCCGAAGGATGGCTACACCGCGATGTTCGAGCGCATGGTCGCGGCTTGCGGCGACAAGCTCGAGATCCGTCTCAACACCGAATTCCGCGACATCCTCCCGCAAGTCGAATTCAGGCATCTCGTCTACACCGGTCCGATCGACGAATACTACGACTTCTGCCACGGCCGCCTCCCGTATCGTTCTCTCCGCTTCGAGCCCGAATCCTTCACCCCGGCGCAATTGTCCGACCTCCGACCTCCGACCTCCGATGTTCCGGTTCCCTCCGGCTTTTACCAACCCGCCATGCAGGTGAATTATCCGAACGACGAGAAGTTCACCCGCATCGTGGAAATCAAGCATGCCACGGGGCAGCAGTGCGAAAACACCACCATCGTCCGCGAATACCCCGACGACTTCGGCCCCGGAAAAGAGGCTTACTATCCCATTCCCGCCCCCGACTCCGCCGCCCTCTACCAGAAATACAAATCCCTCACCGAAACCGACCCATTCCCCGCTCACCTTCGGGCACTCGCCACTCGCCGCCCGTCACCCGTCACTACGACACCTTCAGTGTCGTTCATCGGTCGCTTGGCGACCTATCGTTACTACAACATGGACCAGGTCGTCGGTATGGCTCTTAAAGAGTCTGAAAAGATTGCTTCTTTGGGCTGATGCTCAGCGGATATCTCTTGGAAAACACCGTATCATGAACCTCGAAGCCTACCTCGCCGAATACCCGCGACTGCTCGCCAGTCCCGAGATCCCCGGGCTCATCACCAAACTAAAAGAGCGCATCGCCGGGGCGCGCGACGCCGGCTGCAAGCTCATGCTGGCGGGCAACGGCGCCAGCGCGTCCATCGCCAGCCACCTGGCCACCGATTTCTCCAAGCAGGGTGGAGTGCGGGCCATGGCCTTCAACGACGCCAATCTCATCACCGCCCTCGGCAACGACTGTGGCTACGAAAACTGGATCGCCAAGGCGCTCGATTTCTACGCCGACCAGGGCGACGTCTTGATCCTCATCAGCAGCAGCGGCAAGTCGCCCAACGTGGTCAAAGCGGCGCACCACGCCAAAGAACTCGGTCTCTATGTCGCCGCCTTCACAGGCTTTGCCAAAGACAACCCCCTCGGTGCCGCGTCGGATATCAACTTCTGGGTCGATAGCCGTTCCTACAACATCGTGGAGTGCACCCACATGATCTGGCTCACCGCGGCCGTCGATCTGCTTATCGGCGCTTCTGAATACAGTGTTTCCGGCTAAAGGCCGGGGCTCCCGGCTCATAGTTCCCCCCTCCAAACTCTCATGAATATCCTCGTCACCGGCGCCGCCGGATTCATTGGCAGTCACCTTGTGGATGCGTTGTTGGCCCGTGGTCATCGCGTGATCGGGGTCGACAATCTCAGCCTCGGCACTCGTGAAAACCTGAAGGGGGTTCTGGAAAACCCCTCATTCACGTTGATTGAGCGTGACATCGCCGCGGAAGACTTTCCTGCCTCATTCGACCCCGGTTGCCCGATCGACTGGGTCTGGCACATGGCGGCCAACTCGGACATCCCGGCCGGAGTGGACGATCCGAACGTCGACTTCAAGGATACCTTTCTCACCACCTTCCGCGTGTTGGCTTGGATGCGGAAAACCAATGTCCCGCGGCTGGCTTTCGCTTCCACCTCCGCGGTTTACGGCCTGCGCAGCAAACCGATCGAAGAAGACAGCGGTCCGCTCCTGCCCATCAGCAATTACGGCGCCATGAAGCTCGCCTCCGAGGGTTGCATCAGCGCCGCGGCCGAGGCCTGGCTCGGCCGTGCCGACATTTTCCGTTTTCCCAATGTGATCGGTTCGCGGGCCACCCACGGCGCGCTCTTCGACTTCGTCCGCCGCCTGCGCCAAAACCCCGCACAACTCGAGGTGCTCGGCGACGGATCGCAGCAAAAGCCTTACCTCCATGTCGGCAACCTCATCGAGGCGATGCTTTTCATCGCCGACCATGCCAAGGACAAGGTGAACTACTTCAACGTGGGGCCCGAAGATGACGTCAGCGTCCGCGCCATGGCGGAGGAGGTCGTCGCGCAGACCGCGCCCGGCGCCAAAATCCTTTACGGCACCGACAATCGTGGATGGGTGGGGGATGTGCCCAAGTTCCGTTATTCCACGGCCAAGTTGCGTCAGCTTGGCTGGGGCGCGCAAATGACCTCGCCGGAAGCCGTCAAGTTGGCCGTCTCCGAAATCGTCGCTGAAAATCCCTGATGCAGGCCGTCATTCTGGCCGGGGGCAAAGGCACCCGTCTCGCCCAAGCGCTCGGGATGGATATCCCGAAGCCGATGGCTCCCGTGCTCGGAGTCCCGCTGCTCCAGCGCACCGTGGAGTTGCTGCGCGACCAGGGTGTCGATGACATCCTGCTCTTGGTCCATCATCGCGCCGATGTGGTCCGCGATCACTTCGGTGACGGAAGCAAACTCGGCGTCCGCATCCGTTGCCTCGAGGAAACGACGCCCCGCGGCACTGCCGGCGCCTTGGTCGATGCGCTTCCCCAACTCGATGACGAATTCCTCGTGCTCTATGGCGACACTCTCGTCGATCTTGATTTCCGGCGCATGCTGGCTTTCCACCGGGCCAAAAAAGCAGACCTCACCCTTTTCGCGCATCCCAACGATCATCCCCACGACTCCGACCTCGTGGAGGTCGACCGCGACTGGCGCGTCACAGCTGTCCGCCCCTACCCGCACCCCGAGGGCTCGGAATACCGCAATCTCGTCAATGCCGCCCTCTACGTCGTGCGCCGCGAACTCCTGTCCGGGGAATGGCCCGAGGGTGTTTTCGATATCGCCAAGCATGCCGTGCCCCGCTGGTTGGGTGACAACAAGCGCGTCTTCGCCTACCGCGGTGACGGTTACATCAAAGACATGGGAACACCCGAGCGACTGGCCAAGGTCGAAGGCGACCTGCAAAACGGCACCGTCGCGCGAAAATCCGGCCGCGCACCGCGAGTCGCCGTCTTTCTCGACCGCGACGGCACGCTCAATGTGGAGAAAGGTCACCTGGCCAGTCCCGGGGATCTCGAGCTTTTCCCCGGTGTCGGTCCTGCCATCCGCTCGCTCAACCGAGCGGGCCTTCCGGCCATCATCATCACCAACCAACCCGTCATTGCCCGGGGCGAAGCCGACTTTAAGGACGTTGATGCCATCCATCGCCGCTTGGAAAATCTGCTCGCCCAAGACGGCGCCTTCGTCGATGCCATTTTCTACTGCCCGCACCATCCGGACAAAGGGTTCGAGGGTGAGCGACCGGAACTCAAAATCTGTTGCGACTGCCGCAAACCGGCTGCCGGTCTTGTCGATCAAGCCTGCGACATGTTCAGCATCGACCGTGCGAAGTCGTGGTTTGTCGGCGATAGCGGTCGCGATCTGGAGTGCGCCAAAAATGCCGGTGTCCAGCCCGT
>JBMTVD010000117.1:0-4216 GCA_049451035.1 Chthoniobacterales bacterium | reverse complement strand
TCCCGTTCATCATTCTGGCCACCTTCACCATCCTGAACCTCTTCATCGGCATCATCGTTTCGACCATGCAAGAGCTGAGCACGCTACCCGAGCCGGGCATGCCGAAGAAAGATCTGGCCGAAGCCCTCGCCCGCATCGAGAACGATATCAAAGGACTGCGCAGCCAGGTTGAAAACGAAGGACGTGGCGCGCCGTAGCAGGTGCCCCGGAAGGAAAGACAGGCCACAGATAAAAGAAGATGGCGGAGGATGCGGAGTTGTTGTGGCTCCGATAGGCCTTCCGCCCACCCTCCAACGGAAACGCCCGCCGGGAGGCGGGCGCTCAGCGGCATCGAGGCCGCAAGATGTGCGGAGCTTCGCTTACCGGCGACGGCGGCGGACGATGTGAGCACCGAGACCTGCAGCCGCGAGACCGAGCAACGCGTAGGTGCTGGGCTCAGGCACGACATTCAATTCGAGGCTGCCGATCGAGAAGTAGGCTGATTTGCCGTCGCCCAGATCGAAGGCGTTCTCGGCTCCGATGTTGGCCAAGCCGTTGGTGCTCACGGTCGCCGTGCCACCGATGAGAACGTAGGTGCCGTTGGGCGTGGAGCTATCCAGTCCGGCAATGTTGTTGATCGTCCAGTTGACGAAGCTGACCGTGGAACCGCTGACGGTGAGTGTCGGAGTAAGCAGGTTCAACTCGAGCTTGGCGCCGGTGGAGAAGTCCAGGTTTCCCGAAACCGTTCCGCCGCCGCCCGCGAGAATAGATGCACCTCCGACGTTGAGACTGCCGCCAATCGTGGTGTTGAGCGTGAGCTTGATCGTGTCGGTCAGCGTGATGGTGTCTAAGAGCGCAGCACTGTCGCCGCTGAGGATCATGTGGCCGTTGCCACCGATCGTTATACCGGTGGCCGTGCCACCTCCGCTGGTCGCGCTGAAACCGCCGGAGAAGGTTGTTGTGTTGTTGACATCGAGGACCATTTCGCCACTGGTGCCCGTACCCCTGAAAAAGCGGGCAGCTCCTTCGACGATGAGCGCACCGTTCCCGCCGGCTCCACCGATTACGGTGGCACCGTTGGTTCGGCCGCCGAGAGAAATGCCGTTGGCCGTGGTCACATCGGCCGTGAGTTCGAGCGTGCCTGCGTTGAAATAAATTTCCTGCGCACCCAAGCCGCTGGCCTCGCCGACGCGCAGGGTTCCGCCCGTGGTCGGGACTGCTCCCGTCCGGCCGATTTGCACGCGACTGATCGAGGAGCCCGTGCCGGTAAGATGAAGAACGCCCTCACCTTCTTTGGTGAGCTCGGTGCCCGCGGCCGTGGGAAGGTTGACGGCCCCACTCATTTCCAAGGTGCCACCGCTGCCCACATCCACGATTTTGTCGCCGGCGCTGTAATTGATGTCCCCGCTGATGACCGCCGTGCCGGACCCGTAGGTGGTGGTGATATTGCCCAGATCGCTGGCTGCATTGGCCAAAGCGAGCGTTCCAGTGTTGGCCAAAGTCGTGGAAGTCATGGCGGCGGCGCCGTTAACCGTCAAGGTGGTCCCGTCGACGATATCCAGCGTGCCGGTGCCCGAGAGATCCCGGCCAGCTCCGAGCGAAACGGAGGCTGTCGTGCGCAGTGTTCCGCCAAGAGCGATGTCATTGGCTGCGTCGCCCAAAGCGCCATCCTCGGCAATCTGCAGAGTGCCCGTGGTCACCGTGACATTGCCGGAGAAGGTCTTGCTGCCGCTGAGGATCAGCGTGCCGTTGCCGAGCTTGCTCAACCCGCTGGTGCCGGCCAAATCCGAACTGATCGTTGCGGCGCTCGCATCGGCCACTGTCACTTCGCCCAAACTGTTGGTCACGGCACCACCGGTGATCTCATAGCCGTCCACCTCGAACTCCAACCGGCCGCTTTCGACGCCCCCCGCGTCCACCGTCACCGTGCCGCCCGTCGTGCCGAACTGCACCGTGGAGGTTCCTGAGTTGCTGTAGATCACCCCGAAGTTGCCGGATTGACCATCGGCCCAAGTGCCGCTGCCGCCGGACCAGGTGTTGGTCGTGCCCGGCGGCGGGATGAGGCTTCCGGAGAAAGTGAAATTCCCCTGCAAGCCGCCGGTTCCCGCGGCGGTCTCGGCATTGTAGCCATAGAAACGGAAAGTCACGCTGCTGAGATTCGTGAACACGGAGTTCGTGAGGGACAGGACGTTGCCGGTGGCCGATGTTGTGGCATCGGCAGTGTAGCTGAGGATGCCGGCGCCAAGGCTTTGGTCGAGGGCAGCGTTGACCGCGGTGTAGTCCGAGAGAATCGAACCATAGGAGTCGAGGCTTGAACGCCATTCAAATGACCGGGGCCCCGTGCTACTGCGACCGACACCGAAGTCGAAAGATGTCATATCGAAGGTATAGCCAGCCGCCGCCGTGAGCGTGAAATCGAAGTATTTGCCGAGATCCACAATCCCGGTGAGCGTCCCGACCGTGGCGTCCAAGGCCCAACCGTTGGCGCGGAAGTTTCCACTGCTAGAAGACGTGTTAACACCGACCTTGTTCAAATCGCCCACGGTCAGATTGGGGATCGGCGAGCCATTGTAGGAAAACGCGTTGGTGTTTCCCGCTGACCCGAAGGTGTAGGTCCCGGTGAATGCTGTTTGGGCAAGGCCGTGAGATGCGGAAGCACCCATCGCGGCAGCGAAAACGAGGAGCAGGCAGGCATTTTTCATGGTTTGGAGAAGATGTTTTTTGGGGATTTTGCAGTGCTCAGACGTACATAACCTTCCGTCGATCCGGATCCCGGCGCAACTGAAATGTGCGCGGGTGACAAAATCTTCACAAGTGCCCGCCGGGTTGAGAGTTATTCACAATTTGCAACCTTCCCCCACGACGCCAATCCGCGACCGACCGGGAGCCGACCACACCGACCGGAAATGCGGCGCAAACCGGCTGCACCGCGCAGGGGGTATTTTCGGATGCAGCCATTGCGCGCTCGGAAGGGTTGCTGGTTACCTCGGGGTTTGCGCCGTCCGCGGGCACAGGTCTTGTGGACGGGGTCGGAGAGTTCTACTTTGCGCGGGATGAAGGAGGTGCTGCGGATGGCCATCTGTGCGGCGGTGCTGGCGGCGGGTTGCCGGCGACCGGCGCCGGAGGACTCTTGGTCATGGGAGAAAAATCCCGGACTGGATCCGCGGCCCACGGGCCAAACCCTCGGCGAGAGATGGGGTGAGCCGCTGGCCGATACGACCTTCCGTTGGAATCCGTCGCGCCGGACCGAAGCGGAACCGAGCGAGGTGAAGCCGGCCACGGAGGAAGAAGAGATGTACGCACTGGAGGCGCGGAGCGGCAAAGCGTGGGCCCAGACCAGGCTGGGCACAAAGTACGCCATGCAATCCGAAGATCTGGCGCGGATGGGCGAAGGCTTGCGGCTTTTGCGGGCGGCGGCCGAGCAGGATGACACCGAGGCACTGCGTGTGCTCTCGGCCTTGGCCGCCTCTGGCCGCGGCATGGATCAGTCGGATCTGGAGGCCTACAAATACATGCGACGCGCAGCGGAGCTCGGCTCGCCGGAAGCACAACATAACTTGGCCGGAATGCTGGCGGGCGGGAAAGGCCTGCCGCGCGACCGCGAGGCGGCGCTCGTGTGGGGACGCAAAGCCGCCGAGCAAGGCTATGCACCGGCTCAGGTTGCCATGGGCCGCCTGCTCATAGGATCCGTGGAGCAGGAGCGCAAACGGGAGGCCTTGGATTTTTTGGAGAAAGCCGCGGCCCAGGGGAATACCGAGGCTTTGCTGTTCCTGAGCAGCGCCGTGGGCAAGGGAGACTTCGGTCTACCCAAGGACGAGGCCCGGGCCGAGGCGCTGCTGCTTCCCGCGGCCGAGCAGGGCAACGCCGATTGCCAGTTCGTACTGGCCGCGCTTTACCAGCACGGCGAAACCTTCGCCGACCGCCGGGGCGAAGTGCGCGTCTGGCTGCAGCGCGCCGCGGACCAGGGTCATGCCAAGGCGCGGGAGGTTTTGCGCTCGGAGTCGGAAAAGAGGTAGGGACACGCGGACCTCCGGCTCGTACAGACCGCGTGTCCGCAACAATCAAGCGGACGAGCGGGCCGCTCGTCCCTACCGGACAATAACATCAAACCCGGTTCCGCGAACGGGACCGGGTTTGGTGGAAAAACTCCTGTTGCTAACGATTATTACCGGCGACGGCGACGGATCAAGTGCGCGCCAAGGCCTGCTGCACCGAGCGCAAGCAGGGCGTAGGTGGA
>JBMTVD010000116.1:0-4223 GCA_049451035.1 Chthoniobacterales bacterium | reverse complement strand
CCCAGTCGATATCCACCCCGTCGAAGCCGTGCTCGAGGATGAAGGCGACCGCGGAACGGGCGAACTTCTCGCGCGACTCGGGCGTGAGGGCCGCGTCGGAGAAGCGCCCGGAGAGCGTCCAACCGCCGACCGAAATCATCGTGACCAGGTGCGGGTGTTTTTCCTTCAGCTTCCGCAGCTGGTTGTAATTTCCGCGCGGCATTTGTTCCCAAGAATCCCCGGGAAAGGCTTTCTCCACCGCGGCCCAGCGATCGCAGATGACGACTTCACCCGCCGGACTGATGTCGGCGAAGGCGTAGTTGATCACGTTGAGTTTGTCAGCCGGGATGTCGGTCACATTGTAGTTGCGACCGTAGATCCCCCACTCGACGAAGTAGCCGACGATCTTCGGTCCGTCGATCGAAGGCGGGTGGCCGCCGGTGACCGGCGCGGGATTGACCGGGGCAACCGGAACAACCGGCGCAACAGGATCGGGCGCCGGGGTCGGTGTCGGGGTAACGACCTCGGGCTCCGGTTCCGGCAACGGCTGAGGCCCCGGCTGGACCGGCTGCGGTGCGACGGCTCCCGACACCGTGACATTGGCCGGCGGGATCACCAAGTTGCCGGGCGCGGCACTGAACCCGAAGCTCACACTGCCTCCGGCGGGGATGCTGGCGTTCCACGCGACGGGGCGGAACTCCGAGCGCCCCCCGCTGCGGGTATGAGCGGCATCCCACGTGCTACCGGGCGTGGTGGCGAGATCCATGGCCACGGTCCAGTTCTCCACGGGTGCGGACGAGGTGTTGACCAGGCGTACGCCGGCGGTCAGCCCGCTGCCCCAATCGGATCCGACGCGGAATTCGACGCGGACACCGTTGACCGTGAAGTCGGCATCGGGCGAACCGGTGACCGGCGGTTCGGGTTGCGGTGCGGGCGCCACCGGCGTGGGAGCCGGTGTCGGCTCGGGCGTCGGCGCAGGCGCGACGGGATCGCCCGACAGCGCCGGACGGACGACAAGATTTTGCAGGGCAGGTGCACCCGAGGCGCCACCGTAGATGAAACCAAAGGTGACGCTCTGTCCGGGACCGACGCTGTCGCTCCACGAGGGAGGCGTGACTTTGTAACGAGGCGAACCGGATCCGGCGGCCAGGTTGGCGTTCCACAGGCTGGAGATGTCGGCCGGGTAGTCGAATTCGACGCTCCAGTCACCGACCGCGACACCTCCGGGATTGGTCAGCGTGACGAGCACCTCGCCACCGCTGCCCCAACTGGAGGTGACAGCGTGCGTGACCTCCAGAGCGCTGGCTGTGGCGGCGGGAGGCGTGGCGGGATTGGGCTCCGGCTCCGGGGTCGGTGCCGGCGCCATCGGGGCATCCGGAGGCATCGGCATCCCGTAATCACACGTGCAGCCCGTGCCGCAGTACCCCTCGATCGGCGCTTTTTGCGGCGCGGGCGACACACCGTAGTCGACGCCGCCGAAATCGATATCGCTGGCCGAGAAGAAGGCTTCGCCAACCGGATCATCGCGCTGCCAGATGACGTAGAGCACGTGTCGACCGGCGCGCGGGGGCAAATCGACCGTGAACCGGAAATTGCGACCTTCAAGGTACGGGGGCACCTCGTAAGACACTTGCTCGAGGTCGTCCCAACCCAGCGGTTGCAGCGGATCGTAGCCCTGTTTGGTGATGTAGACCGCGAAGGAACTTGGTTGATGCGGTGCGGTGCCGTAGAAGACGCAATCATAGGGACCCGCCTGGACCGGTGTGGCCGGCCAGTCGGCCCGCGGCAAATCGATGCCGGCATAGTCGGCCAGACCCGCACTGGCCAGCTGGCCATCGGGAATGAGATCACGGTAGTTGCGCTGCGGCACCAACCGGGCCACCTGGTTCCACGTGTAGAACGGGGCGGACCCGGAAACGGAGACAGCCGCGCGGGCCGCGGCGCTTGACGGGGTTTCCGGGTTTTCCAGGTAAACCTGGTAAACACGGCTGACGGGATTGGCCATCGAACCGTGGCCGAATCCGTGGAAGGCAGTGACCACGAGGGCGGCCACCGCGAGGAGGATGTGTTTTGTTTTCATTGTGTGATGGATTTTTCGGGCCCGCGGCCGTGTCGGGGACGGAACACGGGCTCTGAAGCAACAGACACCCTGGCGAGGCGGGTGCTCGGGGTCGTTCGATGAATCGGCCGCAAGAGTCTGTGAATCGGCCAACGAGTACGGAAAGTCTCTGGTTCCGCACGTCCTCACCTGCGAAACTCGGAATTATGGCAACCGTGCAGCCCCTGCCTGCCGCCGGATGGCGCGGCTTCCACGCACCCAGCACGGCATTCTGGAAAATGAACCTGTTTTTCTGGGTTCCCTACGGGTTGCTCGCGTTCGCCATCCGGATGGCTTGGGGACAAACGCCGTTGCGGGCGGCGGCGTCGACCCTCATGTTCGAAGGCACGTGCCTCCTGTTGTCCCTTGTTCTGCGCATGTGCTACCGGCGGCTGGACCGCGTGTTCGGACTCTTGCCGGCCATGCTGCTTATCGTGCTCAGCCTCATCGCCGCCGCGGTGCAAGGCGCGGTGGCCGCCGGCTTCACTTTGCTGACCGGCTGGCACAATCCGATGCTCGATTTCTTCGCCACGACCACTCTGCGTCTGCTCCTGATGTGGGCGACTTTCATGGCCTGGAGTCTCGGTTATTATTGGCTGTGGGCCGACACCGAGCGTTCGCGCGAGTCCGATCGCCGGCAGGAAGCGCAACGCGAGTCGCAGCGCATGGAGTTGCAAATGCTCCGTTCCCAACTGGACCCGCACTTCCTTTTCAACTCGCTCAACGGCATCGCCGCGGAAATCCGCCCCCATCCGCAAGCCGCCGTCGACATGGTCGGCCAGCTCTCCGACTACCTTCGCTACTCGCTCGACCACCGCAAGCAGCCCATTGCGCGGCTTTCGACCGAACTTGGCGCGATGGAGAGCTATCTGGGCATCGAACGCGCCCGCTTCGGCGACCGCCTGCATTTCACGGTCGAGGCTGCGGAATCCGCCCGCATGCGCTTGGTGCCGAGCTTTCTCCTCCAACCACTGGTGGAAAATGCGGTCAAGCACGGGCTCGACCGCTCTGCGGGCACCCTCGACATCAACCTGCACGCCCGCACCGAAGGCAACCTGCTGGAAATCACCGTGAGCAACTCCGGCAGCCTGTCCCCGGGCGCCCTTCCCCATGAGGGTCTTGGGCTGGAGACCCTGCGCCGCCGCCTCGACCTGCATTACCCGCAAAGACACCGCTTCCAACTCGAAGAAAACAACGGCCGCGTCACCGCGCGGCTGCTACTCTGGGATCCGCCATGCTCCGCGTGATGCTCGTCGACGACGAAGCCCTGGCCCGCCAGGGACTTCGCGCCGGATTGGAAAACCTGCCCGGCGTCGAGGTCTGCGGTGAAGCGGGAGACCTGACGCAGGCGCTGCAGGCCATCCCCGCCCTCGCTCCCGATGCCCTCTTCCTCGATGTCCGGATGCCGCGCGGGGACGGGTTTGCCCTGCTCAAGCAACTGGCCGACCCGCCGCCGGTGGTCTTTGTCACGGCGCACAGCGAATACGCAGTGCAGGCTTTCGAGATCCCGGCGGTCGACTACCTGCTCAAACCCGTGCGCTCCACACGCTTGGGCGAGGCCGTGGCCCGGCTGCGCGCGGCGTTGCAGCGGGGCGAGGAGGAACCCGTTTACGGCGAGAGCGACCGCATCTGCCTGCGGACCCCGGAGCGCACCATCGTTACCGTCGCCGACGACATCCTTCTCCTCGAAGCCGACGGCGATTTCACCCGCGTAACCGTCGACGGGGAGCAACCTCTGCTCATCTGCCAAACCCTCGGCCACTTCGAGCGCACCTTGCCCGGGCCTCGTCTTGTCCGCCTTGACCGGTCGCTCATGATCAACATCGAACGGGTCGAAACCATCGAGGTCAGCCCCACCCGCGGCGCCCGCGTCTCGCTACGCGGACTGGAGCATCCTGTCGAACTGGGCCGTGCGGCCCTGCGCCGCCTGCGCGAAGCGATCCCGCAGGTGGCCGGCGATTTGGAAGGGTGACGGACCCGACCGGCGCGGGCCCGGGCCGGCGGCGCAACCGTCAATCGAGCTTCAAGTAACCCAGCAACCCCTGCTTGCCACCCTCGCGGCCGAAACCGCTTTCCTTGTAGCCACCGAAAGGACTGGCGGGGTCGAACTTGTTGTAGGTCTCCGCCCAAATGACGCCGGCGCGGA
>JBMTVD010000115.1:0-4261 GCA_049451035.1 Chthoniobacterales bacterium | reverse complement strand
GGACGGATCGACGGCGAGGACGCGTTCGGCGGGCATGGGGGATAGATTTGGCGGGCATGTGGACTGGCGCAAGCTTTGGGGCGACTTGGCGGGTTGTTGCCGCTAAGCTGCCGCATGGCGCGCCAGAAACTGCTTCTTTTTGATATCGACGGCACTCTGCTCCTCACGGGGCGCGCGGGGGAGCATGCGTTGCGGGTGGCTTTCAAGGAACGCTTCGGGGTGGATGACGATTTGTCGTCGATCTCCTTCGCCGGTTCGACCGACGGGGCCATCGCGCGGCAGATGTTCGCCCCCTACGATATCCCGCCGACGCCGGAGAATATCGCGGATCTTTTCGACGGTTATGTGCATCACCTGGCCCTGGAGTTGCCGCGGCGCGAGGGGACGGTGCTGCCGGGGATCGTCGCATTGCTCGAGGCGCTGCACGGGCGCGAGGACTGCGTGCTCGGTCTGCTCACGGGGAACATCGCGAAGGGGGCGGAGCTGAAGCTCTCGCACTACGGGGTGTGGGACTTTTTCGAGTTCGGGGCTTTCGCCGACGATCATGTGGACCGCAACAAGCTGGGGCCGGTGGCGCACGCGCGCGCGGTGGAGAAGCACGGGAGCAGTTTCGAGCCGCAGGATGTCTTCGTGCTGGGCGACACGCCGCGGGATATCGATTGCGCGCGGGCCGCGGGTTTTGTCGCGGTGGCCATCGCCACGGGGAGTTACGGCAAGGACGAGTTGGCGGCGCACCGGCCGGACTTTTTGTTCGAGGATTTGTCGGACACGCAGGGTGTGCTCAAGGCGCTGCTCGGCTCATGAGCGCGACGCCGGAAATTTGTCCGGTTTGCGGCGAGGGTGTGCCGCGCGGGGCGGCGGCTTGTCCGGAATGCGGGGCGGACGAGAGGTCGGGCTGGCGCGAGGATGCGGACGAGACGGGCGGATTGGATTTGCCGGACGGGGAGTTCGACTACGACGAGTTCGTGAAGAAGGAATTCGGCAACGAGGTGAAGCCGGAGGGAATTGCTTGGGCATGGTGGGCGGCGGCGGTGGCCGCACTGCTGGCTTTCATCGCGATGCTGCTGCGCGGGGCTTGGTGACATTGCGGGGTTGGATGCGGCCGAGGATCGGGGCAGACTGCGCCGGATGGAGGAGCCAAGGGAGAGAAGCAGCTGGAAAGCCCTGGGGGCAGCCCTCTTCGGCGCGGTGTTTGCCGGCTCGGGGGCGTTGCTCTTCGCGTTGTTCGACCGCGGCTCCACGGGCTTGTCCAAAGTCGTCTGGGAAGCGGCACCTTGGGCCGTCTTTCTCATCATGCCGGCCGGTCTGGCCCTCATCATCTGGTTGCGGGACCGGGTGTTTTTATACACCGACGGGACGGGCATTCCGCAGGTCATGGCCGTGCTGCAGGCGGGTCCGGGCGAGTTGCGCGACCGCCTGCTGTCGATGCGGATCATTGTCGGCAAGGCCCTCCTGACCGGACTGGGGCTGTTCTCTTTCCTGTCCATCGGGCGCGAAGGTCCTTCGGTCCAGCTCGGCGCGTGCTTCATGCACATGGTGAGCAAGTGGACGCATTTTCCGCGGCATATGATGGAGCGGGGGTTGATCATGGGCGGCGGAGCGGCCGGGATCGCGGCGGCTTTCAACGCGCCGATCGCGGGTATCGTTTTCGCTTTCGAGGAAATCGGCCGGCGTTTCGACAAGGACAATCTCGGGACGATCGTGCGCACGGTCATGGTGGCCTGCCTTGTCTGCATGATTTTCCTCGGGAATTATTTTTTCTACGGCCGCGTCGATTACGATCGTCTCATCCCGTTGGAGTATCTCACGCCGGGTCCGTGGGTCGCGGTGCTGGTCATCGGTCTTGCGGGCGGCGCATTGGGCGGGCTTTTTGCCAAAGTGCTCCTGCTTGTCGTGCCGCACGTGTCGCGTGCCATCCGCAAAAATTTCCTGCCCGTGGCGCTGGTCATCGGTCTGCTTTGCGCCGTGCTGGCGTGGTTTTCCGGCGGGACCACGTTGGGCACGGGCTACGACCAAGCCCGCGCGCTTGTCCTGCAGGGCAGTCCGCAATACCTCGCCACCCTGCCGGCGGGGGAAACGGCCGCCATGGAGGAGACACGGGGCCTGATCGGACCGTGGTATGCGCTGCAGCGCGCGGCGGCGACGATGCTCGTTCTCCTCACCGGCATTCCCGGGGGATTGTTCGACCCGTCGTTTTCCGTGGGAGCGGGGTTGGGGCATCTGACCGCGGGCTGGTTTGCCTGGAGCGGCGCAACGGCGCAGGGCATCATCCTGCTCTGGGTCGTGGCTTATTTTTCCGGCGTGGTGCAAAGCCCGATGACTTCGTTTATCATCGTGGTGGAAATGACCGGAGCCGTCGCCTTCACCATCCCCCTGGGCACCGCGGCCATCGTCGGCTACGAGGTGTCGCGGCGGATCTGTCCGGTGGCGCTTTACGAGGCGCTCGCCGAGAACTTCATCCGGTCGGGAGCCTCCCGCGCGACTTCCCGAGGATGAACGACTACGCCGCGTTGCTCTCGCTCGCCGGGGAAATCACCCGCGAGACCGACCTGGACGGCTTGCTGGCCAAAATCCTGACCAAAAGCCTGCCGTGGATGCGGGTCGAGGCGTGCTCGATTTTCCTGGCCGATGAGGAGACGGGCGATCTCGTCATGCACACCGCCCAAGGGGAGGGGGCCCCGAAGCTCGGGCGACTCCGGGTGCCGGCCGGCCGCGGCATCGTCGGCACGGCCATGAAAGAAAAGCGCGTTATCCGCGTGGACGATGCAGCCAACGATCCGCGGGTCTTCAAAGAAGCGGACAAAAAGTCGGGGTGGACGACCAAAGCCCTCCTCGCCGCCCCTTTGCTCGACGGGGAGGATTGTCTCGGGGTGATTGAATTCCTGAACCCCGCCGGCCGTGCGATCTTCACCACGGAAGACGAACGACTCGTCGAATATTTCGCCGGTCTGGTCGCCGCGGCGGTCGGTCGCGTGCGGGCGCAAGCAGCGGCACTCGAGCGTGCCGCCTTGCAGCGGGATCTCGATCTGGCGAGGGAATTGCAGAAGGGGCTGCTGCCGCTGGAGTTCCCCCCCCGCGAGTCGTCCCCGGCCATCGATCTTTTCGCTTCGCTGCAGCCCGCGAAGGAAGTGAGCGGCGATCTCTACGACTTCTTCTTCATCGAGCCGGGCAAGCTCTGTTTCGTCGTCGGCGACGTCTCGGGCAAGGGCATCGCCGCCGGCATTTTCATGGCCATGACCCGCACGCTCCTTCGCGCCATCGCCCGGCCCGGCCTGGCGCCGGCCGAAATCCTCTCGCGCCTCAACGCGGAGCTTTGCCGCGACAACGAGGCCTGTCTCTTCGTCACCATGATCCTCGGCATCGCGGACGTCGGCACGGGCGAAATCGTCTGCGGATTGGGGGGGCACAACGCGCCCGTGCACGTCACGCGCCGCTCGGCGGCTTTCGGCCCCTTGGGCGGGGCGCCGCTCGGGTTGATGCCCGAGGCCAAGTTCTTCGAGTGGCGCCCCCAACTTGCCCCGGGCGACGCCCTGCTCGTCTACACCGACGGGGTGCCGGAAGCACTCGATGCGTCGCGGGAGCTCTTTACCAACGAACGTTTCCTCGCGGCCTTGCGGGAAATCGACGCTTCCTCCCCGCAAGGACTGGTCGCGGGGGTGGACCGCGCGGTGGCTGCCTTCGTCGGCGACGCCGAGCGCTCCGACGACATCACTCTGATGGCCCTCCACCGCCGCGCCTGAAACGGGAAAGCGATTTACAGGGCGCGTCCGCTTCGGAATGATGTCCGGTTCGATGGCGGATATTCCCAAAGCTTACGAACCCGGCGCCGTGGAGGAACGGTGGTACGGGAAATGGATCAAAGAAGGGTGCTTCGCGGCCGATCCCTCCTCGTCCAAGCCCGGATTTTCCATCGTCATCCCGCCCCCCAACGTGACCGGCGTGCTCACTCTCGGCCACGTCCTGAACAACACCCTGCAGGACATCCTGGCCCGCCGCGCGCGACAGACGGGGCGCGAGGTGCTTTGGCTGCCGGGGACGGATCACGCGGGCATCGCCACGCAGACGGTGGTCGAGCGCCAGCTGCGCAAGGAGGAAGGAAAAACGCGTCGCGATCTGGGACGCGAGCAATTCCTCGAGCGGGTCTGGACGTGGAAGGAAAAGCACGGCGGGATCATCATCAAACAGCTCAAGCGCCTCGGGTGCTCGTGCGATTGGGACCGCGAGCGTTTCACCATGGATGCGGACTACTCGCGCCAGGTGC
>JBMTVD010000114.1:0-4285 GCA_049451035.1 Chthoniobacterales bacterium | reverse complement strand
TTCGAGGAGGGGGATGAGGCGTTCGGCCAGTTCGCCCTGGAGTTCGAGGGTGCGGGCCTCGATTTTTCCGCCGCAGCCGAGGGAGGTTTTCAGTTCGTGGAGGAGCGCTTCCAACTTTGCCCCGGTCCACGCGGGGGAAAATCCTTCGAGCACGAGAACGGTTTTGCCGCCGCGGTGCGCGGTGGAGCGGCGGAGGAGGAGTTTTTCTCCGGCGGCAGGGACGAGCGGTCCGCTCGTCCGCTGGGAGGGAGGCGGACACGCGGGCCGCGTGTCCCTACCTTCCTCGGCGAGTTCGCGGCCCTTGACCTCGAGGGCGGCGAACGGATTGCCGCGTAGTTCCGGTGCGGCCTCGGTCGCGATGCGTTGTTTCTTTTCCCGCGCCACGGGTCCTCAGCGCAGCCAGCGCTTCTTCTTGATGTAGATGAGGGGCAGGATGGCCGAGAGGAATGTCAGCAGAATGGTCACGGGGAATCCCCACTTCCACGACAGCTCGGGCATGTAGGAAAAGTTCATCCCATACATCGTGCCGACCAGCGTGGGCGGGAGGAACACCGCGGTGAGGATGGTGAAGACTTTGACGATCTGGTTCTGCTGCATGTTCAGGATGCCCATGGAGGCCTGCTGCAGGTAGCGGACTTTGTCGTGCTCGAAGGCGAGGTGGTCTTTGATACCGGCGACGTCCGCGGCCAATTCGTTGACGCGGGCCTGCAACTCGGCGTCGGTGAAGCCGTCGACTTCGGCGTTGAAGTAGCGGACGACGCGGGCGAGTTGCAGCACGCTCTCGCCGCTCTGGGAAATGAAGTCTTCGTAGCGGGACAACTCGGCGAGCAACTCACTGATCTCGGTCATGGTGCCGGTCTTGCCGGTGCCGAGTTCCGTGGGCATCTCCGCGATGTCGTGCGAAAGTTCCTCCAGGTCGGTGCCGACGGCCTCGACGCGGTCGGCCACCGTTTCGCTCAGGGCGAAGAGGAGGCCCCAGAGGATTTTCTGCGGATTGTCATAGAGGTGCGCTTTGCGGCGGATGCGCTGGGCGAAGACGGCCACGGGCATGAGTTCGATCTCGTGCAGGGTGACCACGCAGTCCTCGTGGAGGATGAAGGTGAGTTTGTTGACTTTGGTGGCGTTCTCCTCGTCCTTGCTGACGAGGCCCATGGTCATGAAGAGGGTGTCGTCCTCGTGGTAGATGGTCGGGTGCTGGAGGGTGAGTTCGATGCCGAGGGCGGTGCGCAGGATGTCCTTCTCCTCCGGGGTGGGGCGGAGCACGTCGATCCAGAGCGCGCCTTTCATCTCCTCCGCGGATTGCACTTCGCGGGTGAAGCGGAACGTCCCGTTGTCCTTGAAAAACGCGGTGATCATGGCCGGGTGGTGTGCGGTTGGCCGCCGGGCACGCCGTATTGCGAGGCGTGGCTGGGCGAGGGCGATGATGTCCTCGTTTCCTGCCCCTCGGGTTGCAGGTGGTGGATGAGGAGAAGGACGCCGGCGATGAACAAATACAGGCCGATGACCGCCCAGATGACCTCGGTTTCCAGGGCGTGCTTCGGCTTTTCCGGCGCTGGCGTCTTGTCAGGCATAGCGAGAACGTCCGGGGGAGACCCCGCAGCAATGCCCGAAGTGGCGCGCGGAAGAAAGCAAAAAGGGCGTCCCTCGCGGGACGCCCTTCGTGTGAATGTGCGGTTTCCGGATTACGCGTCGGCCGGAACGGCCTCCTGGTCGCGTTCCTTCATGGCGGCTTTGCGGCTGAGTTTGACTTTGCCGCGGTCGTCGACCCCGATGCATTTGACCCAGATCGAGTCGCCGACCTTGACGACGTCTTCCACTTTGTTGACGCGGAAATCGGCCAGTTCGGAGATGTGGACGAGGCCGTCCTTGCCCGGGAGCACTTCGACGAAGCAGCCGAAGTCTTTGATGGTCACGACGGTGCCCTGATACATCTCGCCGACCTCGATCTCCTTGGTCATGCCGGAGATGATCTCCTTGGCGCGGCGCAGGCTGTCGCCGTTGCTCGAGTAGATGTGGACCGAACCGTCGTCCTCGATGTTGATCTCGGCGCCGGTCTCCGCGACGATGCCCTTGATCGTCTTGCCGCCGGGGCCGATGAGGAGGCCGATTTTGTCGACGGGGATCTTGAGCGTCTCGATGCGCGGGGCATACGGGCTCATTTCGGTGCGGTGGCTGGCCAACGAGGCGTTCATGACCTGCAGGATTTTGCCGCGGGCTTCGGTCGCTTCGTCGATGGCCTTTTTGAGGATGTCGAGGCTGAGGCCCGGCAATTTGAGGTCGAGCTGGAACCCGGTGACGCCCTTGTCGGTGCCGCAGAGTTTGAAGTCCATGTCGCCGAAGTGATCCTCGGAGCCGAGGATGTCGGTCAGCGTGGTGTGGCGTTTCATCGCGCCGCTCTCGTCGAACTCGGTGACGAGACCGACGGAGATGCCGGCCACGGGGCGCTTGATCGGCACGCCGGCATCCATGAGCGCGAGCACGCCGGAGCAGACGCTGGCCATGGAGGTGGATCCGTTCGATTCCATCACTTCGCTGGTCACGCGGATGGCGTAGGGGAATTCGTTCTCCGGCGGGATGACCGGGAGGACGGAACGCTCGGCCAGCGCGCCGTGTCCGATTTCGCGGCGGTTCATGCCGCCGAAACGTCCGGTTTCACCGACGCTGAACGGCGGGAAGTTGTAGTGCAGGATGAAGCGCTTGATGGCGTCGCCGCCGGTGTAGTTGTCGAGGTTCTGCGCTTCGTCGGCCGGCGCGAGGGTGGCGAGGGCCATGGCCTGTGTTTCGCCGCGGGCGAAGAGCGCGGAACCGTGGGCCCGCGGGAGCATGCCGACTTCGGCCGTGAGCGGGCGCAGGTCGTGCAGTCCGCGGCCGTCGCAGCGCTGCTGGCGGTCAAGGATGCTGATGCGGAAGGCTTTCTTCTGCAGGTAATCGAAGGCCTGGCCGATGGCGAAGGGCGTGGCTTCGGGGAATTTTTCTTTGATGGCCGCTTCGACTTCCTTGCGCAGGGCGTCGACGGCTTTGGCGCGGTTGACTTTGCCGCTCGTGTAGAGGGCGGCCTCGATGCGGTCGCCGGCCACGCTGTAGGCGATCTCGAGCAGGGCGTCATCGACCTTGAGCGGGGCGTAGTCGCGCTTGGGCTTTCCGCCTTTTTGCGCGAGCTCGCGCTGCATGGCGATGAGCTTGGCCACGGGTTCCTGGGCGAAGTCGAGGGCCGCTTTGAAATCGGCCTCGGGCAGCTCGTCGCAGGCCCCTTCAATCATAATGACTTCATTCTCTTTACCCACGTAGACGAGATCCAGATCGCTCTGTTCGCGTTGGGCGTGGGTGGGGTTGATGACGAACTCGCCGTTGACGCGTCCGATGCGCACCGCGCCGATCGGGCCGGCGAACGGGATGTCGGAGACGGTGAGCGCGGCGGAGGCGCCGTTGATGCTGAGGATGTCGGCATCATTCTCGCCGTCCGCGCTGAGCAGAAGGCTGATGATTTGCGTCTCGAAGAAGTAATCCTTCGGGAAGAGCGGGCGCAGCGGACGGTCGGTCATGCGCGCGGTGAGGGTTTCTTTTTCGGTGGGGCGTCCCTCGCGCTTGAAATAGCCGCCGGGGAATTTGCCGGCCGCGGCCGCCTTTTCCTTGTAGTCGACGGTCAGCGGGAAGAAGTCCTGCCCCTCGCGCAGCTTGGTCGCGGAGACGGCGCTGGCCAGGATGATGGTGTCGCCGGTGCGGACCATGACGGCGCCGTCGGCGAGTTTGGCGATTTTGCCGGTTTCGAACGTGATCTCATTCTGGCCGATTTGGCCGGAGACGATGGTATGTGACATGTGGTGTGTTTTACGGGTTGTGGTTGGTGAACACCGGCCCCGCAATCATCCCAAAGCACAGGATCCAAGGCTCCGCACGGGAGACCTGAAGCCCAGGCTGGGGGTGTGAATGACGGGGTCGTGCGTTCTGATTTTTCAGCAAAAAACCGCCGCGAGGTGCGGCGGTTTGGTTTATTTGCGAAGATTGAGGCTCTCGAGGAGCTTGGTGTAGCGCTCTTCGGCGGTGTCCTTGAGATAGTCGAGGAGGCTACGGCGACGAGCCACCATTTTCAGGAGGCCGCGGCGGGACGAATGGTCCTTGGCGTTGCCCTTGAGGTGCTCGGTCAAAAGATTGATGCGCTCGGTCAGGCGCGCGATTTGCACGTCCGCGCTGCCGGTGTCTTTGTCGTGCAGCGCCACGCTGCTGGAAACGGTCTTGGTCATGTCAGGAGGCGTGGATCATAGCCGGATGGGGGCGCGGGGCAAGG
>JBMTVD010000113.1:0-4464 GCA_049451035.1 Chthoniobacterales bacterium | reverse complement strand
GGCCAGAGTTCGCTCGACTCCTGCCCCGGACCGACCGTGCCATTATCAATCGTCACCATTTCCGCGACGTCGCCCCGCAGAACCGCGGAGGCCCCGGAGCCCACCTCTTCGGAGATGGTGAAAAGTACGTGCAGTTCCATCGGCAAAGGACCGTGTTCGCGCAGGGATCTCACCGCCGCCAACAGCAGCGCGGTACCCGCCTTGTCGTCGAGATGGCGCGCATTGATGTATCCGGTGCCGAGGATTTCCGGGCACGAATCAACACCCACGAAGTCCCCCACCCGCACACCCAACGCGAGAAGATCCTCCTTGTTGAAAGCGTGGGCATCGACGCGCAACTCGACATGGGACCAGCCGGTTGGCTGCGCATCGACCGCGTCGTTGAAAATATGCCCAGAGGCTTTCAGCGGAAGGATCGTCCCCCGCAAAATGCCGGTATCCGTAAAAAGCGAAACACGCGCGCCCTCGGCAAAGCGACTCGACCACGTACCGATCGGTTTGACGGACAGGCGGCCGTTGGATTTCAAACCGGCAACCATCGCACCCAGCGTGTCGAGATGCGCGACCAACGCGCGGCAACCATGCGAGCGCTCGCCGGGCAACGTCGCCCGGATCGCGCCGCGCCGCGTCAACTCATAGCCCACGCCCATTTCCTCGAGTTCGTGCACCACGCGACGGGTAACCGGGTCAGTATAACCTGTGGGACTGTGGATACCCAACAAGTCGAGCAAGACCCCCTGCAGGTAGTCCATGTCGACGTGGATGGTGCAATTATCGTGCGGAAGGGCGGCGGTGATGGGGTCGTTCACAGTGGGGCGGGTTGGGCGGTATGGGGAAAGAGCAGGTCGATGAAACGCTCGGCCGTCGGCTGCGGTTCGTGATTCGCCAGACCCGGACGCTCGTTCGCCTCGATGATGTGGTAGGCGGGCTCCTGAGGCGAGGCGACGAGAAAATCAAGACCGACCACCGGCATTCGCAGGGCGGCGGCGGCCCGCAAAGCGGCCGCGGCCAGTTCGGGATGCAGCTCTGCCGTCACATCGTGGATCGTCCCGCCCGTGTGCAGATTGGCCGCGCGGCGCACATCGACCGTGCGGCCCGCCTCGAGAACCGCATCCAGTTCGACGCCCGCCTCGGCCACGCAACGCAGCGTCTCGGCATCGAGCGGGATGCGACTTTCTCCGCCGGTGGCTGCGGCCCGGCGCCGGCTGGCTGCCTCGATAAGGGAGCGCACCGTGTGGTGACCGGTGCCGGTGATTTGCGGAGGACGCCGCACCGCGGCCGCCACAACCTCGTTGTTGATCACCACCACGCGCAGGTCCTGCCCTGCAATGTACTCCTCCAACAGCACCGAGTCGCTCAGCCGCGCAGCTCTCTCGATCGCCGCGGACACTTCCTCCCACTGGCGGAGGTCAACGGCCACACCATTTCCCTGTTCGCCCCGCGCCGGCTTGACGACCACGCGGCCGTGGCGGCGCAGAAAAGCCTGATCCTCATTCTCATCCACGTTGGCCCGCTGCTGCGCCGGCATGGCCAGATCCGCAGCGGTCAGCAAGCGGCGAGTCATCTCCTTGTCGTCGCAACAACTCATGGCCACGGCACTGGTGAGATCAGTCAAAGACTCGCGGCATGTCACCGAACGACCGCCGAGGGTCAGACGGAAGTAGCCTTTCTCCGGATGGATCGGTTCGACGGAAATACCGCGGCGCGCCGCCTCTTTGATGAGCAACTGGGCATAGGGGTTGAATCCCTCCGGCAAGGCCGCCCCCGTGAACAACTGCTCGTTGATCGGATTGCAGCGCTTGATGGCGAACACCGGCACGCGCTCGAAACCAAGTCGGGTGTAAAGCCGCTCCGCATCGTTGTTGTCATGAAGCACCGAAAGATCCATCTGAGAACGACCACCCGCGCTGTAATACTCGACCAAATGCCGGACCATGGCCTCGCCGAGCGAAGGAATCGTGGCCTGCGGGTTCACCGCAAGAGACCAGAGGCTGCAACCATTCTCCAGGTCATCGAAGGCCAGCTTATGGTCCACCCCCAAAGCCACGGCCTGCACTTCGCCGCCCCCCGGGTTGCGGGCCAAAAAGTAAGTCACACGGGGATCCTCGACCAGGCGCTCGAAATCCCCCGCGTCCACTTCGACCATTTCGCGGCGCCGGTAAATACGGTTGATTTCCGTGATATCTCCCCGCTCCCGCAGCGTACTTATTTCCACCGGCCACCGTTCGCCCGCAACACCGCGGTAAGTCTCAAAATGCAGCCGGTAACTGTGCGAAGGGTCCATGAATAGATCACGGGGCGCGGTGTTGAGAATGATCTGCGGGTCGACCACATAAAAAGCGATGTCCCGCGTGCCAGGCTTCTCATCAAGCAACTCGCGAGCCACCTCCCGCGCATCGGTGAAGGTGTGGGCAAAAACAAGCCGCCCCCAACCGCACGGGACAATGACCCGCGCGAATGCATCTTCCTTTTCCGGTCGTTTAGACGCCATGTTCCTGCAGCCAGAATTCCAGCAGCGCTGCCTGCCAGAGTTTGGAACCCCGCAGCGGTGTGATGTGCTCTTCGGGAGCCTCGAGAAATTTTCCAATGGTGGCGGATTGGAACAGCCCCCGGCGGCGCGCCGTTTCGTTGGTCGTGTATTCGCGCGCCAACTCAAGGAAATCGCCCCGCAGGTATTTCAAGGCGGGCACCGGAAAGTAACCCTTGGGCCGGTCGATGACCGCGGAGGGAATGATCCGCCGCGCCGCTTCTTTGAGGATGTATTTGCCCCCGTCGCGGATCTTCAACTCCGCCGGAACTCGGGCCGCGAACTCCACCACCTCATGATCGAGGAAAGGCACCCGCGCCTCCAAACCCGCCGCCATCGTGTTGTTGTCCACGCGCTTGACCGGATCGTCGGCCAGCATGACCAAGGCGTCGATGCGCAGTGCTCGGTCGATGGCGGAGTCCGCGCCGGGCTGCGCAAAGTGGTTGCGGACAAAATCACCCGCATGATCCGCAAGCGCCAGTTCCGGCGAAACCAGTTCCGCATACTCGGCAAAATCGCGATCGAAGAAATGCCGGCGGTAATCCGACAACCCATCCGCGCTCGCCATCAGCGGCGGATACCAATGGTAGCCGCCGAAAATTTCGTCGGCCCCCTGCCCGCTCTGCACGACTTTGACGTGACGCGCGACCTCCTGCGACAGCAAGTAGAACCCGACATTGTCGTGGCTCACCATCGGCTCCGACATATGCCGCACGCATTCGCGAAGGGCTGGCAAGGCACGCGCTGCATCGATGAAGAGTTTGTGGTGCCTCGTGCGGAAGTGGTCGGCGATCAGACCCGAATATTTGAACTCGTCACCCTCCTCCCCAGCCACGCTCTCGAAGCCGATGGAAAACGTGGCGATGTCTGCCCGTTCGTGCTCGGCCAGCAAGCCGACGACCAAGCTCGAATCCAAACCGCCGGAAAGCAGCACGCCCACCGGAACATCGGCGATCAACCTCCGCCGCACTGCCGTCCGCAGGACCTCCAGGGCCTCGTCCTGCCAATCCTCGAAAGATTTCTCACTGTCCCCCGGAGCCGGACCGAACCCCAGACTCCAATAACGCTCCTGCTTTTCCGTGCCATCGGGTTCGATGGTCCACAACGTGGCGGGCGGCAACTTACGCACCCCGCGGAGAATGGTGTGCGGCGGTGGCACGACCGAGTGGAAGGAGCAGTAGTAATTCAGCGCCACCGGGTCGATCGAGGTGTCCACGCCTCCCGCGGCCAGCAAAGCCGGCAGGCTCGAGGCAAAGCGAATCCAGTTCTTCGAGCCACTGTAGTACAGCGGCTTGATCCCGAGGCGATCCCGTCCGAGCACGACGCGCCCGCTTGGCCGCTCGACGATGGCGAAGGCAAACATGCCATTGAGGCGCTGCACGAATCCGCGTCCCCAGCAATGGTAGGCCTTGAGGAGCACCTCCGTGTCGCCTTGCGAAAAAAAACGGTACCCCCGACCTTCCAACTCCTCGCGCAATTCGCGGTAATTGTAGATCGCCCCATTGTAAACAATGCTCAGTCCGAGTTCCTCGTCGACCATGGGCTGCGCCGACGCTTCAGATAGATCGATGATCTTGAGTCGCCGGTGCCCCAGCATTACACCTGCCGTGCCGTGCGTGCCGTCCGCATCCGGCCCCCGGGGACGCATCACCTCCATCATACGCCGCAACGCTTCTTCCGAAGGAGCCGACTCACCCCGGGCAATCTCACCACAGATGCCGCACATCAGCTGACGTCGGAACTGGCGGCAATGCGCGGTTGTTTGCCGTGGAAACTAGGCATGATCGTAACCATAACAAACAAGCCGGGGGTGTAAACCCCCCGTGCCCCGCGCATTTATTCTTCAAGTTTGGCGTCTCCCCCATCATGATTTTCTTGAAATCGGGGGTGTAGCTCAACGGTTAGAGCAGGCGGCTCATAATCGCTTGGTTCACGGT
>JBMTVD010000112.1:0-4487 GCA_049451035.1 Chthoniobacterales bacterium | reverse complement strand
CAGACGGAAAACCGTCTCTCCCTCCCCCAGCCCGGCTGCCTCGAAGCCATTGCTTGATCCGGCCTCTGCGACCAGTTGCTCTCCACCTCCGGCCAGCGAACGCGTCACCCATCCGCCCAAATCCACGCTCGTCGTCCACGACAACGTGGCGGAAAAAGTCGCATCCACCGCGGGCAAAGTGAAGGTCATCGGCTGCGCGGTGATGCTCCCCGTGGGAGCCGGAACTCCCGTGACGACCACCGAGTCCAAGAGCAGCTTGCGCGTGAGGTCCCCGTAAAGACGGAAGGTGAAAGTGTTCAGCCCGATCCACGGCGCCACGGCATTTTGGAACGAGGTCGCCTCACCGAAAACTTGCTCCTCGCCGCCCGTGGCGGTCACCGTCACTTGCGCCGCCGCACAATTGACCGTCGACCAAGAGATCGAGGTCGATCCCGACGAGGCACCGGCAGGGATCATGACCACTTCCGGATTCGCCGTGATCTGACCGGATGGTGCGGCGGCCGATGCTGCTCCGATGACCACTATCGCTCCGAAGGCACATGCCACGCGCAAGGTGCCGACGAATCGCAGTCGCATCTGCATGATGCCGTAAGCAAGGAAATTCCACGCAAACGCCCGACTTTGACGACCGGCGGACGCTAAGCCGGGTGAAATTCGCGTTATGGCCGGGCGAAAATGACTTTGCTGGCACATGGTTTGCGTTCCGAGTCCTCAGCCGGAAACAACTCGTGCTCTACCGCCTCCAGGAGTTCGTGCAGGAACCAGGTATGCATCTCTTGAATGCGCGCGGTGTTATCGCTCGGGACGATGAGTTCATGTTCGGCCAGTCCTTGGGCGCGTCCTCCCCCGCGTCCCAACATGGAAAGCGTGTGGAGTCCCTCGGCCTTGGCCACTTGGAGGGCCCGCACCAGGTTCTCCGAGTTGCCGGAACTGGAAAAGATCACGAGAAAGTCGCCGCGCGCGCCCAGCGCTTCGACCTGCCGGGCGAACACGGTTTGGTAGTCCCAGTCGTTGGCGATACAGGTCAAGACCGACGGGTCGGCATTGAGGCAGATGGCCGGGAGTCCGCGGCGCGGGCGGGAATATTTGCCCACCAGTTCCTCCACCAAGTGCATCGCGTCGCAGGCGCTGCCGCCGTTGCCGCAAGCAAGCACCTTGTTGCCGTTGCGCAGGCAGCGGCACAGGACCTCAGCCGCACCCTCGAGGGAAGGCACGAGGGCCGAGCACTTCTCCACGGTCTCGGCTAACTCCTGCAGATGTTGTCGAAATGGCACGCCAGCTTTCATGTCTATCGAGTCTTGCCGTTCACGCCCGCTTCGCTGTCCGCGCCCTTCAAGTTGTTCAGCCGACGATTGGCCCCGGCCACCGCATCCAACATGAATTCATTTTCCGTGCCGACGTCGATGTTCATGGGGGGCTGATAGGCAAAATCGAAGACCCAGACGGCAGCCAGTTGAACCCCGCGCTCGACGAGCAGATCCAGGACTGTCTGGAACTGCTCGCGCCGCAGGACCGGATCGAGCGTTTCCGATGCGGCCCACTCTCCGACCCAAAGCGGCTTGTCGGCTTCGGCCGCCGCCGCCAGCGAGGCGTCGAGAGTTTCTTCCAGGGGTTGATCCTTCAGTCCCATGCCGGACTGCGTGTGGAACGGGTAAAAGTGTATCGAGATAGTATCCACCGGATCGGGATTGTTTTTGACGAGCTGGGCGATCCATTGCTCGCGGGTGTCGACACCCCATTCGCCAGTGGCCTCCAAAGTGGCCGCCGCCGTGCGGGGCGCGGCGTCGCCGGTGAAAATCGGCCGCAGCGGGTCGATTTCGCGGACCACCCGGGCAAATTCGCGGTAGGCAGTCCGGATATCCCGGCTGGTGAGATGATCGTCCGGGCCCGGTTTCGCCGGCATGCCGAAGTCGGTCTGGAACCAGCGGGCGACCCCTGCGCGCTGGGGGTGCGGCAGATCCACCTCGAGATTGTATTCATTGCCAAACTCCCACCCCCAGATGGCAGGCGAGTCTTTGTATCGCCCGACCACCTCCTGCGTGTATTTCCGCATGAAAGCGTGTGTTTTGCTGTCGGTGTCACCCCAAGCATTGAGCGGCTCCCCGACAATGCCGGGGACGGTAAAGAAAGACCAAAAAAGGCTCGGAACGAGCCCCAGATGATGGTCCTCGGCCGCCCGGACCAAAACGTCGAGCAGGCGGAAATAGGCTTCGGGGTCTTCCCGGTAGAGCCGCCAATCCTTGGGAAAAAAGCCGCCGCAATTGAAGCGGACGAAAGGGATGCCCTTTTGTTGAAGCACGCGGAAGCCCTCACGAAAACTCTTCTTGGCCGGCAGGCTACCGGCGGGCTCGCCGCGCCCCATGACTTCCACCCTCTCGTAATTCGGCGCCTGCAGCGAGCCATCGGCAACTCCCAAAGCCCAAGTGAAGGCATCGAAGTAATTCACCCCGATCGCGCGGAGCGGCCGGTCGCCCACAACAAATTGCCCATCCATGACCCGCAAGCCGCCGGAGGAATCCGCGGTGCCGCGAGACGGGACCGACAGCATTGCGCAGGCGACGGTAAAAGCTGTCCAGAGTCTGTTATTCATACTTTTATTCATACTTGGTAGAAGGTCGGTGATAAGTCATGCTGACCATTCAAGTGCCTCGTGCCGCCGCAGATTCCCCATGAAAAGTCGTGTTGCCTCCGAAACTCGAAAAAAAGGAAGTTCGATCTACACCCTCGCCACCGAACTCAACCTCAATCCCGGGACGATCAGCCGCGCTCTGCGGAACCGGCCCGAGGTCAAACCCGAGACCCGCGCACTGGTCCAGAAGCGTGCCGATGAATTGGGATTCAAGCTCAAGCGCTTCCGTCCGAGGGCCATCAACATTTGTGCTTTGGTGCAGACCGACTCGGCCCAAGCCTCCCTTTTTTCCAGTTACACCGACGCCGTGATGGACGGCTTGTGGCGTTACTGCATGCAAAACGACCTGGAGCTTTCCCTTTACAGCGCCCCTCTGGCGAGGCTCAACGCGGGCTTCCTGGTGCGGCAGCTGGCTCACCGCGGTGCCCATGGAGCGGTGGTGATCAATGCCTCGGACGCCAGCCGCTACTTCCGCCTTTTCCATAAGGAGCAATTCCCCTTTTGTGCCATTCTCGACGGTCCCGAGGAGGCCCGCCCGTGGCTGCTGTCGGTCGACAACACCCAGCTGGCCAAGCGTGCCGTGGAATACCTCATCGGGCTGGGACATCGCCGCATTGCCATGCTGTGCGGTTCCTCCGAATTCGCGACTTTTCGTTCCAGGCTCGAAGGCTACAGGCAAGCGCTCAAGGAGAATGGGATCAATGAAGATCCAGGCTTGGTGCTGTTCGCCGAAAAGCGGCCCCCGCTTCACGGCGACGACTTCGGATTCGGGGCAGCCGGAGCGGCCGAATTGCTCCGGCACCACGATCCGCCAACGGCGATGGTGGTGATGAGCGATGAAAGTGCGGTGGGTGCCTTGCACGGCTTGCAACGCCAAGGCAAATCCGTGCCGAAGGATATCAGCTTGCTCTGTTTCGACGACGCGCGGCTCGCCAGATACATTACCCCGACATTGACCGTGGTGAATATTCCCAACACGGAACTCGGTTTCGAAGCGGGGGCCGTTGTGCACCAAAGAATCCTCAAGAAGGAATTTTCGCTGGGTGGAATGGCCACGACGGCCGTGCGCGATGCGGACTTGATCATCCGTGACAGCTGCGGGCCGCCCAAGAGGAACATTCTTCCCGCCGCGGGTTAGGAGGGAACCCGCGGGCGGGATCGGAGCGTCGCGCGCCGGTTTTTGCGGCGCAGCCGGCGAGTCTGCTCGCATCCGGTCCGGTCAATTCGAGGGCCGACGTTTGCGCGCCGCCCACAGACCGGCCGCCGCCACCAACAGCAGCGCATAGGTCGAGGGCTCGGGAACGACGTTCAGATTGCCGGTGCTGTCGAGGAACGAGAAATCCTGGCCTCCGATGGTGCCGGTCCAAGTGCCGGCGTTGTTGGCCAAGGCCCCGGTGTAGGCACCCGTCAAGGTGATCGATTCAAAGCTCCCGGTGGTCGTGGTGAAGTCGAACAGGTTGAAGGAATCCCCCTCCGAGAAGGTCGAGCCGAAGTTCAACGTGAGGGTGCCCCCGTAGGCCAACTCGCCGCCGACATTGATGCCGTCGTATTGCGTGCCACGGGTCAGGCCGTTGAGTTCCATGACCACAGCACCCTCGAGCGTGAGGTCGCCGCCGAAATCGAGGACTCCGGGGCTGTTGCCCGGACGCAAGGTGCCGGCCACCGTGGTGTCGCCGGCGATGCTGCCCGAACCCCCCAAGGTCGCGCCGCTGCTGACCGTGAGGATGCCTGTGCCGGTGCCTGAACCGCTCGTGTTGTTGACGATGAGCGAACCCTCCGAGACGGTGGTCGTGCCCGAGTAATCATTGGCCCCGGAAAGCACCAAGGTGCCGGTGCCGGTTTTGGTCAGACCGCCCGT
>JBMTVD010000111.1:0-4623 GCA_049451035.1 Chthoniobacterales bacterium | reverse complement strand
TTCGTCGAGAAACCGACCGACCCGGCCGTGCTCGACAGCCTGCGCATCCCCCCGGCGCTGGGCGCGGAGCTCGGTCTTCCGCCGGAGGCGGACCGCTACCAGGCGTCCATGGGCATCTACCTCTTCAACCGCTCCGTGCTCGAGGCTTGCCTGGCCAACAGTCAGGAAGACTTCGGCAAGCACATCATTCCCGAGGCGATCAAAGACCGCCAAGTGCAGGCCCACATCTTCCAAGGCTATTGGGAGGACATCGGGACCATCCGCTCGTTTTTCGAAGCCAACCTGGCCTTGGCCGAAATCGAGCCGCCCTTCAGCTTCTACCGCCCCGGCGCCGGCGTCTACTCGCGACCGCGCTTCCTGCCCGCGAGCAAAATCAACAGCGCCACCGTGCGCCGCGCCGTGGTCTCGGACGGCTGTATCATCACCGATGCCACCCTCGACCGCTGCGTCGTCGGCATCCGCAGCATCATCGAAAGCGGGTCGGTCCTGCGCAACGTCGTCCTCATGGGAGCGGACTACTACGAGACGCAGACCGCCGCCGCGGACTGCGGGCCGCCGCTGGGCGTCGGGCGCAACACCACGATCAGCGACGCCATCGTCGATAAAAACGCCCGCATCGGCGAAAATGTGGTCATCAGCCCCGACGGCAAACCCTCCGACCACGACGGCGAGAACTACTACATCCGCGACGGCATCGTCATCATCCCGAAAAACGCCGTCATTCCCGACGGCACTTGGATCTGATTCAGCTCCTCTCCCGACTCCCATCCCTCGACCCTCCACTCCATCATGTCCGCCGTTATTCCCCCCAGCGGCCCGTCCTCCGCGCCACCGGCCGGCAAAATCAAAGCCATCGTCTACTTTGTCGGCTTCACCGCCGCCTTGGCCGGCCTCCTGTTCGGTTTGGACGTCGGGGTCATTTCCGGCGCGAACGAATTCATCCAGAGGGATTTCAAAATCGACGATGCACGCGTCGAGCAGATCGTCAGCGCCCTGCTGTGGGGCGCGGTCTTCGGCGTGCTGCTGAGCGGCTTTTTCTCCCTGCGTCTCGGGCGGCGCGGCACCATCCTTTTGAGCGCCCTGGTTTTCGCCGTCGGCTCCGTCCTCTGCGCCCTCTCGCCGTCACCCGGGTTCCTCACCGTCGCGAGGTTTTTTCTGGGCATCGCCGTGGGCATGGCCTCGTTCGTGGCCCCGCTTTACCTTTCGGAAATCGCCCCGCAACGCGTGCGCGGCGCGCTCATCGCCATGTACCAGCTGATGATCACCATCGGTATCGTGCTGGCCTTTCTCAGCGACACGTTTTTCTCCACGTACGCGGACCTTGAACCGCTGGCCACCAAGCTGAGCGAATCGGTCAGCACCCTGGCCGGCGGCCGCGGTCAGATGGTCATGGAAGGCTACTTGGCCATGCCGTGGCGGTGGATGCTCGGCATCATCGCCCTGCCGGCCATCCTCATGTTTCTCGGCATGCTGCTTTTGCCGGAAAGTCCGCGCTGGCTGGTCCTCAAAAGGCGCGGTCCCAAAGCCCTCGAGGTCCTGCGCCGGTTGGCCGGCACCGAGCAGGAGGCGGAGCGCGAACTGGCCGAGATCGAAGCCAGCCTGCAGATCGAGCAGAAGGGCTTCGCCCTCTTCAGGCAAAACCGGAACTTCCGCCGCGCCATTTTTCTCGGCGTCGGCCTGCAGGTCATCCAGCAATTCACCGGCATCAACGTCATCATGTATTACGCTCCCCGCATCCTGCAGGAGGCCGGGTTCGATACCACCGCCCAACAAATGTGGGGCACCGTGCTCGTCGGCACCATCAACGTGCTGGCGACCTTTATCGCCATCGCCTTCGTCGACCGTTTGGGCCGGAAACCCATCATGTATACCGGTTTCACCGTGATGGGCGCCGGCATGCTCTCGCTCGGCGCCATCTTCCACCTCGGTCTCGGCGGCGGCGCGCACGACATGACGATGAGCTACCTCGCCATCGCCTCGCTCGTCATCTTCATCATCGGCTTCGCCATGAGCGCCGGCCCCATCATCTGGATCCTCTGCGCGGAAATTTTCCCCCTGGCCGGACGCGACTTCGGCATCACTTGCAGCACGGCCACCAATTGGACGGCCAACGCCATCGTGGGCATGACTTTCCTGACCATGCTCAACACGCTCGGCCCGGGAAACACCTTCCTCCTCTACGGCGCGCTCAACGCCGTCTTCATCGTCGTCTTCCTCGCCCTCGTTCCCGAGACCAAAGGCGTGTCGCTCGAATCGATCGAAAAGAAACTCCTGGGCGGCGCCAGGCTTCGGGAGATCGGCAAATAGGCCTTTCAGTCTCCGATACTCACCGGTGTGCCCTCTTTGACGCGCTGGAAAAAAAGCGGCGCAATGTCGGCCGGCAACCGCACGCTGGTGTCCGACGCCGGATAGCCGGGCAACGGCCCGGCATGGAGAGCGAGGCCATTTTCATCCAGGCGGATGTAATATTGCACCGGCACCGCACGGAAGGTCGTGCCGGCCGGGGCCACGTCGGTACGGGCGCTGACCGAGAACCTGACCCCGCGCCCCTCGGAGTCGACATACTCGCCGAAAAACGGCGAGGAGCAGGCCGCCTTCTTTTCCAGCACGGCAAACTGCCCTTTCGGCGTCATGGCCCGGGGCTTGCCGGTGCAGACCGGAGTGTCGATGGCCACTTCGTCGCCCACCGAGAGATAAGCGCGCTGTTTGCCGAGCGAGATACGGATGCTGGTGGCAGAAGGATCCGCGCCCTCCAGAAGGCGCGGGACAACCTTGGGAGGTTCCTGCGCGGGAAACAGTGCATCAAGCGGACGCGGGTCCTCCACCTCCGCGCGGGGGTCTTGTCCCAAGGAAGAGACAAGGAGCAGGCCCATGGCCAGGATCACTGATGAAGCTCTCGGCACGGAGGAAAGGTAGGGTTCGACTGGCCATTTTCAACACCATTTGGTCTGTTCACTTGGTGCATTCCCTTCTTCGCACCGCCGCCTTGGCTGTGGCGGTATTTTTGTCACCGGGCGCGGCGGGCGCACCGAAAGAGCGGCCCATCCCACCCATGGGCGAAACGCAGACTGTCACGATCATGCGCGGCGGCAGCGCGGTCGTGACCTTGCAAGCCCACGAGGGACTCAACAACCCGCTTGAATACCGGATCCTCGAAGATAGGCTGCCGCGCCACGGCACTTTGTCCGATTTCCGCCAAGCCGATCCCAACAGCCAAGGATACGCTTCGGTGGTGTACACTCACGGCGACGACGAAGACTCCTACGAGGACGAATTTGCCTTCAAAGCGAGGTCCATGGGAGGCGGCGTGAGCAGCGCCATCGCGGTGAAAGTGCTCATTGTTGATAAACCTCCGCGTCTGTCGGCACCGCCGCGCGTGGAGTTCTCCGCCATTGCCGGCGAACACGCCCGACAAGTAATCGGCTTGACCAACACGGGCGGCGGTATTCTGGAAGGCCGGTTCGAGCTGGAAGATCCGCTCCAAGTGGAGGGTGACGGCCGATTCCGACTCCGCCGGGGGGAGTCCACCAAGCTGGTCTTCCACTTCTCGCCGCAGTCGGTCGAGTCGTTGGCGCCACAGAAGATCACGCCCGCGCCGGACGACCCCGCGACAACCATCGTCTTCAGCGCGGAAGCCACCGCACCATTTGCGGCCGGCACAGCGAGTCTGGAACTGAACGAGAACGACGGCAGCCGCGAGGGCCAGATTGTCGTCACCAACTTCCGCTCCTTGCCGCTGGAAGTGTCACTGGCAGTGGAACCGGCCGGCATGGCGGAAATTCCGGCGAAGCGACAAATCGCAGCCGGGGCAGCCGCCGAAATCCCCGTCCGCATCGGCCCGGACAAAAAAAGCGGTGCATTCGATTTCAGCGTGAGGATCGCCGACCAGTTCCACGCACTCGACCTGCCGATGCAGGCGCCCCCGGTGCCACCGCGACTCGAGTTGCTGACCAAGGAGCTGGATTTTCGCGAAAGCCGGGAGGCAACCTTGGAAGTCCGCAACTCCGGCGGCGTCGACGGCCGCTTCACTCTCGAACTGCCCGAGGGAATGAAGGCTCTGGCAGGAGCGGCGAACTTCACTGTCGCACCGGGGACGACCGAGCAGATAGCACTAGATTGTGAGCCGACTCGGCAGATATCTCCGCTGATTGTCGATCTAGGAAAAAGCGGCCGGGAGGAAGTGGTGGTTATTCCACCGTTGCCCCCACCCCGACCCCCCGCCCCCAACACCCCGACGATTGCAGGGAAAGACCGAGAAACAACCCCGACGCCCACACCTTGGCCATGGACAATCAACGAGGACATCCAACAGCGCTCCTCCACGGGCGGAAGTTTGTCGTTGAACTGGCGCGGGGAAAAACCCGGTTGGACAAACGCCCGCCTCCAAGTCTCGGACCATAGAGGAGAGCGCTTCTACCAACTTGATCCTCCGGAAGAGACTTGGTGGACAACTTTTATGGATTGGGTGTCAGGACAAACTGACGCCTCCAAGAAGACACTTGAAAAAACCCGGACTACATTCGAGAAGCGACTCGAAGTGCCCGGCGAGGAAACGCAGGATAACGAAACTCCATCGTGGCGCACATCAAAAGTGGCACCAGCAGATGCCTCGAACCCGCACGC
>JBMTVD010000110.1:0-4817 GCA_049451035.1 Chthoniobacterales bacterium | reverse complement strand
CGGAGGTATCCGAACCGCCTCAAAGAGCGAGCACAATGACGGCTCCCAGAGCCGTGGCGATCGAGAGTTTGGCCACAATGAGGTATAGCACGCCGGAATCATCCGTTCGGTGGGCGGATTTGGCAAGTGGCGACGGGCTTTCGCATTGCCACAGGTGACCGCAGCCGGAAACAATCCGTCCATGTCGGGCCCAGTCGGCTTTGCTTACCTCTTCAAAAAGTTTCCCGTTTTCGCGCAGACCTTTGTCGTGCGCGAGGTGGAGGGTTTGGAGCGACACGGCTGCCGCCCGGATCTTTACGCGCTTCAACCCGCGCCGGCTTCCGACCAGGAAGGGTTCGAGGCCATGCGTCGTCGCACGCGGATTTTGCCGGGGGGCCCGGCGCTTGCCGCCGACATCCTGCGCTCGGGATTGACCGGAAAATTGCCCGCCGCAGCTTTTTTTTCGGGCGCTTGGACCGGAGCCCGCAACCGGCGCCGCCGCGAGGCGTTCTGGCTGGGGCCGAAGTTGTGCGCTGCGGGGGTCGCCCATGTGCACACGCATTTCACCGGACCGGCGGCCCGCACCGCATGGTGGTTACAGCAGGATTTCGGCCTCTCCTACAGCATTACCGCGCACGCCAATGATTTTCTGAGCGAGGCGGACGAGTGGCCGGGGCTGGAACGCGTCCTGACCGACGCGTCCTTTGTGGTGGCGGTCAGCGATTACAGCCGCCACCTCCTGGCCGGACGATTTCCACGGGCCCGTCTGGTGCGGGTCTATAACGGAATGTGTCTGGACACCGCGCTCCCGCCCGCACCGGTGGCGCCTGCGCTCATCGTCGCCGTCGGGCGCCTTGTCGAGAAAAAGGGTTACCCTGTGCTTATCGATGCCTGTGCGCAGCTCAAACAACGGGGAGTGGCTTTTCGCTGCCAGATTATCGGGGAGGGGCCGCTCGAGCAGGAGCTCCGTCGTCAGATCACCTCGCGAGGAGTCGGGGACCAGGTCGAACTGGCCGGCCCGCGGACGCAACCTGACATTCGGCGCTCTTTGGCTGCGGCATCGGTGTTTGTTCTGCCGTGCGTGGAAGAAAAATCCGGAGGCATGGACATTCTGCCCACGGTCATAACCGAAGCTATGGCGGCCAGCCTTCCGGTGGTCTCCACACGTCTTGCCGGAGTTCCCGAGATGGTGGTCCACGGCAAAACAGGCCTGCTGGTCCCGCCCGGCGACCCCACGGCCGTGGCCGAGGCCGTGCAGAGGTTGCTGGCCGATCCCGGTGAGGCGCGTGCCTTGGGCGCCGCGGGACGTTCCCACGCCGAGGCTATCTTCTCCGAGGATGTGACGATTCCGCAGCTTCTGGCCTTACTCGGGCAAAAACGACCTCAAGCCTTGGCGTAGAGTTTGGCGCCCTTTTGCGAGAATTCGCGGGACTTTTCCTCCAGACCGGCACGGAGGGCCTCATCCGCGGAGAGGCCTTGCTCCGCGGCGTAGCGGCGGACGTCTTCGGTGATTTTCATGCTGCAGAAGTGCGGGCCGCACATGGAGCAGAAATGGGCGCTTTTGGCGCCTTCTTGCGGAAGGGTCTCGTCGTGGAACTCACGCGCCGTTTCCGGGTCGAGTCCGAGGTTGAACTGGTCTTCCCAGCGGAATTCGAAACGCGCTTTGCTGAGCGCGTTGTCACGGTATTGTGCGCCGGGGTGGCCCTTGGCCAGATCGGCGGCATGGGCGGCGATTTTGTAGGCGATGACGCCGTCCTTGACGTCCTTTTTGTCCGGCAGGCCGAGGTGTTCCTTGGGCGTGACGTAGCAGAGCATGGCGCAGCCATACCAGCCGATCATCGCCGCGCCGATGCCGCTGGTGATGTGGTCGTAGCCCGGCGCGATATCGGTGGTGAGCGGGCCGAGGGTGTAAAAGGGTGCTTCGTGGCACCACTCGAGTTGCTTGGCCATGTTTTCCTCGATCATGTGCATGGGCACGTGGCCGGGGCCTTCGTTCATGACCTGCACGCCGCGCTGCCATGCCCGCGTGGTCAATTCACCCTGGACTTCGAGTTCGCCGAATTGCGCCTTGTCGTTGGCGTCGGCAATGGAGCCCGGACGCAGGCCGTCGCCGATGGAAAAGCTGACGTCGTAGGCGGCCATGATTTCGCAGATGTCGTCCCAATGGGTGTAGAGAAAGTTCTCCTTGTGGTGGGCGAGGCACCACTTGGCCATGATCGAGCCGCCGCGGCTGACGATGCCGGTCATCCGTTTGGCGGTGAGGGGAATGAAGCGCAGGAGGACGCCCGCGTGGATGGTGAAGTAGTCGACGCCCTGTTCGGCTTGCTCGATGAGGGTGTCGCGGAAGATGTCCCAAGTCAGCTCCTCGGCTTTGCCGCCGGTTTTCTCCAGTGCCTGGTAGATCGGCACGGTGCCGATGGGCACGGGCGAGTTGCGCAGGATCCACTCGCGCGTGGCATGGATGTTTTTGCCTGTGGAGAGGTCCATCACGGTGTCCGCGCCCCACTTGGTGGCCCAGCGCATTTTTTCCACTTCCTCCTCGATGGAAGAAGCCACGGCGCTGTTGCCGATGTTGGCGTTGATCTTCACGAGGAAGTTGCGACCGATGATCATCGGTTCACTCTCCGGGTGGTTGATATTGGCCGGGATGATGGCGCGGCCGGCGGCGACTTCGTCGCGGACGAATTCCGGGGTGATCTCGCGCGGAATGCGCTGCGGGAAGCGCCGGAAGACGGAGGGGGCGTAAGGGCTGTCGTGCGACTGCGTCGAGCCGACGTGCTGCTTGTGCAGATCTTGGCGGTCGGTGTCCCCGGCCAGGTCGGCGAGATGGGCGCGGCCCATGTTTTCGCGGATGGCGATGAATTCCATCTCCGGGGTGACAATGCCCTGCCGCGCATACCACAGCTGGCTGACGGGATGGCCGGCACTGGCCCGCAAAGGCTTGCGGCGGAGGCCGGGAAATTCTTTCAGCGCACCCTTGCCGTTGCGTTTGGCGGCGTGGTCGGCATGGACACCGGAAAGGTAGCCGTTGTCCTCGGGGCGTGTGGTGCGTCCGTCGTATTCCGCCACATCTCCGCGGGCCATGATCCAGTCGCGACGCAGGGCGGGGAGGCCCACTTCGACATCTCCGCGAAACTGGCCATCACCCCAAGGCCCGCTGGTATCGTAGACGCGCACCGGTTCGTTGACCTCGAGTGTGCCTTGAAAATTTTTGGTCGGCGAGAGACTGATTTCGCGGAAGGGAACGCGGACGCCGGCCTGATTGCCGCCGACGTAAACACGGCGGCTCTTGGGGAGCGCGGTCTCGGCGCCGTTGGAGGCGCCGTTGGAGGACGGGTCGGAGATCATGGTTTTCTCGCCGGGAAGGGTTTTGCGCCGCCAAGATTATCTCCGCTCCCTGCACCGGCATGATCCGGATCAGGTTCGAAGGGTCACCCGCCGTGACGGGACTCTCAGCCTTGCGGCTCCCCTGCAATGTCAAAGGCTGCTCCCGCGCAACGCGGTAGGAAAGAAAAATGTGACCGGCGGAGTCCAGTCGGATGTCCCGTCAAGGTTGAGGAGCAGCAGTAGACAGGCGTCTCGCGTCTGTGGCCCCATCGTCGTCCGACCGTGTCGCGGTTCTCAGCCGTGGTCCGGGGAAGCTTCTTCGCCGTCGGAATTCAGGATGCGCTCCAGGGCGTCGGCGAAGTCATCAAGAGCCTCGTCGGGGACCATGATGGTGTCGCGGCGGCCGTTGACGTCCTCGGTGATTTTGAGGACGCGGCCGCGGTTGTTTTCCTTGTAATCGAGGAAAAAGATTTTGCGCCCCGAAACTACTTTCTCGGAGGCCAAAACTTTGTCCGGATTGCGCCCGAAATCTTCCTTCATTCCTTCACTCCTTGCGTCTCGCGAGGACCAATAAAGAAGCAGCGGGAACGGCGATCAAGGAGAAAAGATTCAACGCCATGGAAATTCCGTGCCAGCGCGCCCATTCCGGAGTGCGCGGCGCATGCTGGGCGATAGCCGGTTGGATCAAGAGCGGAATGGCAACAAGGGCGGCCAGGGCGGCTGCCTGAAGAACGAGTGCCACACTGTCGCGCAACCGGCGGCGGCGGAGCCACAGCACTGCAGTGGCCAGGACTCCGAGAGCGACCACGGCTGCGAAGTAAGCAGGAAACAGCGCGGTGGTGACTTCGCCGGCCCGCTCGCGGGGGAAGGTGGCGAAAAGCACACGGGCCACCCCGAAGGTGAAGAACCAAAGGACAGCGGCCCACGCTCCGACCACCCACGCGTAGAGCTTCATGGGGAAAGTTGAGGGATGAGAGTTGAGGGTTGAGGGAAAAGGAATAAGGCCGGAGGGGGTGCGAGCGGCAGTTGCCGGATAAAGGATGGCCGTTTCACGCCTGCGATTCCCTCAACTCTCACCCCTCAACCCTCATCTACTTCTCAGCGCAGCCCGACGGCTTTTTCGACGCGGGCCATGACTTTGCCGGCCAGCGCATTGGCGTGTCCGGCGCCACGGCGCAGGACTTCATCCACATAGCCGGGATCGGCGGCGAGTTCGGCGCGCTTGGCCCGCATCGGGGCGAAGTATTCCCACACGGTGCCGAAGAGTTGCTTTTTGAAATCGCCGTAGCCGGTGCCGCCCGCGCGGAACTTCTCGGCCATGGCCGCCGCGTCGTCCGCGGAGGCGAAGAGTTTGTAGAGTTGGTAAATGGAATTTCCCTCGGCATCCTTCGGCGCCTCGACCGGGGTGGAATCGGTGACAATGCCCATGATCTTTTTCTTCATGGCTTTCTCCTCGGCGAAGATCTCGACCGTATTGCCGTAACTCTTGCTCATCTTGGCGCCGTCCGTGC
>JBMTVD010000109.1:0-4856 GCA_049451035.1 Chthoniobacterales bacterium | reverse complement strand
TCGGTGATCCACACCGACACGACAGCCCCATATTCTTTCCGGTGGTCTCCGGCCGTCGGCAGCTACACGGTCGCGGCCCGCGCCACCGACAGTGAGGGTGCCGCCTCGACTAGTTCGTCGATCACCGTTGCGGTGCAGAACCAAGTTCCGACCGTCACCGCGGCGCAGATCACTCCTTCGTCGGATGCCTACAGTGATACTCCGCTTCAAGTCACCGGAGTTGTGGCGTCTGATCCGGAGGGTTCACCGATCACTCTGTTATACCAATGGCAAGTGAGTCTGAACGGCGAGGCTTGGACCGATGCCGGCAGCACGGGGCCAGCCCTCGCAGCCAGCCTCACCAATGCCGGCAAACTCTGGCGTTGCGCGGTGCGGGCCAGCGATGGAAGCAGCACTAGCGAAGCCTTTTTCACCGCGGCAGTCGCTGTAAGTAATCGTCCCGTCACCTCCGGAATTCTCGGTTCCGCCTACTCGCACCAACCCGGCCTTTACGTTCCTTCCGTGAGCACCACCTTTACGCGGCCGGTCATTATCAACGAGTTCAGCCAAGGTTCCAATGGCGGCGAGTGGATTGAATTGCTCGTTCTCAAGGATACCAGTCTTGCTTATTATGACATTGAGGATTCGTCCGGAAACTATCTGCTCTTCTGGGACGACCCGATTTGGGATGATATCCCGGCCGGAACAGTGGTTGTTATTTACAACGGATTGAATCGGGACCCGCTTCTTCCAGCCGACGACTTAGACCCCCTTGACGACGGGCGGATGATCGTCGGTTCAGACAATATTGACTACTTCGACGATTTCACCTTCTGGCCGGGCTTTGGTAATAGCGGCGACTCTATTTACCTAAATGATGCGGACAACGTGCCCGTGGCCCAGATTGCCTACGGCAATAGCGCCGTCGCCTCGCCGAACATCGGGTCGGTGGGCAGCGGGCGTGCCGCCTACTACATCGGCGATACCGAAGATGGGGTGACCGATGCGGCCAACTGGTTTCGCACATCGTCTACAAACTCCCGCAGTATCAGGGCTGCAGGCGACTTGTTCATCTCCGAATACGTTGAGGGCACCAGCAACAACAAGGCCATCGAGATCTACAATCCTTCCTCTTCCACGGTCAATTTTCCCTCCGCTGGCTATGTCCTTGAAATTTACGCGAACGGTGGCTCGAGTGCTTCTTCCACGATTGTCCTAAGCAATTCCGTGGCGGCTGGGGGAACGTATGTCGTCAAAAACTCTACCGCGGTCGGTGCCATCCCCGCTCAGCAAACATCTGGGTTGCTCACTTTCAATGGTGATGACGCCGTTGTTTTAAAGAAGGGAACGGCGATCGTCGACGTCGTCGGGCAGATCGGTGTCGACCCGGGCGCGGCATGGTCGACGAACGGTGTGTCCACGGCCGATCAAACCCTTCGTCGCAAAGTTTCCGTGGTCCAAGGCGACACTAATGGTTCGGACGCCTTCAACCCCTCGGTCGAATGGGAGAGTTTCCCGGTAGATACCTTCGCTGGTTTGGGTTCGCACAGCACCAGCTCCAATCCGGCACTGGTTGTCACAGCGGCGCCGATCACCTTTGCCGAAAATGCCGGCTCCAACGCCTCGACGGGCACGGTCACCATTCCTGCGGCGAGTTCGAACAATGTGACCGTCAGTCTGGCTTCCTCGAACACCAATGCGGCCACAGTGCCCGCCTCCGTGACAATCGTTGCCGGATCGACCAGTGCCAGTTTCGCTATCGCCGCAGTCGACAACGCGCACTCGGACGGAACCAAGCCTGTCACAGTTACGGCGACAGCTTCGGGTTACACCGCCGGGACGCTGCAGCTCAGCGTGACCGACAATGAACCTTCATTCGAAGGCGTGACGCCCGGGGCGGGCAACAATCCGGCCAACAGCGCGTTTGTCGCTAACCTGCGCGCCGGAACTTTTGGACAAGGCAACCTTTACCGCACGGGAACCGGCCACCAGATGCCTCAAGGGCTGACGCTTGATCCTGCCACTGGCCTGCTGAGCGGAACGCCGCTCCAATCTGGCACGTACAATATTGTGCTCGAGTGCTACAACGCACTTGGCCAGACCGCGACACAGTCCTTCACGCTGCGGATTGCCCCGGAGGGCGGTGATTTCGACTCTTGGGTTGCCGGTTATCCCGGCCTCGCGGACACCAGCGCGACGGGGGACCCGGACCGGGACGGCATAGCCAACATGATCGAATACTATCTGGGACTGAGGCCGGATGCCCATGGCTCGAGCGGGATCATCATCTCCAACAGTGCCCCGGGTTTACCGTCCACCTTGTCGATGATCTACACCCGTTCCAATGGCGTGACCGGTGTGAACGGCAGTGTGGTCTGGTCTTCCGTGCTGGCGAACACCAACTCGTGGACCACGAACGGCGTGGTCGAAACGGTGGTCGACAAGGGCGACTACGAGGAGGTGACAGCCACCGTGACCAACGCGCCCGATGAGACACGGAAATTCCTGCGCTTGAGAGTCACGCAACCCTGAGGTGGGCTCAGGCGAACCAGAGAATTCCGGAGGATTCGACGCGCAGGGTGCCGGGCACGATTTTGAGCCGCAGATTCACGGCATGGCGGGTCGAGACATCGGCGGGCGAAGGGAGGGCGGCGATCTGTTCCGCCAGTTCGCGCTCGAGTTCCGCGGCCGCTGCTTGCGCGGCCGCGAATTTTTCCTCGGCGGTACCGACATCCGCCGCCTCCTTCATGGCGCGGGTGGCTCCGCGCGCCGCGGTGCCGGCGCGGCTGATATGACCGAGACCGGAAGCGCGCTTGCCGAAGAGGGCGCCGAGCACGGAGGCGCCGACGCTGATGGCTGTTTGCATCTGCGCGGCGCGGGCCTGTGACTTTTCGCGGGCGACGGCTTCGCGCGCCCGGCTGACCTTGTCCTCGGCAACGCGTAGTTTGGCTTCGTATTTGCGGCGCAGGGCCGCCACGGTTTCGTCACGCGCCTCGCGTGCGGCTTGCTCGAGACGCAACCGGAATTCAGCGTCGGTTTCGAACGGAGCGCCGGTGATCTTGCCTTCGCGCAGGACGGGGACCTCCAAGCTCTCGCCGAGTCGGGTGCCGGCTTCCATCTGCCACGCTTGATGCTGCGCGGCTTGCAGTGCGGACGGATTGACGGGCGCGAAGACGGGTCCGCTGTGCGGAACGGGAGGATGCGCTTGGTGCGCGGCGCCGGCCACGCTGGCGTGTTTCCACGAGGGCTTGCCGTCCGGTCCGAAGGGAACGCTGACCAGCACTTCGGCGGGAGCTTCGGCCGAAGGACGCCGGGAGGCGAAGGTGCCGCGGATGCGGAGACCCAGCGAAGGTTGCAGAACTTGTCCGTTGCCGTCGCTGACCAGTTGCCACACTCCGGCTTCGGCGGCGGGCGGTTCAGATGTGGCGGCCGCGGTTTCGGCTTGGGCTTGCGGCAGAGGCGCGGGCGCAGGGGCGGGGCGCTCGGCGGCGTCCATCAAAACGCGGATCTGCTCGCGGGTCAGCGGTCCGCGCAGGTAGCTCATGGTCCAGCGCGTGGTGAAAAGGACAGGTTCGGCGAGGTGGACGCTGTTGAGGAGAAAGACGCGTTTGCCAAGGGTGTTGAGGAGTTCGGTGAGTTGTGCGCGGTCGGCGCCGCGTCCGGCGCTGGCGCTTTCGAGTCCCTCGAGGACGCGCTGTTTGTCGCGGTCGGTCTGGAGACGGCCGATAAACCACGTGCCGCAGTTGGCCAGCGCCTTGTAATCGAGGTCGGCGGGATTCTGCGTGGCGACGAGGAGGCCCAGTCCGAAAGCGCGGGCCTGTTTGAGCAGGAGCAGCAGCGGCCCCTTGGAAGGCGGGTTGGCCACCGGAGGGAGGTAGCCGAAGATTTCGTCGATGTAGAGGATGGCGCGCAGCGAGGGTGTGCCCGGTTGCCGCCGCATCCAGGCGATCACTTCCTCGAGCAGGGTGGTGGCGAAAAACATGCGCTCCGCATCGGACAAATGCGCGATGCTCAGCACGGCGAGGCGCGGTTTGCCCTCGGGTGTGTGCAGCAGTCGGGCGATGTCGAGCGGTTCACCTTCTCGCCAGGTGGCGAATCCCGGCGACGCGAGCAGGTTGTTGAGCGCCATCACCAGTTCCCTGCGCTGCCTGGGCGGATAGAACTCATCGAGGGACAGGACGCCGATCTTGTCGAAGGGCGGTGTTTGCACCCGGGCGATCAGTCCGGCGAGATCGGGCGATTCGTCCCGCTGCCAGGCATCGGCAAGGATGGCCGAGAGCAGGCTGAATTCGCGGCTTTTGAGCGGATCGGTGTCGATCCCGAGGAGGCCCAGCAGGCTGGAGGTCGTGCTCTGCACCCGCTCGGCGAGCAGTTCAGGGTCGTCCGTCACGGCGCGTCCGGGGGCCGCGAAGGACCGGAGGATGGAAAGGGGAATCCCCGCATTGCTGCCCGGCGTGTAGATGGCGATCTCGCATTTCTCGCGGAGGGCGGCGATGCGATCGGGAGTTTGGCCCCACTCGGCGAGGCCGGTTTTCCATTTTTCCGCCTCGGCTTCGGCGAATTGCTCCACGGGAATGCCGGCTCTGCGTGCGTCTTCCTCGCTGACCCATGGTGCGAAGTCTTCCCCTCGCATTTGCGGAAAAGTGAGGAGCAGGTTGCCCAGATCACCCTTGGGATCGACGATTAGCGCCGGGATGCCGTCCATGGCGGCTTCCTCGAGCAGGGCCAGGCAAAGGCCGGTTTTTCCGCTGCCGGTCATGCCCACGCAGACCCCGTGCGTGGTCAGGTTGCCCGAGTCATAAAGGAGGAGATTTTTGTTTGGTCCGCCGTCCGGGTCGACTTCCCGGCCGAGGTAAAACTGGCCGAGTTTCTCGTAA
>JBMTVD010000108.1:0-5207 GCA_049451035.1 Chthoniobacterales bacterium | reverse complement strand
CCTTTGGTGAAATCGAAGGGAACCTCCGCGTAACTCGCCTCGTCACCCAAGGCGATGAAGCCCACCTCGCGCGCGTGCAGACCCGCCGCTTCGACCAGCAAATCGACGATGTCGCGCGGATTTCTCACCGCGCCGCGTCCGAGACCCACCCGCAGCCACGCTCGGCCCGGCTTCGCTTTGCGCGGCGGTTCGTCCGGCGTCGGGGTACGTCCTTCGCCGGAGGCATCGCGCCCGGGCGCCTGCTTCGCGGACACCGCGGGTTGCGCCGGCGGTGCGGAGGTCTCCCCGCCGCCGAGAATATGGAACAAAGCGGCGGCCACCTCGGTCGAATCCGCGCCCTCCTCCAGCAGACGATCGACATGGACCATCTGCGCCTGCGCGCTGCCCGACTCGATCGTCTGCCGCACGCGCTCGAGGAGCGCGTCGGTGCGCTTCTCGCCGATTTCTCCCGCCGTGGGCAGTTTCCCGCGACGGATCGTCGAGTGGGTGAACCTCTCGAGGAAACGGATCTTGTGCACATCCCGTCCCGTCACCAGCGAAACGGCCACTCCCTGCCTGCCCGCGCGGCCGGTCCGCCCGATGCGGTGCACGTAATCTTCCGGATCGTAGGGCAGGTCGAAATTCACCACCAACTCCAGGTCATCCACGTCGATGCCGCGGCCCGCCACGTCCGTCGCCACCAGGAAATCGAATCCGCCCGCTTTGAATTTGTTCATCACGCGCGTGCGCTGCGCCTGGGCGATGCCGCCGTGCAAGCGGTCGGACGGTATGCCCTGCGCCTGCAGATCGTCGGCCAATTCGTCCACCGTCCGCTGCGTGTTGCAGAAAATGATGCCCGACCGGTAAGTGTGGAAATCGATCAGCCGCAGCAGCGCGTCGAATTTCATCCGCGGCGGCGTCTCGTAATACCATTGCGTGATATCGGGGGCGTCGACCTTCTTCTGGTCGATCTTCAGCGCGACCGGATCCCGCGCGTAGCGGTCGATCAACTTGCGGATGGCCGGGGAAACCGTCGCCGAGAAAAACGCCGTCTGCCGGTCCGCCGGCATGGCGTCGAGGATCTTCTTGATGTCGTCGCGGAAACCCATGTCCAACATGCGGTCCGCCTCGTCGAGCACGATGAACCGCAGGCGGTCGAGCTTGAGCGTGCCCCGCTCGAGGTGATCGATGATCCGGCCCGGCGTGCCCAGCACGATCTGCGCGCCGCGTTTGAGTTCCTGCGCCTGCCGCTCGAAAGACGATCCGCCGTAGACCGGCACGGCGTGCACGCCGCGTTTGCCCGCGGAAAGCTTGTGCACCTCGCCGGCCACCTGCGTCGCCAGTTCGCGCGTCGGACAAAGCACCAGCACCTGCACCGCGTGCAGCGCCGGGTCGGTCTTCTCGATGGCCGGAATGGCGAAGGCCGCCGTTTTTCCCGAGCCGGTCTGCGATTGACCGACCACATCCCGGCCCGCCAGCAGTTCGGGAATGGCCGCCGCCTGGATGGGCGACGCCTCCTCGAAGCCCAAATTGTCCACTGCTTTGAGAATCTCCGGTGAAAGCCCGAGGCTGGCGAAAGTAGGTCTCTCCATCCGGAGACCCTAGTGGCGCCGCCGCCCGCGGTCACGGGTTGTTCTCGACCTCTGCTGGTTTCTCGTCGTCCGCCTTCTCGCTCCGCTCGGCTCTTGGTCTCTTAGTCCTGCAGTCTTTTAGTCTCTTCCCTCTTTGTTACCTTCGTTGCCTTCTGTTCACTCCGCCCTCCGATCTCCGGTCTCCTGTTTCCCGCTTTCGCCCTCCGCTTGATGCGTGAGCTCCGGTTGACTCCGCGTTAGCCTGCACTGCGATGGAAAACCTTCGCTGGGGCATTGTTGGACCGGGTGGCATCGCGCGTAAATTCGTGCGGGATTTGTCTGTCGCGCGCGCTGGTTCGGTGCGTGCGGTGGTCAGCCGCGACATCGGGCGCGCACGGGCTGCTGCGCGCGAGTTCGCAGCTCCGTTGGCGTTGAGCGATGTCCGCGCGCTGGCCGCAGAATCATCCGTGGACATCGTTTACATCGCCACGCCGCACTGCGCGCATTTCGGGGCCGCGCAGATTTTGCTCTCGTGCGGAAAGGCCGTACTGGCCGAAAAGCCGCTCACGGTAAATGCGGCGCAAGCCCGCGGGTTGGTCGCCCTTGCGCGCGCCAACGGCGCGTTCCTCATGGAGGCGATCTGGCCGCGCTTTTCCCCGCTCTATCTCCGCTTGGGGCGCCTCATCGGCGACGGCCGCATCGGACGGTTGCGTGCGGTCACTTCGGGTTTCTGCGTCCGCGGCAACCTCGATCCCGCCCAACGCTGGATGAACCCCGCGCTCGCCGGCGGTGCCTTGCTCGACCTCGGTATCTACTGCCTCGCCATGTCGCAGTTTGTTCTGCGCGAAGAACCTTCGGACCTTGCCGCGGTCGCGCGCATGTCGCCCACGGGCGTGGACGAAATCCTTTCAGCCTCGCTTGGGTATCCATCCGGCGCGGTGGCGAACTTTGTCTGCAGCCTCGTGGCGCACGGTGACAACCGGCTCGTTGTGGCCGGCGAGCACGGTCGCATTGAGGTGCCCGCGCATTTCATCGCGGCTGAGAAGGCCATCGTCTTTGCGGGGGATACCTCCGAAGTCATCGACGAGCCGTTCCGCGGCGAGGGGTTCGAATACGAGATCGAGGAAGCGGCCCGGTGTCTGCGTGCCGGTCTGACCGAAAGCCCCCTTATGCCGTGGGCCGACACGCTCGCGCTCGCGGAAACCATGGACGCGATCCGCCGCCAAATCGGCCTCCGCTACCCCTTCGAATAATCGCCTTCCGCCCTCCGCTTTCCGCTCTCCGATCTCCGATCTCCGCCTTCCGCCCTCCAGTCTCTTCGTCTCTTCGCCTCTTGGCCGGGGTTATCAGCCGATTTTCGTGGGCCGCGGCCGTTTGGTCGCCGCCGCGCCCAACTGATACTGACTACTGCCAACTGCCTACCTTTCACCTTCCTACGTTGCCCTCGGCTCCCACTTTCATACCTTCCCACCTTTGACCTCTTCGTCTCTCGTCTCTTCGCCTATTGGTCTTTTAGTCTTTTCCACGTTCCTACTTTCAAACCTTCCCACCCGCTACCGGCGGCCGTCTCTTGGCCCGCTCTCGCCACTCGTCACAGGCCGCCGCCGCGGCCCATGCGATCGAGATCCGGGAGTGGTGAACCGTGAGCGCCAAAAACAGAGTCCGAAAAATTCCATGTTGACAGCAACACTGTCTACTGGCATATTGCCCTCATGAACCGGAAATCCTCCTACGCCAGCCTGCAGGATCTCGCCGACGCCGTGAACGATTGGTGCGCCGAGAAAGGCTTTGTTCCCGCCAGCGGCCAAGCCGCCGAAAACCTCTCCCAGCGCAGCCTGCGCTACTACCGCACCCTCGGACTGCTCGACGGTCCGGCCACAGGCGAGGGGACGGCTTACGGCGAGCGCCACTTCCTCCAACTCGCCTCCATCCGCGCTCTGCAATCCCGCGGCATGCCCCTGCGCCGCATCCAGGAACTTCTCTACGGCCGCGACAACGCCAACCTGCGCGAACTCCTCGATCGCGCCCGTCGCGAGCACCAGCCCGTCGCCACCATGCCCCCGTTTTCCGCCGAGACTTGGAACGTCATCCCGCTCGAAGGCTCCTTCGCCTTGATCGGGCGTGACGGTGCGCGCCCCACCGCCGCCCAAGTCGCCGCGATCAACCGCATCCTGCAAAAGAAAACCCCCGTCACCCGATGAAATCCCGCAAACTCCCCTCCGAACCCTTCGGCCTCGAAGCCTGGCTGGAGAAATCCCGCATCGTCCTTCCCCTGCGCGGCCTCAGCGTCCGTGCCGACATCACCGCCGGTTTCGCCGACGTCGAAGTCGACCAGCTCTTCGAGCAAAACAACGACCAACCCCTCGATTGCCGTTTCCTTTTCCCGCTCCCTGCCGACGCCGCCACCTACCGCTGCGAAATGCGCGTCAACGGCCGCGTTGTCTCGGCCAAGACCGAGCAGCGTGACGAAGCACGCAAGCTCTTCAAGCAAGCGAAGGCTCGCGGCCGGCGCGCTGCCCTGACCGAGAGCGAGCGCGACAATCTCTTCACCCTCTCCCTCGGCAACCTCCAACCCGGCGACATCGTCCTCATGCGCTTCGCCTACCTGCAGCCCGTGCAACGCTTGCGCGAACGCCGCACCCTGCGCATTCCGGTCAATCCCGGTGCGCGTTACATCTCGGGCGAACCGCTCCTGCGCGAAAACTCCGGACCCGGCACCATCGACGACACCGACCTTGTCCCCGATGCCTCGCGCATCACGCCGCCTCGCATTGACGGCGATCATCCCGACGCGGCCTCGCTCCACGCCTCCGTTCGTCTGCGTGCAGCCGGAGACTTCACCGACTCCGCTTCCTCTCCCAGTCATCCCATCGTCATCAAAAAGGACGGCGATGATCTTGTTGCCGCTTTGGCTGTCGACGGCCATTTGCCCAACCGCGACTTCGTCTTCACCTGGAATGAAAAATGCCCCGCGACACCCGTTGTCCGCGCCTGGCTCGACCAAGACAATCGCGGTCTCCTGGAAATCCGCCTCCCTGCCGCGCCTGTAGCGTCGCCGTCCCCGGCGACGGTCGTTTCATCTTCCTCCGACACTAGTCACTCGTCACCCGCCACTCGTCACAACACATCGACTCCCGTCGATGTGTATTTCCTCTTGGATCGCAGCGGCAGCATGGGTGGCGACAACTGGACCGGAGCATGCAAGGCGCTCGCGGCTTTTGTCCCGCGCTTGCATCCCGACACCCGCGTTTGGCTTTCCCTCTTCGAGAGCACCGTCCGCGACTACGAATCCAAACTGATCCGCGCCGCCGACATCGACTTCGGTGCCGAAGGATCGGCCATTTACCGCATTGGTGTGGCCGGCGGGACCGAGTTGGTGCCCGCGCTCCAGCACCTGCGGACCAAGATCCACGAGCACAGCGCGGAACATCCCGCCGCCGTCCTTGTCATCACCGACGGTCAGGTCGGAGACGAACGCGGCGCGATCGCGGCGGCCAAAAAACTAGGCTGCCCCGTGCACATTCTCGGGGTCGCCATGACCGCCAACGACGGTCTCGATGCCATTGCCAAGGAAACCGGCGCTCGCTCCATCTTCCTCGCCCCCGGAGAAGACATCGCCGGTGCCGTCGAGCGTTTTGCACCCGTCCTTCGTGCTCC
>JBMTVD010000107.1:0-5406 GCA_049451035.1 Chthoniobacterales bacterium | reverse complement strand
TCGCAATGGATCCAGTCCGCCCCCGCGCGGGTCACGTCAGTCACTTCCTCGCCGAGGCGGGCGAAGTCGCAGGCCAGGACGGAAGGGGCGACGATGGTCTTCACGCCGGGAGGTTACGGTGAGCGCGGAGGAAATCCAAGGCTTCGACTGGCAACCGGATGTCTTCTACATGCAGTCCGCCCTGCGCTGCGCGCAAAAGGCGGCCAAGGCCGACGAGGTGCCGATCGGGGCGGTCATCGTGCGCAACGGGGAAATCATCGGTCGGGCGTGGAACCAAGTGGAAATGCTCAGGGACGCCACGGCGCATGCCGAAATGCTGGCCATCACGCAGGCCGAAGCCGCGGTGGGCGACTGGCGGCTCAACGAGTGCGATCTTTACGTCACCAAGGAACCGTGCCCGATGTGCGCCGGAGCCATCGTGCTTTCGCGCCTGCGGCGGGTGGTCTTCGGATGCCCGGATCCGAAATCCGGAGCAGCCGGCGGATGGATCAACCTGCTCCAAAGCGACGCGCTCAACCACCGCTGCGAGGTGACCGGCGGAGTGCTCGGCGAGGAATCCGCCGCCGTGCTCCGTCAGTTCTTCGGCAAGAAGCGCGCGCCGATCGCCGAAAGTTGATCAACGTTGAGCGGCCTGGCGCCGCGGGCCAAAGCGCGGATCTGGCGCTGGTTGATTCCGTCGATCTGCGGGCGCAAGTAGGCGCCGAGATCCTGCGCGGGTTGGTGCGGAGGAGGAATGCGATTTTTTCTCCATGCCTCGATCCATGCCCATTGCACGCGGCGGGACGCTTCCATTTCCGCGGCGAAAAAGTGCCGCACCGTGTCCGGTGCCAGCCCCTGCTGCTGTCCGGCGGCCATCATGGTCTGCAGAATCGCGGTCTCGCGCTGCGGGTCGTAAACCGGCAAATCCGCCGAGTGCTTGGCCCACGCGATGTCGCGCGACATGGACAATCGTTGCTCGGCCAACTTGGTCAATTCGCCCTGCGGCGAGGCGCAACCGGCGAGAAGCACGGTGACAAGGATGGGGAGGGGTTTTGTTCGCATGGTCAGAAATCGTTTTTCAAAATAACGCGGTAGCGCGCTTTGCCTGAACCAAGAAGCACGAGCGTGCTCCTGAATTTTCCATAACATGCGAGGCGTGTTGTCGCCAACCGGTTTCCGGCCTCTCCCGACCTCCGGAATCGGGCAATGACTCGGGTTTCTGCATGAGGTATTTGCTCTGCTCCGGGGTGAGGAAGTAGCCGACATCGCGGATGCAGACGCGGAACCGGTCCTTCAGGTCCGGCAGGATGGTTTTATTTGCTGCAATAAGATGCGGATCTGATCAACGTGACTTTGTGTCGGCTGTCGCGGCCCCGCGTTGCAGGAACGAATCCTCGAAGAGGCCCAATCGGGCACCGTCTACTTCAACTGGTGCAACGACGTGCAGCCGGAGGTGGCTTGGAACGGCTGGGGAAGATCGGGCAACGGAATGGCTGCCATGTCAGACCTTGGCTTCCAAGCCCTGACGCGCGCGCAGTCGGTCGTCAAGGCTCTCCCGGAGGCCGATGGTCGGGCAGCTGAGATCGCTGGCCGGAAGTGAGATCGACGGGTCGAACAGCCTGTGCGCCGTGGCTAGCGCGGAGAGCGACTCGTGAGCGTCTCCTCAGATAATCAGCATGCAGTCGCCGTAGCTGAAGAAACGATAACGCTCGCGAATGGCCTCCGCGTAGGCTTCGCGCATCAGTCCGGAACCGGCCAGCGCGCAAACCAGAACGAACAGTGTGGATTTGGGCAGATGGAAATTGGTGAGCAAGGCGCCGGTTCTTTGGAATGCGAAACCGGGCCGGATAAAAATGTCGGTCGAGCCCGCGCCGGCATGCACGGGTCCGGGGGGAAGGGATTCCATCACGCGCAAGGTTGTTGTCCCCACCAGCACGAGACGCTTCGCCCGGTTGATCGTCTCGGCCGCTTCGGCTCCGACCCCGAACTCCTCCGCGTGCATCTTGTGCTCCTTCAGATTGTCCGTTCGCACCGGAAGAAACGTGCCGGGCCCGACATGCAAGGTGACAAAGGTGTGGGGCAGCCGGGCTAAGATCTCCGGCGTGAAGTGCAATCCCGCGGTCGGTGCGGCGACCGATCCTGCCGCGTCGGCGTAGACCGTCTGGTAACGGACCCGGTCTTCCTCGTCGTCCTCGCGTCCCAGATAAGGAGGAATGGGCATGTGCCCGCACCGCTCGAAATCGGGTTCGGCTGCGAAGCGCACGACGCGCGTGCCGTCCTCATCATCGACTTCCTCGATGTGCGCCGTGGTGCCCGCAATGGCGATGACCGCCCCGGGGCGGGTGCGCTTGCCGGGGCGGGCGAAAGCGCGCCAGCAACCGGCGGGAAGCTTTTGGAAAACGAGAATTTCGATTTTGCCATCGTCGGTCAGCAACCGCGCCGGAATGACACGCGAGTTGTTCAGAACGAGCAAGTCGCCGGGATGGAGGAACTCCGGCAAATCGCGGAAGCGGCGGTGCGAGACGGACCGCGCCGCGCGGTCGACCACCATCATGCGCGACGCACCGCGCTCGGCGAGGGGCCGGGAGGCAATCAGTTCGCGGGGGAGCGCGAAATCGTAGTCGGAAAGGCGTTCGCTCACGGCGCGGCATTTTTGCCCACGCACTCCAGCCCCGCGTGCCGCGCCGCGACCACGAGAAGGTCCGCGGCGCGCCGCTTCAGGCGTCGGCCGCGGTATGCGAGGAACCCGAGAAAGACTCCGTAGACGCCGAGCTCCCACCATGGAATTCCGGGAGTGAAGATCTGCTGGTAAAGCAGGGCGCAGATGACCGCGAAGTTGACCAACATGGTTGCGCCGCTGGTGCGCAGACGCAGGGTGGCGCGCGTCAGGCACTTGGGGCCCCCGTGGTATTCGGTGACCGACCGCAGTCGCACCATCCACCAGAAGCTGCCATACACCTGCACGTCCCAGGTTTTCCATCCGGTGTCGATCGAGTAGCTCCAGCCCTCCTCCTCCAGCATGCGCGTGGCTTCGGCCAGCAAGCGTTCACGGCCGTGGCCTTCCTCGTTCCAAAATGCGAAGTTGGTTGTTTCGCCGCTGGCATGTTCCCCGTCCAGTTCGGCCTCGCGTGCGCGAATGACCGCCGGCGGCGTGCGCTTGTATTTCAGCCACGTGAAATAACGCGTCCAACCGCGCACGAGCGGTTGGGAAAAGGCGAGGAACGCGACCAGCAAGCGCGCGCGCACCGAGTCGAATTGCGGTTCGAGTCGCGCCTGCAGCATGTAAGACAAAGCGACGAGAAAGGTTCCGCCCAACATAAGGTAGGCGACGACCCGCAGATCCGGGAAACCGATGGAAAACAGCGCGACAAGCCCCGTGAGGATAACCCACTCGAGGCTGGCGAGGTAGTTGGCCAGCTCGGAGCGAGGTGTCGGATAGATGCTCTGGAACAGTCCCTCGCCGAAGACGCCGTGGTAGATGAGGGGACTGTTGACCAACCACGTGAAGCGCGGTGCCCCGTAGATCTGGCCTTTCCATTTGGCCGTGCCAGTCGGCCCGAAAAAGACGAGGTGCTTGAACCGCAGCATGGACTCGGCCTCGCCGTAGCCCTCCTGCTGCTTGCGGAAGGCCCGCAACGTGAAGCGGCGGTAGTGCCATACCACAGCGGAGGGACTGAACGCGATCACCTGGCCGCCTTGCTGCAGGCGCCAGCAGAAGTCCACGTCGTCGCCCGCCTTGCGGTAGTCCGGATCGAAACCTCCCGCCTGGTCGAAGGCCCACCGGTGAAAAGCCATGTTGCATCCCGGAATGTGCTCGGCAACGACATCGGTGAGCAGGACGTGGCTCGGGCCCCCCGGCGCGGCGGCCACGCAGGCTTGAATCCAATCCTGTGCGGGCGGCGAGACATTCGGCCCCCCGACTCCGGCGTAGTCGCCGGAAAGCAGCGTGCCCACGAGGTAATATAACCAGTCGGGATCGGCCATGCAGTCGCTGTCGGTATAGGCGATGACCTGGCCGTCACCCGCGGCGGCGCCCGCGTTGCGCGCGTAGCTCAGACCCATGTTTTGCTGACGGATGTTCTTGAAGCCGGGGAGCGCGGCACCGGGAGCACGGCGTTTTTCGCGGTCTTGTTCCCAAGCGGCCACCACCTCCTGCGAGTCGTCGGTCGAGCCGTCGTCCACAAACACGATCTCGTAGTCGGGGTAATCGATGCGGTCGAGGGCGCGCAGGCAGTGCGAAAGTGTTTTGCCGCCGTTGAAGGAGCACACCACCACCGACACCCGCGGATATTTCTCCAGCGGCACGCGTTCGGAAGGCGGTTTTTCTCCGCCGAAGAGCTTCTTCACCGCGTGGAAGGCTTTCTTCGGCCGGCGGTCGCGCGTGACGAGTCCGAACGCCCAATCGAGGATTTCCTGGCCGCCGCGGAACCATTCATCGGTCCAGGCGTAGATGATCGTTCCGGCCAATCCGCCCCGGACCACGTCCTCGATGTGCCAGGAAAGCATTTCCTCCTGCTCCTCCTCCGGGTGACGGATGGTATCCATGCCGAATTCACCCAGGATGAGCGGCCGGTCTTCCGCCAGATTCTGCAACCGTGCGAGATAGCGCTGAAAATCGGCGCGCCGGTGCAGGTACACGTTGAAGGTGAGAAAATCGACGTTTTGCGGGAGGAGGTATTCGGTCGGCGGAAAACTCGCGTAGGAGTAAAGCACATCGGGATTCGCCCGCTTGGCCATGTAAATGAGAGATTCGAGAAACTCGGTGACACGCCGCGGTCCGAGCCAGCGCACCATGTGGCTGGGGATCTCGTTGCCCACGAGGAAACCCAAAACCGCGGGATGTCCCTTGTGCGCCGTCACCGCGGCGACCACCGTTTGCTCGATCTCGCGCCGGATTTTGCGCTGGTTGAGGAATTCCACGTGTTCGGCCCACGGAATGGAAATCAGGCACCGGATGCCGTGTTCCGCGCAGGCGTCGAGAAACCACCGCGGAGGCACATAGTAAATCCGTGCGACGTTGATGCCGGCCTCGCGCATCATGGCCAAGTCGACACGCGCCTGCTCCGGGGTGCCGAAATGGTGGCCTTCCCCGTCGGGGGCGAAAGGGCCATAGGTGACCCCTTTGACGAAAAACTTTTTTTCGCCCTCGAAGAAAAACTTGGCTTGGACGCGGACCGGCGCCGTGGAAATCACCCGCATCTGCTAGTGAAATGCGACCGCGATGTCGAGAGGATCGCGGGATTGACCGGTCGCCCCGCGGGCGACAGGGTTGGGTCAGTCGTGAACATCGCCATCGCGCTTGCCCAGTTCATCATGCTGGCCCTCGGGGTCATGGCTTCGATCATCTTGTCTTCCTCGGGAGATATTCCGGGAGCGGGTTGGTCTTCCTCCGTCGAACGCTTCGCCGCCACCCAGGGCCTTTGGTTG
>JBMTVD010000106.1:0-5438 GCA_049451035.1 Chthoniobacterales bacterium | reverse complement strand
GTCGAACCCCAGATTGGCCCCGACGGGTATACCATCGACCTGAACTTGGAGCCTGAAGTTGTTGATTTTGAAGGATTCATTAACTACGGATCCCCCATCGCCGTACCGAAGCAGAATTTCGTGGGTGTAGATTTACTGTCTATAACCAACGCCGCCGGCACACTGACTCGGGCATTGGATGTCTTTACTGATCCGACGCCTCAAATATTGACGGAAAACGTTATCAACCAACCCATTTTCAGTACGCGCCGGGTTAAAACCAACGTCAGCATCTGGGACGGACAGACAGTCGTGATCGGCGGACTGATTCGCGAAGACGTCCAAAAAGTCAGCGATAAGGTCCCCATTCTGGGCGACATCCCGTTGGCAGGCGTTCTCTTTCGTTCCGAGGTAGAGCAAAAGATCAAGCGTAACCTGATCATATTCACCACCGCCCGCCTCATGGATGCGGCCGGCCAATTGCTCCGCCCTGAAGACGACTCCGATCAAGAGGAAATCGTCGAACCGCTTGGCCTGCCCCCGGAATTGCCACTGCCCGCCCGCGGCAACCCCAAGGGACTGACCCGCAAGTAGACACTCCGCCCTCCATTTCAGTCCTCTTTGCTCGATTCGATTGGGAGATTCCTGCCTAGCCCACCATGATCATCGGCCTGACAGGAGGGATTGCCTCCGGAAAGTCGACGGCCTGCCGGATGCTGGCCTCGCACACCCCGATGCGGGTCTTTGACGCAGACCAGGCCGTCGGCTCCCTTTTGGATCAAGAACCTGCTGTCGCCTCCGGGATCCAGCGCGATTTCGGCGCGAGGTTCCTCGCGGCAAACGGCAAACCCGACCGCGCCAAGCTGCGCGAAGCCATTTATGCAGACCTGGGGGCCCGGCGGCGCCTCGAAGGGCTATTGCACCCCCTTGTGCGGGCCCGGTGGCTGGCCATGCGCGAGGAATGTCTCGCGGCAAGGTCTCCAATGCTCGCGGACATTCCCCTCCTTTATGAAACTGGTGCAGAAGCATTTTTCGACGTGATAGTGGCTGTCGGCTGCACCCGCGCGACCCAACTGGACCGCCTGAAAGCCCGCGGCATCGACCGGCCGCTCGGAGAAGCCATGCTTGCCAGCCAGTGGTCTATCGGGCAGAAATTAAGCCGAGCTGACATGGCCATTTGGAATGACGGCTCGCCGGCGGCCCTCGCCCGCCAAACTAAACTGCTCGCCTACCAGTTATTTCCCGCTTGAGCATGGTTGCTCTCGAGACACCGACAACTCCAAACCTCTTGGATGGCTTTCCCTCCTCTGCGGAGACAGTGGAGGGCTTTGCCACGACCATGGGCAACCTTCAGGCGCTCAGCCACGCCGAACTGGCCAGCCTGCTGCAGCGTTACCAGTTGCGCGTGCGACCCGACGGTACCAAGCGCCACCTGATTTTCGACATCTGCCGCTTTCTGCTCTCCGCCGGGGCCACCATCACGGCCGACGGAGTGATTGAAGACACGGGCGACTACGCCATGCTCCGCTGGCCTTGCTACAACTTTGCCGCCGGCCCGGACGACCTCTTTGTCTCGATCGGCTTGGTTCGCGAGTTTTCCCTGCAAACCGGACTGCGGGTCACGGGCGCCCTGCGGGCACCCGGGGAACGCGACCGGTACTGCGGACTGGCCTCGGTCACGTCGATCGAGGGCATTGCCGCCGCCGAATGGCAACCAGTCACCCCCTTTGACAAGCTGACGCCCCTTTTCCCCCAAGAACGCATCATCCTTGAGGCTCCGAAAAACCCGAGCCTGAGCGCCCGAGCCGTCGACTTGGTTGCCCCGCTGGGCAAGGGCCAGCGGGCGCTCATCGTGGCCCCTCCCCGCACCGGCAAAACCATTCTCATGCGCGATATCGCCCAGGGTATTCGTGCTTCTTCGCCCGACGTGAAGCTGATCTTGCTCCTCGTCGACGAGCGACCCGAGGAGGTTACCGACCTGCGCCGGACCGTCGATGCCGACATTTACAGCTCTACCTTCGATGAATCCCCGCAGCGGCACACCCAACTGGCCGAGTTCGTCATCGAGCGGGCCAAGCGCCTGGTCGAACTGGGGCATGATGTGGTCATCCTCCTCGACAGCATCACGCGCCTCGCCCGCGGCTACAACAATCTGCAACCCGGCAAAGGACGCATCATGTCGGGCGGGGTGGATGCCAAAGCGTTGATGAGACCCAAGCGCTTCTTCGGGGCGGCTCGCAACACGGAGGAAGGCGGCAGCCTGACCATCGTGGCAACCGCACTGGTCGAAACCCAGAGCCGAATGGATGACCTTATCTTCGAAGAATTCAAAGGCACAGGCAACATGGAGGTCCATCTCGACCGGACCATCGCCGACACGCGTGTTTTCCCGGCCATCCACATTGTCAAGTCGGCGACGCGCCGGGAGGAAAACCTCTACCATCCGGACGAGCTTTCCCGCGTCATTGTCCTGCGCAAAGGGCTCACTGAACTTCCGGCCGTCGAGGCCATGGAAACACTCGTCCGCAATTTGCAGAAGACCAATTCGAACGCAGAATTGCTTTTGCGGGGGCTCCACTGATGCCCGAAGCGACACGTGCTGTCCCCTCGCTGGTGCCCTCGGACACGGGGGCGCACATGAATCCGCTCGAGCGGCTCATCGGCTACAAATTCCGCAACTCGTTGCTTTTGGCTGAAGCGCTCACCCACCCCAGCCTGTCTTTCGAACGCAAAACCTTCCATTTCGACAACCAGCGACTGGAGTTTTTGGGTGATGCCGTCCTGCAGCTTGTTGTCACCCACCACCTTTACCGGCTTTTTCCGGCTTTCAGTGAAGGCCAAATGACCAAGCTTCGCTCCCGCATCGTTTCGCGCGAGGGGCTCAAAAAACATGCCTTGGCGCTCGGGCTCGGCGATTATCTCATGCTCGGCCGTGGCGAAGAGTCCAACGAGGGCCGCCGCCGGCCCTCCACCCTCGCCGATGCCTTCGAGGCACTGGTCGGCGCAATCTACCTGGACAGCGACCTCGAGACCGTGCGGCGTTTTGTCCTCCGTGTGGCGGGAGACGAGTTGGGGGCCTTGGCCCGCGAACCCGGAGAACACAATCCCAAAGGTGAACTGCAGGAGATCCTCCAAGCCATCTCCCCACTCAGCCCGGCTTATGAGGTTGTCTCCGAGACAGGCCCCGACCACCAAAAGGAATTTGTCTGCCGCGTGGTTTGGGAAAGCAAAGAGCTGGGACGCGGCCATGGCCAAAGCAAGAAACAGGCGGAGATCAATGCGGCCGTCACCGCCCTGAGCGCGCGGTTGTGGAATGCCTGATCAGGCCTTGTATTCCTGCAGGGGTCGCACACCACAGCCGCCGAGTTTCAGGGACTTGATGGCCCGCGCGCTCATCCGCGCGGCGCGTATCGTTGTCATGATAGGAATGCGCTGGGCCACGGCGGCGCTGCGGATCGCCACCTCGTCTTGACGGGGCACTTTGCCGTGCGGCGTGTTGATGATGAACTGCATCTCGCCGTTCTTGATCAGATCGAGAAGATTGGGCCGACCCTCGGCCAATTTGTAGATCAGCCGTGCGGGAATGCCGTCTGCGCTCAACACTTCCAGCGTTCCCTTCGTGGCGTGGATGGTAAAGCCCATCTCGGCGAAGTCTCTGGCGATGGCCACAATTTGCCCCTTGTCCGCGTCTTTGACACTGATGAAGACATGCCCTTCGGTCGGAAGGGCGGGCTGGGCCGACATCTGGGCCTTGGCGTAGGCAACACCGAGATCCGCGTCGATTCCCATAACCTCACCCGTCGAACGCATTTCGGGCCCGAGGGTGATGTCGATGCCGGGAAATTTGATGAACGGGAAAACCGCCTCCTTGACCGAGTAATGTTTTGGCACCACCTCCTCGGTGAAACCCAAATCCGTCAATTTGTGACCGGCCATGACCTTGGCCGCCAGTTTGGCCAGCGGCACCCCGATCGCCTTGCTCACGTAGGGGATGGTCCGCGAGGCGCGCGGATTGACCTCCAGCACGTAGACCGTCTCGTCCTTGACCGCGAACTGAACGTTCATCAGACCTTTTACCTTCAACTCTTTGGCCATCGCCTTGGCCGCACGGCGCAACTCGCGCAAAACGTCCTCGGATAGCGAGAAACTCGGCACCACGCAGGCACTGTCCCCGCTGTGCACTCCCGCTTCCTCGATATGCTCCATGATGCCACCGATGACCGTCTCCTCCCCGTCGCTGAGGCAATCGACATCGACCTCCGTCGCATCCTCGAGAAACCGGTCGACCAAAACCGGCCGGTCGGGACTGGCCTTGACCGCCGTGCGGATGTAGCGGCGAAGGTCGTCCGGCGTGTAGACGATCTCCATAGCCCTCCCCCCCAGCACAAACGAAGGGCGAACCAGCACCGGATAGCCGACTTTTTCCGCCACGGCCAGGGCCTCATTCTCGTTCGTGGCGGTCCCTCCCTGCGTGGCGCGCAGATCCAAGCGCTCGAGCATGGCGGCGAAATGCTTCCGATCCTCCGCCATCTCGATACTCCTCGGCGATGTGCCGATGATATTCACCCCGTGCGCCTCCAGCGCCGCGGCCAAATTGAGCGGGGTCTGACCTCCAAATTGCACGATGACCGCGTCGCATTTTTCCCGTTCGTAGATGTTCAGGACATCCTCGAGGGTGAGCGGTTCGAAATAAAGTTTGTCGCTCGTATCGTAATCGGTGGAGACCGTCTCCGGATTGGAGTTGACCATGACCGTCTCCCAACCCAGTTCGCGGAACGCGAAGGCCGCGTGCACGCAGCAGTAATCGAACTCGATCCCCTGCCCGATCCGGTTCGGGCCGCCGCCCAGGATCATCACCCGCTTCTTGTCATTCGGTCGCGTTTCGTCCTCATCGCCGTAGGTCGAATAGTAATAGGGGGTGTAGGCCTCGAACTCCGCCGCGCAGGTGTCCACCAAGCGGTAGGTCGGTTCAACCCCGGCGGCTTGGCGCGCTTTGCGTACGTCGGCCTCGCTGGACTTGGTGAGATATGCGATCTGCCGGTCGCTGAATCCGTGACGCTTGATGCGACGCCACGAAACCGAGCCCAAATCCTCCGGGCACGCGCTCTCTTCGGCCACGATCTTGGCCAATCCTTGCAGGAACCAAGGATCGATGCCCGTAATCTCATGAATTCTGTCGACGCTCCATCCGGCCAGCAGCGCATGACGCAGGCTGAAGATGCGGTCGGCGGTGGGGACCCGGATTTTCTGCTCCAAGGCGGCTTCGTCCAAGGACCCGTCCGCTTGCCGTGGCGCATCGTCCTTGCCATCCGCACCGAACCCGGCCCGGCCCGTCTCGAGCGACCTCAACGCTTTCTGCATCGCCTCCTTGAAAGTGCGGCCGATGGCCATGGCCTCCCCCACACTTTTCATCTGCGTGGTCAGCACCGGATCGGCCTTGGGGAACTTCTCGAAAGTGA
>JBMTVD010000105.1:0-5461 GCA_049451035.1 Chthoniobacterales bacterium | reverse complement strand
CCGACGGACACCATCGCTCGGCCGGCGCCGCGCGCGTCGGGCTGGCCAAACGCGAGGCCAATCCCCATCACACCGGCGAGGAAGACTACAATTGGTTCCCCGCCGTGATGTTCCCGCAAGACCAGCTGCAGATCTTGGCTTACAACAGGCTCGTCACCGATCTGAACGGCCTCCATCCCGAAGAATTCCTCGTGCGGGTCAGCCACGTCTGCCGGTTGTTGCCCTCGGCGCCGCCCGTGCCAGCCCGACCCGGACATATTTCCATGTATCTCGGCGGCCATTGGCTCGGACTCGAGTTCGACATCCCCGCCGGTTCCGATCCGGTTTCGCGGCTCGATGTCAGTCTGCTGCAGGACAGCATCCTCGCTCCGATTCTCGGCATTGACGATCCGCGCACCAGCAAGCGCATCGAATTCGTCGGCGGTATCCGCGGCACGGACTATTTGCGGGCGCAAGTGGACGCCAAGCGCGCGGCCGTCGCCTTCTCCATGCACCCGGTGACCATGCGTCAGCTCATGGACATCGCGGATGCCGGACAAATCATGCCGCCGAAGAGCACGTGGTTCGAACCGAAGCTGCGCTCCGGTTTGTTCATCCACACTTTTTAAGCTTCGCTCAAGGCAAGCGTCCGTAAGCGACGAGTCTGCCTTTCTTTTTGAAGAGCCCGAGGAATCCGCCGTGGCCGCCGTAAACCGCGCGTGGTTGGAGTTTGTAGATATTCACCCCCCGCGAGTTTTGCGCGCCGGCCATGAGCGGCGTGCCGTTTTCATCGCGGCCGAGATAGACCATGACATGGGTGACGGGCGGTTGGCGCTTCGGCTTGTAGGTGTGTTCCCAAAACAAAAGATCACCGGGTTGCAAACGCTTGGTCCACCACGCGGTATCGGGTGTTCCGCCGAAAAGGCCTCCGGCGCGCTTGAGGCGTCCGTGCCGACGAACAAAGAGATATTGGTCGGACGCCGTGCGCGGCAGCGCGATGCCCTTGGTTTTCTCCAGGAGAAACTGGGCCGTGCTCGAGCAATCCATGGTGCGGGGGGCGGATTCGCCCGCCAGCTGGGCGCGGGTGTTGTAAGGCAAGCGGAGGGACTTCAGGTAAAAGGCCCAATCGCGCAAACTCTGAGCCGGCGCCAGGGAGGTGGTCACGAGCAGAAAGAGGATGAAAAGGGGCGCTCTGGTCACAGCCGGCACCATAGGCCCGGCAGGGCGCGGTTCCAAGTGCTCCCAAAAGCCGTTCGCCGTAGGCGGGAACCTGTGGTAGGGAATCTGGGTTGCTGATGCTGAAATCGATACGAGGACTCTGTCTCGCGGTGATCGCCGGCTTGGTCGCGTGCCAAACCGTCCCCGAAGGACCGCCGCCCGACTTCGCCCCGGACATGGTGGTGAGCACCGAATACGCCCTCTTTTTCCGTCTGGGCCCGCAGCAAGCCGGGGGTGCCGATCTGAGCCTGCGCACCAACGAGCCCGTCATGCTCCTGCGCAAAGAGTTCGGGTACAGCCGTGTCCAACTGGAAAACGGATTTGTCGGCTACATGGCCAACGAGGATATCCAGCCAGCGCCCGAGCCGCCCCCTGACCAGAACCGCAAACGCCTGCCGCAGAAAAAGAGCAGCCGCGGTTCCTCGCCGCGATACGAGGATTACGTGGAAAACATTCCCATCCCCGACCCGAACCTCGGACTCCTGCCCGATGATGTGCCTCTCGAACCTTTGCCCGAGCTCCTGCCCGAACCGGTTGACCTGCCCGAGGCAACGCCCGTCCCGACCCCGCCGCCCGAGCCGGTGAGAGAGGAAGTGGTTCCGGAGGACAAAAGCCGGGACGCCGCGCCCCCGGTCTCGACGTCGACCTGAGCGCCGGACGCGCTCAATCCTTCCCGAGCTGCTCCTTGACCAGCTTCTCGTCCTCGTCGAGCAGTTTGTTCCACTTCGCGCGGTAGTCGGGGTCGTAGTGCTGGTTCATGAAATCGGCCATGCGGGTGCGCCTCTCGATAAGTGCGTCCAGCGCCGGGGATGCTTCGGCGCAGGCGTCCCGCAGAATGCGCACCGCCGCCGCCTCGCGCTCCCACAGGCCGCCGAAAGCTCCGGCGAATTCGGCGGCGGACTGAGGTTCATCACGCTCGGTCGGATGATAGATGTCCTCCGGCGGAGGCCGCTCCCCGAGGAGGCGCGGAGCAATGTAAATGTTGGTGAACAGGCCCTCGCGGTATTTGCGTCGTGCTCCCTGGTCGTCACCCTCCAGACAAAGCACCAGTCCCCAGGCGAAGCTGAGCCACGCATTGGGCATGTCGTCGGGATAGTGCTTCGCGTAATGCCGGAAGTAAGCGGATGCGCTCTCCAGTTCGCCGGCCAGAAGGAGAAAAAGCGGCAGATAAAAACGCGCGCCCATGTGGTCGTCTTTGTCGTGCTGCAGCAGGCGTTGCGCGGTGTCGGCCGCCTCGGGCGCACGGCCGAGATGCCACTGGCAAAGCATGGTGCCGCTGAGGGCGCGCAAGAACGGACGCGTGGCCGGGTCTTCCCACCACCGCGGCGTGCGGCGCCGGAAGACAGGCGAAAGCTCCTCGTCCACCGCGGAAAAAATCTCCAGGGCCCGCGCGTAATGACCGGACGACATCTCCATGTCGGCCAGCTCGATTTTGGCTTCATGGTTGGCGGGGTCCAAATCGATCGCTTTCTCGACTGTCGCGCGCCGTTTGCGCGGCGACCGCAGGCGGCGGATACCGCGCAGGAGACCGGCGGAGACTTCGGAAGACGGCGTCTCGAGGACTCGGGGCGGCGGAGAGCCCCCGATCTGTTCCTGCAGCTTCGCCTCGTGACGGGGGGGCACGACGAGTTTCACCTTCATTTTCCAATCGCGGCCGAAATATTTCCAGTCCTCCGCCACCCACTCGGGGGCCTTCCAGACGAGGAGCTGATCCGGCGGGCCGATTTCGTCGAGCTGGCGCGAGAGCCAGTCTTCCGCCGCGATCTGGTCGAGTTCGTCGACGATCTCGGGGGCCACGAGCGGCTCGAACCGCGGACCGACGAGCAGCAGCACGGTAGGCAGAAAAAAATCGTTCTCCACCGGCAGCGGTTCCGGCAAATCCACCCAACAGAGCGACCAGACGGACGGATCGTTTTTCAGCGGTTGGATCATGCGGCGGCGCGCGCCGGCGCGGGCACGGACCATTCCACGGGCACGCGTTGCTTGCGGCCCAGCCGGTCTTGGAAAAACACCGCGCCGTTTTCCATGCCGTATTCGTGGACCAGGCGTGTCACTTTGACATCGAAGCAGCAGTAGCGGGCCACATCGAGCTTCCGCCCCTGCCGCCACCATTTGATCGCGTCGAGCCCGTCGGCCGTCTTGCCGCAGCCGATGGTCGACTGCGCGACGGAATCCAAACCCACCCGGTGGCCGATCTTTTTTTCCAGCTCGACCATGAGGTCGAGCGTCGGCACGCCGTGGGCCAGGTCGATCACCGTGTAACCCATGAGGACTTCGTAGTCGAAATTGATCACGTTGAAACCGACGACCAGGTCGGCCCGCTGCAACTGGTCGACCAACTCGTGCACCCGGTCCTCGCCGTACACCGTGTATCGCCCCGTCCCGGTGCTGTAAGTGGCGCCCACCGTCATTCCCATGGCCGCTTTTTTGTCCCACCCGCCCGCGTCGTTCGCCGTCCGCTGTGTCTCGAGATCGAAATAAACAATGTCCGCCATGGAAGGGACTTTTTAGCCCCCCGCGGGGGAAATCACAAACGGCATCTCGCCGGCCGGTTCCGGTCCTTTCCTCGTCACTTGCCCGGTTCCGCCACCCGTCCGGGGCAAGAGCACCTTCAAGGCGTTGGCTCACCCGCGGGAATACGATGCGAGAAGAGCGCGAAGGAGGCGATGACCAAGAAGCAGACCATCGGCACGACGTAGGAATAGCTGACGTTGGCGACATCCAACAAGCCGGCCTGGAAAAGCGGGATGAGCGCGCCGCCGAGGATGGCCATGATCAGGCCGGAACTGCCAAATTCGAGGTCTGCACCCAAACCCTTGCTACCCAACCCGAAGATCGTCGGGAACATCAGCGACATGCATGCGGAAATGCCAACCAGCGCATAAACGCCGACCGCGCCGCCGACAAAAACCACAACCAGGCAGCAGCCCACACCGGCCAAGGCCATGACCAAGAGCAAGGTGCTCGGCCGGATAAAAGTCATCAGCCCCGTGCAGATAAAACGCGCGACCATGAAAGCGACCAACGCGGCGGTCTGGTAGTTGAGAGCCTGGCTGCCTTTGACCCCGAGCTGGTCTGTGACGTAGTGGATTGTAAACGTCCACACACTGATCTGGACGCCGACGTAGAAGAACTGCGCGACAACGGCAAAGAGGTAATTCGAGTTCCCGGCCAGACGTTTGATCGCGGGGAGCAGATCGAGTTTCTGGCCCTTCGCTACCGCCGCATCCGAAGGTTTCTGGATCCTCACCGACAACATCAAGAACCAGGCCAAAATGAGCACGCATCCCGCGTAAAGATAGGGCGTGATGACGATGGAGAGTTGATCGGCCTGCAACTGCCCGGAGCTCAAACCGTGGTTCTCGGTGCCGAGCAACTCCAGCCTTTCCAGAACGAAATACTTGCTGATCAAAATACCGGCGATGGAACCGGTCGGGACGAAGGCTCCCGCCAGATTCAAGCGCTGGGTGGCGGTTTTCGCCACACCCAAGGTCAGGACGTAGGGAGAGGCGGCCGTTTCCAGCACCGCCAGGCCGCTCGCCAGAACGTAGAAAGCGACGAGGAAGGTGTAGAAATTGTTGGACAGACTGGCCGGATAAAAAAGAAAGCAGCCGACCATGGAAATACCGAGGCCGGCGAGAATCCCGTGCTTGTAGGAAAACTTCCGGCAGATAATACCCGCGGGTATGGCGAGGCAGAAATAGGCGGCGTAAAAAGCGAACTGGATGAGAGCCGACTCGGTGTGGCTCAGATCGTCGTAGATATCCTTGAAGACTTTGACGAGGGGGTCGGTGATACAGTTGGCAAATCCCCACCAAGCAAAGCAACTGGCCACCAGTATATAGGGAATCCACATTCCCTCCGAGATAAGGCGAGGTTTTGGATTCATTGTTTAGATCGGCTTCCCTTCTCCCGATGGAATATTGCTTTTGGGCGCCCCAAGCCGCCGGGGCGAGAGGGAAAGTCTCTTGATCGGCTCATGCTACGAGAAAATATGGCCATTACCGACCGGAAAATTTCCGCGAGTCCGCACCCCCAAAATGCGAGGGTTCAAATCGACTTCGGGCTCTGGTGATGGGATCTCGGTCACCGGCACACGCCCGGGCGGGATAGCAGGTCGGAGCGTCGAAGTGGGGGCAAGGCCATAGCGGGGACAACTCACGGACCCTTCACTCTTGTGATGCGAGGCCCGCTACGCTTTATTGCCTCTTCGCAACGCGCCCGTAGCTCAACCGGATAGAGTGTCGGCCTCCGAAGCCGAAGG
>JBMTVD010000104.1:0-5470 GCA_049451035.1 Chthoniobacterales bacterium | reverse complement strand
CGGCCACGCCGTCGAGCGCGGCGAAGGTGCGGTTGACGAACGACGGCACGGTGGGAGCGATGGCTCCGCCGAGAATGGCGGTACGAAGGAATTTGCGCCGGGTGAAAAAGGGATCGTTCATGATTTCAGCAGAGGTTGTATTCGGGGCAGCCGAGCAGGATGACCGACGCTTCACGCACGGTTTCGTCGCTGCAGGGAAACTCGCTTCGGGCCAGCAAGGCCTCAAGCTTGTGCCGGGTGGCTGTCCCCGGAGGCGCCGCCAGAAACACCGCTTCCAAGCGGCGCGCCAAGGCGGCCGGATCGGTCCGCGAGCCAGCCGGAGCAACCTTGGCCCATGCCGCAGCATCCATCGAATCCGTCCCGGCAACGGGCACGGGAGGAGCGGCCACGGCAAACAGCCGGGCCGTGTTGCTGCGGCGGATCAGCGTGGCGCTGTTGATCCAAGCCGTGCCTCCGTCCCAGCCTTTGACGCTGGGCGGCATGAAGAGGTCCTGCCCCAGTTCCGCAGCCAGCGGCAAGGCCACGCCGGGCGGCAGAAGTTGGCGCCAGCTTTCGCGGGCCGCCTGTACCATCCACTGCACGGGGCTTTTGACTTGGTTGGCCCGGGACCGTGTCGAGTAAAAGGCCGGGTGGGTGAAAATCGCCCGCAGCAGTTCGCCGGTGCGCAGATCGTTCGCGCGGTAGTGCGCGGCCAGCGTTGCGACCACCTCGGTTTCCGGCCGCGGGTAGGCGTAGAACTCCCAAAGTTTGGCCGCAAGAAACTCCGCGCACCGCGATTGGGCGCAGAGAATTTCCACGGCCTCCGCGGTCCCGAAGTTGCCGTGGCGACCGAAAAGCTTTTTCTGCCCGGCATCGTGCCGACGCTCGAGGAAAACAGCCTCTCCACCATCCATGTCCACCGTCCACCCGGTGAAGCAACGTGCAGCCTCGCGGATATCTTCCTCGGTGTAGTGCCCCTCGCCGAGCGTGAACAACTCCATCACCTCACGGGCAAAATTCTCGTTCGGCGACTTGGCTTTGCTCTCGCGGCCGTCGAGCCAGACCAGCATGGCCGGATCGCTTACCATGGCGGTGCAAAGTTCGCGGAAGGGCCCCATGCCGCGGCGGCGGAATGTTTCATTTTGCCCGAGCATGATGTGGTTGAAGCGCACCTTGGTCTGGCTCGTGGCGAAGTGCCCGTGCCAGAAAAGCGTCAATTTCTCCACGGCCGCGGCGCCATCGGCGCGCATGCGCTGCATCCACCATGAGCGCATATTGTCGAAGGTTTCGCGGGTCTGGCGGCGGAACTCGGCGGCCGACTGGAGATCGACGGGCTTCCCACTGACCCGCGCACGGATAAACTCCCGGCGCCGACGAGGCTCGGCGGGATCCGTGGTTGGCGGAGCCGGCAATCCCCTGCCGTTGGAGGAAAGAAGTTCGTCCACGGCCGTCTCGAGGCTGCCGGAGGCAAGCCGAGCTGCATCCTCCGGGGTACCGCCGAAACCCGCCCGCCGCAGCAAATGTGCCGCCGCCCCCGAATCCCACTTCACGCGCGAGTTTGCCATGCTCCCCCTTAAACCCCGCGCGCGGGAAAAAGTCGCACGCAAAATTTTCCTCCCCCGCAGCCGGCCCGAACGTGACCGACTTTAGCCGTGCATCGACGCAGGAATCGGGTAAGGATCAGGCATGCGCCTGAACCTCGCAACCCTGGCCGCCGTGGCGCTCTCTGCTGCATCGATCGGTTACCTGACCGCCAGCTATCAGCAGGCGAATACCGCCGCAAGCAGTGCCGTCAAACCCGCAGCGGAGGAGCCGCCCGCCTGGGACTTTGGCGCCGAATCCCTCAATCTCGTCGCCCCGGCCAGCACTCCCGACGAAGAAGAAACGCCGAAATCCGGTGGCGAAATCGCCAAACGGAAAAAACTCCCGTTGGCCGAGATATTCAAGGAACTGGGCAAACTTGACGATGCCCCGCCGGGCAAGGAAACCAACCGCCAGGAGCGTGAACTCGTGGAGGCTTGGGCCCAAGTCGACCCTGCAGCGGCGGCCGACTACGCGGCGAAAATCGTCACGATGGGAGGCCAGCCGGAATTGCTCAAAAAGGCCGCCCAAGCCTATGCCAAGGCCAATCCGGCGGCCGCGGCCGACTGGGCCGCCTCGCTGGCCTCGCCGCTTGTTCGCGACACCGCCCTGCGCGAAATCTTCACGACTTGGGCCAAGCAGGATGTTTACGGAGCGGCCGCGGCGGTCGGTTCTCTTCCTCCGGGTTCGGCGCAATCGACGGCCGCCTCCTCGGTGGCCAGTCGCTTCGCCAAAGCGGATTTGGACGGCGCCCTCGGGTGGGCGGGTTCCTTGTACGGCTCGGTCCAGGGCGCCGCGCTCAAGAGCATTCTCCTCGCCCAATGGCAGCAAGGCGGGAGCGCCGACCCGGCTTCCTCGTTGTCTTGGGTGTTGGCGCAGAATTCGGCCAACCTCCGCGGTCAAGGACTGCGCTTCGTCGCCGGCGAGTGGGCCAAACGCGATCCTCTGGGAGCCTTGGCCAACGCCTCCGCCATCCAAGACGCGTCCTCCCGCGGCATTTTCATGGAATCGGTGATGCAATCTTTCACCAGGTCCAACCCGCAGGCCGCCGCGGCGTGGATCTCCTCACCCGTCGCCTCTGCCTACCGCAAGACCTTGATGGACCGGGTGGTCTCCGGATGGGCCTCCTTCGATCCGTTCTCCGCGGCGCAATGGTCGTCGACACTCTCCGAACCGGCCCTGCGCTCGAAGGCCACGGCGGCCACCGCCCGGTCCTGGGCCGCCTCGGACCCGGCTTCCACGGCCCAGTGGATCTCGGGCCTTGGCGATCCCGCCGCCCGCAATGCCGGGTTGGCTGCGGCCAGTGCGGTCATTGCCAAAAGCGATCCGGCCGAAGCCGCCCGCTGGGCCTCCTCGATCACCAATCCGAGTGCGCGCAACCAGACCATTTCGAGCGTGGTCAGCGCCTGGAAAAAAGCCGACCGCAGCGCCGCCCTGTCCTTCGTCCAGACCGCGACCTTCCTGCCACAGGCCCTGCGCTTGAAACTCCTGCGGTAAAAGCGTCCCGGGAGGCGCGCCAAAACTTTTGACGCCACCCCACGCAACGAGGATGATCGGGCGCATGAAGCGCTGGTTGATCTTGGCCGCCGCCTGCGGCATCGCGGGATGCGGCACCCCCTACGGCCGCCACGGCAATCTGGGCGGAGTCAAGGTGTGGGAGCACCCGAACAACAAGGTCGAGGTCATGGTCGTCGGAGGCCACCGGAGCGATTACGACCGGCTGGCCCAGACGTGGAAGCGCAAAGCCGACGAGGTGGCCTCGGTCCGCGGCGCCACACGTTATGACGTTGTCTCGTTTTCCACCGGTCGCGAGGTTCTGGGTATGGAGGTGCTGGGGGAAGGCAGCAACGTGGAGCGCTACGCGGACGATTCGGTTTTCTGGATGCCCAAAATGGCGCGCGGCGTGATCAAGTTGCACGACCCGAAACCGCGCGGTTGGGTCCGCACCATGGCCGCCGCCGACACCCCTCCGGGCTTCCAGCCCTGAGCGCGGCGCGCAACCCGACTAACCTTGCACCGGCGGCGCAACGCCGGGAGCCTGACTGGCCGCCACCAGGCGCGGCGTGCTGCGCAGCATTTCCGGCAAGCGGGCCACGGCAGCCTGTTCACGGAAAAACTGTTTGATCTCGCGGGCCGGAATCCCGCTGACCTTGCGGCCGGGGGGCACATCGCGCATCACGCCGGCCGCGGCCGCAATGGACGCCCCGGCACCGATGGTAACATGGTCGGCCACCCCCGCGCCGCCGCCGATCAGGACGCCATCGCCGATCGTCACCGAACCGGAGATCCCGACTTTGCCGGCAATGAGAACACCTCGACCGAGACGGCAGTTGTGGCCGATCTGGCACAGGTTGTCGATTTTGCAGAAGTCACCGATCGAGGTGGAGGCGAGCTTGCCGCGATCGATGCAAGTGTTGGCTCCGACCTCGACGTCATGGCCGATCTCCACGTGGCCGACATGCGGAATCTTGACAACGCCGTTGCCCCCCGGCGCGGGTCGGTAGCCGAATCCGTCGGCCCCGATGACGGCATTGGCATGCAAGACACAGCGGTCACCGATCACGCAACGCTCGCGCAAGACCACCCCGCTCCACAAGGTGCAGTCCGCACCGGTGCGGGCGCCTTCGAAGACCCTGACACCCGGATAGAGAATGGTACGCGCTCCGATTTCGGCACCGGGACCCACCACGCAGAAAGCGCCGAGGCGCGCCCCCTCCCCGATCCTCGCGGTCGGATCGACGACCGCCGTGGGGTGAATCCCCGCTTCGGGCAAACCCGCCTTGGGCGCGTCCGGTTCCGCAATTTTGAGTAACTTGGCAAAGGCGACATCCGCATCTTCCACCCTGATGACCGCCGCCCCCTCCCGGGACGGCAGCTTGGGGACTACGCGGTCGGTTACCAACAAGGCCGTGGCCCGGCAGCTGGCCCAAAGCGGAGCGTATTTCTCGTTGCTGATGAAAACCAAATCCCCCGGTTCGGCGGAGTCAATGCTGCCCAAACCGGAAACCACCAAAGCGGCATCGCCCGACAACTCGCCGCCGACTTTGGCGGCCACGGCCCCGGCTGACATCGGGGGAAAGTCTGGTCCCTGCGTTGCCATGATTTTTGCATAAAAGCATCCAGATGCCTTTTGCCAGCAAAAAGAAACCGCCGCGCGAGGCGGCGGTTTCCATGGAATGGGAACAGCGGACTTATTCGACTTTGTTTTGGACGTCTTCGCCCGCCTCTTTCACCGCATCGCCAGCGGTATCGAGCGAGGTGTTGATGTCCTGTCCGGCGGTCTTGACCGCTTCACCGGCACCCTCGAGCGTCACTTTGGTCGCATCGAAAGCGCCTTCTGCCGTCGTGGTAATAGCCGTGCCGGCCGCATCGAGCGACGCGGAGACGTCGTGGGCCGTGCCCTCGGCGACATCCTTGATGGCCGCACCGGCGGCATTGACAGAGGCACTGGCGTCCTCGGCCGCCGTCTTGACCGCTTCGCCGGCGGCGTTGACCGAGGCATTCACATCGCTGGCCGCCTGCTTGGTGGCGTCCCAGGCACCTTCGGCCACGGCGGCTCCGCCCTCGGCGGTGGCCTCGACAGCCTCACCGGTCTTTTGCACCGCGCTCTGCGCGTCGCGTCCGGCCTGATCGCATGCGGCCAAAGCGAAGAGCGAGGCCGCGGTAAGGAGATAAATGGATGGTTTGTTCATAGCATCCACAGACTGCTGCCTGCTCCAGCTACTGGCAAACCAATTCGCAAAGCGATGCGGTCAGAATATCGCGGACTCCCGGGACGTCGGCTGGCTGCCGAGGCAGGATTGATCGCCGTGGGGTGATCTTTCCGTTCTTGCGGCCTGCGGCAAACTCGGGGGAAAAACTGGCGCTCCTGAGGTAGGATTGATCGCCTGCGGCGATCTTTCCATTTTTG
>JBMTVD010000103.1:0-5499 GCA_049451035.1 Chthoniobacterales bacterium | reverse complement strand
ATCGACGCGCCCGGGCATTGCTCCCCGTCGCGCAGCGTGGTGTCGAAAATGATAATTTTGTCGGACATTGGCAACTGAACCCTATCACATCTGCCACCGCAGAGCACAGCACCGAAAGATGGCAAGGACCGGCCTTTGCCCCTCGACAAAGGTAATCACCGCAACCACTGTCGCCGTATTGATTACTCCCCCCACCGTGCCGGGTTTGATAACGCGTCGCCAAGCGATCGTCAGCGGGGCGGCGGCGGCCGTCGGGCTGGCTGCGGGATGGCGCGCGGAGGCTGCGGACCAAACTTCCGCCATCACCGCTGAACCCATGCAGCGCGGAGCGGGCAAAACCATCACCGGCGCATTGTCCGGGCGTCCCGTCTTCATTCCCGATGTCAATGTCCCGCCCATGCCGTCGATCGCGCCGCCGGGTCCGATCTACAACGGCGAACCGACGGATGTTTTCAACGTGGCCAAGTTGTCCGACGGTCATCCCGATGCATGCAGTTACCGGCGGCGCTTCGGCCTGATCATTCCCGCGACCAACACCACGATGGAGAGCGAGTTGTGGAACATCATCGTGCAGAACCGCGAGAACGGACTCGACGGGATCGGATTGCACACCAGCACGGTGCTGACGCCGAAGCCGGATGTCAGTTCGGCCAAGGGCATCGAGCAATACCGCCAACATTTCCTCGGTGGCGTCAGCCAAGCGGTGAAGAGCGCCCTGCTGGCCGGCCCGCAATATTTCATCCTGGGCATGAGTCTCGAGCACATCATCTCCGGGATCGAACCGATCCGCGTCACCATGGCGCAGATCGAAGAGAGCAGTGAACTGTCCTGGGCAACATGGCACGACGCGGCGAAGGCGGCGCTCGAGCGCTACGGAGCCAAAAGGATCGGCCTGATTACGCCGTTCGAGCGCGCCGGCAACGAATCGGCCTCGCGGATGTTCCGCGATTCGGGATTCGAGGTGGTCGCCACCTTCGGATTTGCCTGCGCCAACGCGCAACACATCGCCCACATTCCGGACGAGGCGAAAGAAAAAGCCGTGCTCGAATTGCTCGCCACCAAGGAAAACAAGCTCGACGCCGTCGTGCAGTGCGGCACCAATATGAGCATGACCGCCGTGGCAGAAAAACTGGAGCCGCAGCTCGGAATCCCGATTTGCGGCATCAACGCCACCCTGCTCTGGTATGCCCTGCGCGAAAACGGCTTCACCACGCCGGTTCTGCATGCCGGTCGCCTCTTGCGGGAATTCTGATCCACGCTGCCCCACCCACTCTCCGGAAACAAACAACGTCATGAAAAACACCATCACCGCTGCTGCCATCGCCATGGCCTTCGCCGCCTCCGCGCAACTCTCACCCGCCGCCGACAGCGCCGCGGAGCAACTGGCCACCGTCACCTCCGCGATGAACTCCATCCCGGACATCATCTTCTACAAGGACACCGACGGCGTTTACCGCGGCGGCAACACCGCGTGGGCCGCCTTGCTCGGCAAACCGCTCGACCAGCTCGTCGGCAAGACCGACCTCGATCTTTTCCCCGAGGAGATGGCCAAATCCTTCCAGTCTTATGACAAAGCGATGCTGGCCGGCGGCCAAGCCACGCGGAACAAGGAATGGCTGGTCTATCCCGACGGCCGTAAAGTCTACGTCGAAACGCTGAAGACGCCCTGGGTCGGCCAGGACGGCAAAGTCCTCGGCGTGCTCGGCGTGTGCCACGAGATCGAGGCGCCCACGGAGACAAAGCCTTGATCAGGGCGATGGAAGCATGAAGCGCCCGATTGTTGATGCAGGCAGCGGGTCCACGAACCTTCGGCGTTCTGCGCCGATAGCCATTCTGGTCAATGGCCCGAGTTCCTCCGGCAAGTCGACTCTCTGCCGTGCCTTGCAGGATCGGCTCACCGAACTGGCCGATGGCAAGGCTGACGCTGCCTTCGCCCGCGTCGCCTTCGATGACGCCTTCGGCTTGATGTCGTCCAAGCTTTACCCGGTCAGTTTTGTCAAACTGCAAGGCGGGGATGTTTCACGTCTCGTTTCCCGCCAGTCCCACGACGGACGCGCCGGTTGGGAATACATTGATGAAAGCGATGAGCCGGGCGCGCACGGGGGAAGTCCCCGGCTGCGGTTGGTCCTCAGCCCTCATGGCCGCCAGTTGCTGGCCGGGACCCACCAAAGCTGGGGAAAACACCTCGAATTGGGGACGAGCCTTATCATCGACCACTTCCTCCAGGAGGCGGAATGGAAGGCGGACATTCTCGGGATACTCCGCGCTTCCGGTGCCCGCGTTTACCTCGTCGGTGTTTTCTGCTCCGTGGCGGAGCTGGAACGGCGGGAATCCTCCCGCGGCGACGGCAGCTTCGAGGGCCGACCGCTCGGTCTCGCCCGCCGCAGCGCCGAACTGTGCCATGCGCACAACCTCGATTACGACGTCACCCTCCGCACCGACGAGCAAAGCACGGCGGAATCGGTCGAGGCGATCATTGCGGCACTGCAGCAGGCCTGAGCTTGGCATTGCCCAACCGCGGCCGCTGATCACGCGCTGCCCGGTGGCGACAGGTAGGCTTGGAGTTGCGGGAGGAGTTTTTGGACGATCGATCCGTCTTTGGTGATGAGCGAATGGACACGGCCGCTGAGGCGGGCGCGGTCTTCGTCGGTCAGATCTTTCGCCGTGACGACGATGACCGGAGTTTGGACGAAGCGCGGGTCGCGGCGGAAGTGGTCGAGGAATTCGAAGCCGTCCATGCGCGGCATCATGAGGTCGAGCAGGACGAGCGACGGCTCGGTCTCGCGCACCGCATCGAGCGCGGCCTGACCGTCGCCGGCGACCAGCACGGTCCATCCCTGCTTGACCATGGTGCGCTGGAGTTGGTCGCGGGCCGACTCGTCGTCTTCCACGATGAGCACGGTGCGGCCGTGCGCACCGAGATCGATGCGGTCGAGGATGCCGCGCAGGCGAGTCCAGTCGACCGGCTTGGTCAGGTAATCGAAGACCCCGAGGGCGACGCCCATGTCGCGGCCGTCGGTGATGGTGACGAGAATGATCGGGATGTGCGCGGTGGCGGGATCGGCTTTGAGCGCGGTGATGACCGACCAACCGTCCATGCCGGGCATCATCACATCGGTGGTGATGGCGGCGGGATGCACGGTCTTGGCCAACTCGAGGCCGTCGCGTCCATTATTTGCGGTGTGCACGTCGAAACCTTCCTTGGTCAGGAAACGACTCATCAGGTCGAGCACGGTGGGGTCGTCGTCGATCACCACGAGGGACGGACGGATGGATGTTCCGGTCGCGCCGGTTGCCGCGGCCATGGCGGGGGCGGCGGGCACTTCTTCCTGCGGTGCCGTGGCGGGCAGGGTGATGGTGAAGGTGGATCCTTCACCGGGGACGCTGCTCACGGTGATGTCGCCGCCGAGGAGCTGGCAGAATTCACGGCTGATGGCCAGACCGAGGCCGGTGCCGCCGAATTTGCGCGTGGTGGAGGCGTCGGCCTGGCTGAAGGCCTGGAAGAGGCGGCCCATCTGCTCCGGTGTCATCCCGATACCGCTGTCGCTCACCGCGAAGCGCAACCAGTCGGCGCCGTTCTCCACGCTGCGCGTCACGACCAGGCGGAGCTTGCCCTTCTCGGTGAATTTGCTCGCGTTGCTCAGCAGGTTGAAAAGCATCTGGCGGATTTTCGTCAGATCGCTGTGCATCGTTCCGGCGTCGGCGGGGAGTTCGACCTCGAGGTGGTTGTCGTTCTTTTTGACCAGCGGCAGCACGGTTGATTCCACCTCGCGGACCATGGTGGCAACGTCGATCGTCTCGCAATAGATGGTCATTTTACCGGCCTCGATCTTCGAGAGGTCGAGGACGTCGTTGATCAGCCCGAGCAGATGCTTGCCGGCGCTGTGGATTTTTTTGAGGTCGGGGATGAATTCGTCCTGCCCGAGATCCTGCATTTCCTCGGTGAGCATCTCGCTGTAACCGATGATGGCGTTCATCGGCGTGCGCAATTCGTGGCTCATGTTCGCCAGAAACGCGCTTTTCGTGCGGTTGGCCTCCTCGGCCTGGTCGCGCGCCTCGGCCAGCTCGGCCGTGCGCAGCCGCACTTTCTCGTCCATCGTCGCGATCATCTCGCCGAGCTGGCCGGTCATGGCGTTGAAGTCGCCGGCCAGTTCGCCGATCTCGTTGTTGCTGCGCACCTCGGCGCGGCGGTGCAGGTTGCCGCCAGCCACTTCGTGCGCCGCGGCGGTCAGTTCTTCGATGGGACGCGAGAACGATCGCGCGACCAACCAGGCGGCCAGCGCGGCGAGCACGCCGCTGACGAGGGCGATGGCGAGGGAGATTTTGCGCAGCAGGGCGACGGACGCGAAGGCTTCGTCGGTGTCGATCTTGACGACCACACCCCAGCGGAGGGCGGGCAGGTATTGCCATACGGCGAGCACGGATTGGCCGCGGTAATCGGTGTCCGGACCGGACCCGGGCAGGCCATTCATGCTCGCGCGCAGCGCGGCGGAGGGTCCTGCGGACGGCACTTTCAGACGGAACGCCGCCGCGGGGTCATGGCGGGTCGGCGCCACGGCGACCAGCTCGCCGCCGCTCTCCGCCACGACGACCATCTCGCCGGTCGCGCCGAGACCGGACGTGTCGCTGATCACGCGGTTGATTTCCGCCGCGCCGATCTGCAACACGGCCAGACCGCGATATTTTCCGTCGGCCAGCACCGGCACGGCGATGAAAGTGGCGGGCAGCGCGTCGGGTGCGTAGAAATCAAAGTCCGACTGCTCGAGACCCAAAGTGAAGCGGGCCGACTGCGCGGTGCGTCCGAGGGTGGTGCCGGCCACCGGAGACTCGTCGATCTTCACCCCGAAATCGGGTCCGCGCGCGGTGGAAAACACAATCCGTCCGTCGGGATCGACAAGGTAGATGTCATCGGTGCCGATCGACTCCGCGGCGCGGCGCAGGAACGGCGCGAAGCGCGCGGCGGCGGACGCGTGGGTGTTTTCGTCGAGCACGCCGTTTTTCCACGCGGCGGCAAAAGCGTCGATGGCTTCGGCCGTGCCCGGGTTCGCCGCGAGGACGAGCAGGTCGCGCTCCTGCCCGCGGAGGAAGGTCTCCACCTGCCGGCCGAGATTGTCGGCCATGACCCGCAGGTTGTTTCCGATCTGTTCAGTGAGCAGCTGCCGCGCGGTGCGGGTGGTGAGAAAGGCCGCGATGACGAGCGGCACGAGGGTCAGGAGCAAAAACCAGACGAGCAACTGCGTGGCGATGCGGGAGCGGCGGGATTTTTTCATGGCACCGGCACATCCTCCGTCCGCGGATTCACCCACTGCCCGCCCCACGAGGCGGCGAGATCATTCTGCCAGCTTTCCCAATCGGCGCGCGTGCGGAAAAGCGGGAAGGGCATCGGTCGCACCGGTTTGTCCGAGGACCAGACAATGTCGAATTGCCCGTCGGGACGGATGCGACCGATGCGCGCGTATTTCCACGTGTGCTGCGTCGGGCCGTCGATGTAAGCGAGTC
>JBMTVD010000102.1:0-5522 GCA_049451035.1 Chthoniobacterales bacterium | reverse complement strand
GGGCGCAACGGGTCGGCTTGCGGTTGGGGGGGGAATTACCTAGAGGGAGTCTTTGAGGAGCTTGCCCGTGCTGAACTTCACGCCCTTCGATGCGTTGATCCGGATGCGTTCGCCGGTCTTCGGGTTGATGCCCATGCGTGCCTTGCGGTTGACCACACGGAAGGTGCCGAATCCGACCAGTTGCATGCTCTTGTTTTTTTTGAGGTGGGCCTTGATGCCCCCGATGACGGCGTTGACCGCGCGCTCGGCGTCGGCCTTGCTGCTTTTGAGGTCCTTTTGGACGGTCTCGATGAGTTTGAGCTTGTTCATGTTTTCGCGTTGATGCGGCGGCGGGGAAAAACCGCGCGGAAGACCGGAGTTTTTCTTCCCGTCGGCCAGGAGTGTCAATCGCCAAGCTTGCGGGAGGGCATTTTTGCGGTTTTCGGTTTGACACGCGGCGCAGGAAAGAGCCCGTTGTCGGTATGCGCCGCCAAACTTTCGGGTCCATGGAACAGTTCGCCGACACCATTGCCCGCAATATCCGCACTGCTCCCCGGATCGCCCCTGACGCTTACGTCGCTTCCGACGCCACGGTGGTGGCCAACGTCGAGATCGGCTCCGAGGCCAGTGTCTGGCATCAGTCTGTGCTCCGGGGTGATGTCGCCCCGGTGGTCCTCGGGCGGCAGTCCAACGTGCAGGATGGTGCGGTGGTCCATGTGGCCGACGACCTTCCGGCTCTTATCGGTGCTCTCGTGACTGTGGGCCACAAAGCAATTGTCCATGCCTGCACGATCGAAGACGAGGTTCTCGTCGGTATGGGGGCGATCGTGCTCGATGGTGCGCGTGTCGGGACGCGTTCGATTGTCGGCGCCAATGCCACAGTCAAACAGGGCATGGACATCCCTCCCGGCTCACTCGTGCTCGGGACGCCGGCGAAAATTGTCCGATCTTTGTCGGACGACGAACAGGACGAGATCAAGATGTGGGCCCTTCGTTACGTGCGTCTCTCGCGCGAGTATCTGTCGGCCGCGCGCGAACAGGGCTAGGGGCGGTCGTCTCCGTCGTGGTCACCCACGCATTCGAGGTGCGTGATGACGTGCGCAGCCGGTCGGATCCGGCCCTCCACCGCCTCTTCGATCTCCGTGGCCGCACGGTGTGCGTCGCGCAGGAGGACATCGCGGGGAAATTCGAGGTGCATTTCGACCCAGTGCGCGTCGCCGATATTGCGGTGGCGGAGGTTGTGGAAGGTGATGCCCCGTCGCGTGGTTTCCTCGCTTACGATTTTCTCGATTTGGCTGCCTGTCTGTTGATCGGCTTCGTCCATCAGCCCGCTCACGCTGCGACGGACGAGGCCTGCGCCCGAGCGGAGAATGTTGAGGGCGGCCGCTGCGGCAAAGAGAGGATCCCAGTAAAGCCAGCCGGTCAGCTGCACCAGTCCGAGCGCAAAAAGAACGCCGAGGCTGGTCCAGCAATCGGTCAGCACGTGGTGCCCGTTCGCTTCGAGGATGATCGAACCGCGCCGCCGACCTGTGCGCACGAGATGCCAACCGAGGGCGCCGTTCAGCAAGGCCGCCACGCCCGTGAGGGCCAGACCGACGGGAATGTGCTCCAGTCGCGGTCCCGCAAGGGTCGCCTCGGCCGCTTCGTAGAGAATGTAGAGCGCGGCAATCACGATCATGGCCCCTTCGAAACCGGCCGAGAAAAAACCGACCTTGGCGTGGCCGTAAAGATGCCGCGCATCGGCCGGTCGCAGACTGAGCCAGAGGCTGTATGCGGCGAAAACAACGGCAACCATGTGCGCCATGCTCTCTCCCAAATCGCTGAGGATGGCCGTCGACCCCGTGTACCAGTAGGCGCCCGCTTTGAGTGCGAGCAACAACACTCCGGCCGCGAGCGAAAACGACATGGCCGTCATTTTTTCGGCGGCGCCGGAAGGAACGGGAAGGTGCTCGGCCATGAGGAAGTCTGTGCCTGCCGTGACGGCTTTCGTCAATGGCCGACAGCTTGCCTGCCACCCTTGCTGGCACATAAGCTGCTCGCATGGAATTGTGGCAATGACGGAAAGCGAGCAAAAGAGAAAGATCGGCGCCTTGCGCGGGGCGGCAGGCGGAACGGTGGACGGTGAGCAGCAGCGTCGCCTCATTTACTACGCCAATCTCAAATTGCGGGATATCGGCTGTCCCACCTTTCCGGTCGAGCGGGAGGGCGAGCTCGCCGAGTTGGTTGGGGGCCTCATGAAGCTCAACCGCGAGCGCGACCGCCTATTGGCGCGCTATCTCTGTCCGGTCGACCAGCGTATCCAGAACTTCCTCTACGACTATCTGCAGGACGCCGTGGAGGTGCCGCGACTCCCGGGGCAGACCTTGGTGCTGGATCGGCATGGTTTGGCGCGTCTTCTGTCGCTCCCTCCCGATCGGGACGAGTTTTCGTCGGACATCATCAACTCGTATCGTGTGCGGCAGGGAGTGCTGCACAACCCGAAAAGCGACCGCCGTACCACCCAGGGGATCTTTCATGTGACCGAGGGTGGTCTCCCTGTTCCGGCCGACAAAAAAGCGGTGCCCAAAGCCGTCTTCGGGCGCTTGTTGGCCGCGGCGCTCCGGCCGCCGCCCGAATTGCTGCGTCTGCCTTTCACCTCGACGCTGCCCGAGGGTGCCGAATGTTTTGTCACGCTCCTGTTGCGTCCGGTCGTTTGCCCCGGCGTTCCCGGCGTCACGCCGCAGAAATCCATGGAAGTCCGCTTTTTTGTGCCGGGGGGTCTGGTCTGCAACCTCGATTTCGTGGAAAGCATTTTCGGCAACGCCGGCGATCCTCACCTTCCGGAGAATGACGCGGCGCTCGATACCGAACATTGGACCGGGAACACCGGCTGCGTGATCCTCGCCCCGCATCTCAACCGTCTGACCAAGGCGGAGCTCGGTCTGCCCGAGTGGAAGGACGCCACGGAGCGCCAGCGCCGGGAGGGTATGTGCTGGAAATCGCCGGAGGAAATCTACAACGACGGCACCGCTTTCAAGATCACCGCCCGCGATGAAAGCGGGGTCGTGGTGACGATCATTTCCGACAACTACTTCGGTTACTGCAAAAAGGAGGTGAAGACGCAACTCGGCATGTCCGCCAACCTTTTCGGCAATGCCGAGGAGGAGCACGCCGGCGGTGCGCTTATTTTTCCGAGCTATGATCTGGCCGAACAGGTGGAGACGGAGGATCTGCCCCTTCCTCACCACCAGACTTTCGACGAGGCGGTGGCGCTGCTCGGCGACGCGGTGGAGCGGCAACCGGAGGGATACGCCGTCGACCGGCGCCACCGAGATATCCTCTATGTTCCCGAAAAGTCGCGCTTCCAATTGCTCGCCCAGAAAGTCTCGTGGGAGACGGCGGAAGGCGGGCGCGTGGAAATTCCCCTGCGACTCGGGCACCGCTATGTGCTGCCTTGTGGCTACAAAATCCACATGGAGAAGCCCGCCGAGGGCCGCGCTTGGCGCCTTGTCGGCACCGTGGCCGAAGGCACCCTCTGCCACAAGCCCTGCACGGTCTCGGGCGGCGGCAAATCCGAAATTTCCAAACCCATTACCGATGCCATCCTGCAGGGGCCGATTTTTGTGGCCGATTTTCAGGCCGATTTCGATCGCGTGGACGAGTTGCTGCGGCGCGATTACGCCGATCGCTACGCCGACCCCTCGCGCAACGGCAAGGACCACCGTCTCATCCTGAGCCCGCACCGCTCGCTCGGTTCGGTCATCAAATTGCTCACTCCGTCGCCTTCCTTCAGTGCCGTTTACAACGAGTGGCTGGAGGGCATTTCTCAGCACATCAAAGAACTGGTCTTTGTCATCAAACGCTTTTACCGCCCGGAGTGGGGTGAACATTGGCGGGAAAACTTCAGCGTCGACACGGTCAACGGGCTGCCGGCCAACGAACTGCGCTTCCACACGCGGAAACTGGTGGCGAACTTTCTCCGCGTCGGTTTCGATGCGCATGATTCCTGGCGCACATTCGGTCTGCGCAAAGACTTCTTTCCCGCGGTCAAAATCCAGATGGAAGACGATATCACGGCCTCGACCCTCGTGCCGCGCCAGCGTGTCGCCGCTCTGCTCGACGGGCAGACGGCGCACCTTGCGGCGGTCAAGTTCGTGCACAATTGCGAATACCGCCTCTTCCAGAGGCCTGATGACGCCATCCATCGCGGCTACGACAAGGTCACCGAGTTCGATTTTTCGCACGGTGGCAATTTTTTCTCCAACTATCAGCCGCTGACCGTGGCGCAGGCACGCTCGATCATGGAGGATGCGATCGGCTACTACGAGTACACCAGGCCCATGCAGAAGATGATCTCCGGTTACGTGAAGGCCGGCGAACCGGCTTATTTCGTGTCCAACGCCAACCCGCGTCTGGTCGACGGCCGCCCGACAAAAAATCCGCGCTACCTGCAAACGCGGCCCGACCTGCTTGATCCGCGGGGACGCCACCTCGCCGAGGTGGGGGCCCGGCTTTCACGCGGATTGCGGGCGGACCAGCCTGTCCTGACGCCCGTCAACGCCGTTTTGGCCGGGCGGCGCAACAATCCGCCGGACCGCGGGGCGGGGATCCGCTCGCTGGCGGTTTACAACCCGATTCACCACATGGAACTCCCGGAGCTGTTCATGGAGTTCATTTGCAGCATGACGGGCAAGTCGCCTTCGACCACCGGTGCGGGATCCGAGGGTGCCCTGACCAAGGGCCCCTTCAACGCCTTGCCGCCGATCTACGACCTGAACTCTGCTTTCGTTTCCTACGCCATCAGCGGCTACGAGGGTTTTGTCACCGCGGCCGGTTGTGTCGGGCCGCACTGCCGCATGGATCACGATATCAGCCTTCTCGTGCCGGAGGTGTGGTGCCGGATGACGGTGGAGGAAAGATCGCCGGCCTTCTTGCGCGACCACGGATACCTCGAGCCGCTGCGGGATTTCGATCACGGTGGCCGCAAAATCCTGGCCAGCCGTTTGGGCAGCCGGATCACCGAAAAATTCGTCAACACCTTCTTCGGGCGCGTCTTCAACCACCCGCACGTTGTCCTGACCGAGGAAATGCTGAAGCCGGAGTTGCAGGGCATGGATCTGTTTGTCGAGGGCATGGACAACGTGGTGGCGACGCAGAAGCGCGTTGCGGCCCTTTACTTCGAGGATGGCAGCGTCGAATGGGCCTGCCCCCCGCTGAAAGTTCTCCTGCACATCATGCGCGACGACCAATGGGAGGGCAAAACGATGGACGACGCGGAGGTCCGCGCCATGTTCACTCGGGAGAGTGTGATGGCCAGTGACTGGTATCGTGCGCGTCTGGAAGCCAAGCAGCGTGTCGACGTCCGGCTGTGGGACCGCCACGCTTCCTATCTGGAACGTTTTCTGAAAAACCCGAGCTATGCCGAGGAGGCCGAGCGGCTCGGGCTCGCGGAGCGCCTGGAGAATGCCGAACGAAAACTGCGCGAGGCCCGCGACCCGTCCTACGTGGAGTCCTTGCGGGGCTGCACGGGAGCCGAACCCGCCGTTCCCGATCCCCAGCCGGCG
>JBMTVD010000101.1:0-5534 GCA_049451035.1 Chthoniobacterales bacterium | reverse complement strand
TTCGAAACCTCGGCGGGCTCTTGGACGCTCGATGACGTGGTTGTTCGAGTGGGTGGCACCAGCACTAACGTTTTCGTCGCGATTTACGCCGACTCGGGGATCGGCTCTCCCGCGTCCGCACCTGGTGGTGTGCTGGAGACGCTGAGTGGTCAGTCGTCCTTCAGCACTGGCCCCGTCCTTTCCAACATCACTTACACCAGCTCGGGGCTCAGCCTTGCCGGCAACACGCTCTACTGGATTGTTGTTGGCGCGGGCAGCGGGTCTACGATGTTTTGGAGCAGCGCGAACAATGCCACCATGTCCACGGCGATTTGGTCGCTTCCGAGCGGCAACACCATCGCGACATCCTCCGACGATGGTAGCAGTTGGAATCCTTCCTCTTTTGTTCTCAACTTTTCGATCAACGCCACGTCCTCTGCCGCCGTCCCCGAGCCGGGCACTTGGGCCGCCGCGGCTTTGCTCGCCGGTGGGGCGGCGTTCGCCCGTTGGCGCCGTCGCCGCGAGAGCAAATAAGCTCCTTGTCTTTGCTTCACGGAACACCCGCGCGCTGCGCGGGTGTTTTGCTTCCTGAGTTCCTCCGCTAGATTCTCCCCATCACCATGCACCCGGATAACGAATCAAACAATGCCGGCCAGGACTACGAGCGGGCGCGTCTCGGTCGCGGGGAGTGGCTGCTGAGTTGGTGGAGGGAGGCGACCGCGCCGATCAATTGGGATAACCACCTGACACCCGCCCGGGCCATCGGCCGTCGCGTGCTGCTGTGGGTGCCGGTGGCGGCGCTGTTGCTGACCATCGCGGGCGGCGCGGGATTTTATTTCTTCACGGGTTGGCGGGCGCACGACTTGGCGGGCAAAGCGATGGAAAATGCCAAGGCCGGCAACCTCAATCTCGCGAGGGTGCAGATCCTTTCGGCGCAAAGTCTGCGGCGCCACAGTCCCGAGGTGAAGCAGGCGGCGGCCTTGGTGCGCAGCCGCTTCAACGATGCCCAATCGCCGGCGCTGTGGGAGGAATTGGCCGCGGAGGACAAGATTTCCCCGGAGGATGCGCAGGAGTGGGCGCGCGTGGCCTTGGCCACGGGCAACGAAGCGTCGTTCGATAAAGCCATGGCGTGGCTCGAGGGCCGCGGCGATGCGGCTGCCGCCGCCGCCCTGCGGGCCAAGCGCTCACGCCAATCCGGCAACCTCGGACTCTCCATCACCGAAGCACGGACGGCGGCGGAGACGGGCGGCGCGGAGGGACGTCTTGCCTTGGTGCGTTTGCTCGTCGAGCGCTTCGGACCGTCGCTGGCGCTCGCCTCGCCACCCCCGGCCAGTCTGGCGGCGGCCCGGGAAATCGAGGAACTGATCGAGGCCCTGGCCGGCACGCCGCAGCAGAACGAGGCGCTGGCCCTCACGCTCGGTGCGGTCCCGTTGGATCAAGACCGTGCCCGCGCGTGGGCGGGAAACGTGCTGGCCAAACCCTCGCCGCAAAACCCGGCCCTCTTCCCCGCGGCCGATTATGTCATAAGCACGGGCGCCGCTGCGGCGGATTATCTTGCGCCATTGTCCGCCGCCTTGGCCGGTAGTCCGCCGGGTTTGCAGGCCAAGCTGGCCCAGTGGTTGACGCGCCACGGCATGGCGGAGGAGGCCGCGCAGTTGATCACGGCGAAGAAAGCCTCCAGCGATGCGGAGGCCTACCTGGCCCGGGCTGAGGCGCTGGAAAATCTCGGGCGGTGGGAGGATTTGTCGGCTATGACACAATCCGCCGCTCCCGTTCCGGCGGCCGTGCGGCTTGGTTGGCAGTCGCTGGCGGCCGCCAAAGCCGGGAAAAAAGGCGCGGCCGAACAGTCGCTCGGCGAGGCCCTCCGGTCCGCGCAAAACGGCAACCAAGTGGCCGCCGTTCTGACCATGGCGGATCGTTCCGGTCAAGGCGCGCAGGCGGATGAGGTGCTCATCGCGCTCTGTGCCGACACGGCGGCGGCTGGTGCGATCTTTCCCCTCGTGCGCGAGCGGTTCGGGCGCGCCGGACGTCATCATGCGCTGGAACGCGCCTTCGTCGCCGCCTCGGCGAGTGCACCGACCTCATGGTGTGTCCTCGACCAGACCCGGCGGCTGAAGTTGCTCGCGGGGCAGACGGTCGATCCGGCGGAAACCGCCGCCGCTGTGCAGGAGCAACCGGCCAACCAGACGCTGCGCTTCACCCATGCGCTGGCGCTCTTGCAGGCGGGACGCCCGGGGGACGCGCTCGGCGTTTTTCACGACATCGACATTCTTGTCACCAGCCTGCCGCCCGCGGATCAAGCGGTGGTCGTGGCTGTTTACGAAGCCAACGGCTTGAGTGACCACGCACAGCGCGTCCGCTCGGTGCTCGATGCCGAAGTGCTGCCGCCTGCCGAATATCGGCTCACCATGCCGATGACCTTGCGTTGAAGAGACGCAGGACAGGTTCTCCCCGGAAGAAACCTGTTCTGTATCGGAGCGCAAGCTGGCAAAAATGCGTGCAGCCGCCGCAGTTTGGCCCGCTGGGAAACTCCGAGCTAAGTCGTCTCGCGTCGATTGCGCTTGCAGACCAAAGCGGACGCCGCGCCCCCGAGCAGCAGGACAGCCATCGCCCAAGTTCCCGGCTCGGGCACGGGAGCAGGCGCGCCTGCCTCCGCATAGAGCGAAAAAGCAAATAAATTGGTGCTCGTGGTCCAAGTGGTTCCATTCGTGGAAGTCGCAGTGCTGTTCGTCAGCGGCACCGACCAAGAGCCCGTAGTTAAATTGTTCGTAGCCTTTCCCCAATACAAGAGGCTCCCCGAGTTGGCGGTCTGCAGAAGCCAATAACGAGTGCCGCCACTGAGGGCTATGCCCGTCGAAGTGAAAGATACCGCCGCGGCCGGCGGACCGACGTTGACTGATGTCGGTCCAGAGAGGGTAGCAACCAAGTTACCGGGCTGATCAGTAACCGAGTTGTCATAGATGCTAACGCTGAGGCCCGTAGCGGAATTACCAAGCAAAAGATCCGCTCTGGTTAACGACCAAGATCCCGCCGAAGTCACGAAGCTTTGAGCCTTCCACAGCGTGTAGAAACCGGAATTCGCCTTATTCGTGATATTGTCGAGCACCAGCTCAGCGCGGGAATGCGCGGAGATCGCAACAGTAGCGAGCAGGAATAAAAAAAGCCGCTTCACAAAGAGGTTTTCGTAGCGGAATTCCTTCGGTAGTCAACCTCTGGTCTAACAAACCCGCCTTTGCAAGAATCTGATAGTCACAGCTTGCTTCCCGTATCTTGGAAGATGAGGATCGGTGGTGCGGGCGGCGGTCATGGCGCCGTCGACGTAAGTAGAAAAGTGGCATCGTCATCCGGCCTATGATGGCAGGTTGTGATGGGCGAATCGGAGTCCCGCCGAAGCGGGACGTAGATGGCCCCAGCCAAACGCCCACTCCCCCTGATCACATGGGCGGTATGGTCAGATCAACTTTACCGCTAACGTTGGAGGAGGTCGGCGATGCAGGCGGTCCAGCCGGTTTGGTGGGAGGCACCGAGGCCGCGGCCGGTTTCGGCGTGGAAGTATTCGTGGAAGAGGAGCGGGTCGCCGGCGCGGCCGCCGTCGCAGGGACGGGTTCCGTCGGGGGCGGGGAGGAAGAGCGCGGTGAGACGTTTGGTTAATTCGTCGGCGATTTGCGCGAGGTTGAGGCGGCGGCCGGAGCCGGTGGGAAATTCGGCGGTGAGGGTGTCGCCGTAAAACGTGTGGTATTTGCGGAGGGATTCGATGAGGAGGAAGTTGACCGGCATCCAGACGGGGCCGCGCCAGTTGGAATTGCCGCCGAAGAGTCCGCTGGTCGATTCACCGGGGGCGTAGTCGACACGGTAGTGGTGGCCGTCGATGTCGAGTTCGAAGGGCTGGTCGCGGTGGCGCAAGGAAAGCGAGCGGAGGCCGAAGGGTCCGAGGAATTCGTTTTCGTCGAGGATGGTGGCGAGGAGGCGCTCGAGGCGCGGGCGATCGAGAAGGGAGAAAAGATACACGCCGTCTTTGTTGGCCGTGCGCCAGCGGGCGGCGAGGTCGTGGAGATCGGGGCGGCGGTCGATGAACCACTGCCAGCGGTTGGCCAGCGGACGGCCGATGTCGGCGAGTTCGGGCGGGAGGGTTTCCACGGCGAAGAAGGGAATCAATCCGGCGACCGAGCGCAGCTTGATGGGAAGGCGGCGTCCGTCGGGCAGGTGCAACTGGTCGTAATAAAACCCCTCCTCTTCGTCCCACAGGTCGGCGCCTTTTTGTCCGCCGAGGTCGAGCGAGGACGAGATGTAGAGGAAGTGCATGAGGAACTTCCCGGCGAGGGGTTGGTAGGCGAGGTCTTCGCGGGCCAGTTCGAGGGCGATGAGCAGCATGTTGAGCGAGAACATGGCCATCCAGCTGGTGCCGTCGCTTTGCACGAGGTAACCGCCGTCGGGCGGGGGTTCGCTGCGGTTGAAGGGGCTGGCGTTGTCGAGGCCGAGAAACCCGCCGCCGAAGACTTCGAGTTGCTCGTCGCGCGAGGCGGCGTTGGCCCACCAAGTGAAATTGATGAGCAGGGCGTGGAAGACATGCTCGAGGAAAAGGCGGTCGGGCGTGCCGGTGCGCCGGGCGTCGGCGAAGTAGGTGCGCAGCGCGGCCCAAGCGTAGACCGGCGGGTTGGGGTCGCCGAAATTCCACTCGTAGGCGGGGAGGCGTCCGTTGGGATGCATATACCATTCCTTGAGCAGGAGCTTGAGCTGGTGCTTGGCCAAGGCGGGGTCGGAGAGCGAGAAGGGGATGGTGTGGAAGGCGAGGTCCCAGCAGGCGAACCACGGGTATTCCCAGTCGTCGGGCATCGAAATGACATCGTGCGCGATGAAGTGGCGCCACTGGGTGTTGCGCGGGTTGGTGCGCTGCGGCGGCGGGAAGGCGGGGTCGCCGTCGAGCCATTTGCCGACGTCGTAGTGGTAGAACATTTTGTTCCAGCAGAGGCCGGCGAGGGCCTGGCGCTGGATCTGGCGTTCGGCGGGCCCGAGGGATTTCGCGGCAAGGTTCTCGTGGAATTCGCGGCATTCACGGGAGCGCGCTGTCATCGTGCCGTCGAAATCCACGCCGGGTGCCGTCGAAGCGGCCCGGAGGCGCAGGTCGAGCGTCCAGGTTTCTCCGGGTGCCAGGGTGCGGCGGTAAACCGGTGCGCCCTTGGTGCCGGTGCGGGCCGGATTGACTGCGCCGTTCTCGCCGCCGATCAGGTGGCGATGGAAGGCGTCCTTGGTGAAAGGCGACGCATTCGGGCTGCCGAAGAGGAGGGTGTTGTTGGTTTCGTTTTCCGTGAAGAGGATTTCGTCCGGCGCCGGACCTTCGAGCAGCCAGTCGCCGAGCTTTTCCTCGTTCGCGGCGAGGAGCGCATGTTCGGCGCCGCGGATTTCCGCGGCCTTGGGCCGGGCCGGATCCCACGACCAGCGGTTGCGGAACCAGAGGGTGGGAAGCATCCAGAGCGGGGCGGGGTCAGGTCCGCAATTTTTTGCGGTGAGGCGGATGAGAATGTCGTCCGTCGAAACCTTCGCGTATGCCACTTCGA
>JBMTVD010000100.1:0-5549 GCA_049451035.1 Chthoniobacterales bacterium | reverse complement strand
GAACCATGTCCGCCGCATCCTTGGCCACGTCGGTCCCGCTGCGTCCCATGGCGATTCCGATATTGGCCTGCTTGAGAGCGGGAGCATCGTTGACGCCGTCGCCGGTCATGGCGGTGATGTGGCCGTGGGCCTGCAGGGCGCGAACAAGGCGGAGCTTTTGTTCCGGCGAAACGCGGGCGAAAACGTCGATCTTTTCCGCCAACGCGCAGAGTTCCGTGTCATCGGCATTTTCCAAACGGCGGCTCTCCACGGCTTCGGGCGGGGGCGCCTGCTCGCCGCGGCCGTCGAGATCGAGTTGGCGGGCGATGGCGGCGGCCGTGATGGGGTGGTCGCCGGTAACCATTTTTACGCGGATCCCTGCTCGCCGGCAGAGGGCCACGGCCTCCCGCACGCCGGATCGGGGCGGATCGATCATGCCCTGCAAGCCGATCAGTCGAAGTGATCCCCGCAGCATGGATGCCTCGAGCCGTTCGGTGCCGGCGTCGACATCGGCACAGGCGAAAGCGAGCACGCGGAGTCCCCGCACCGCCAGGCCGTGGGCGGCTTGGTGCCAGCTGTCAGTCTCGCCCCCCGCCAATTCGGACAAGGCGTCGAGCGAGCCTTTGGCGAAAACCCGCCTGTTCCCGCCGTCCGGGGTGTCGTGCAGTGTGGCCATGAATTGGCGCGCCGATTCGAAGGGAATTTCATCGATCCTCGGGAAGTCCTCGGCCACTTCATCGGCAACGAGGCCGGCTTTCTGCGCGCTGACGAGCAAAGCCGCCTCGGTCGGGTCGCCTTTGATGGTCCAAGCCCCCTCGCTTTTGTTGTAAGCGAGGGAGGCGTTGTTGCACAGCGCGCCGGCCAGGAGAGTCTCGCGCGCTTCGGGCGGGAGAACGGCGTTTTCGCCGATGGTCCCGGCCGGGTCGTAGCCGGCTCCGGTGACCGAAAAATTTTTCCCCGCGGCGTAGATGGCCTGCACGGTCATCTGGTTTTCCGTGAGGGTGCCGGTTTTGTCCGAGCAAATGACATCCGTGCTGCCGAGTGTCTCGACGGCCGGGAGGTGGCGGATGATGGCGCGGCGCCGGCTCATCGACGAGACGCCGAGGGCGAGCATGATGGTGATGGCTGCGGGCAGGCCCTCGGGAATGGCGCCCACGATGAGGGCGATGGTCGCCATGAACATTTCGTCCGCCGGTTCGCCGCGCCACAGTCCGAGTGCGAAGGTGAGTGCGCCCAGGGCCAGGATGGCGACCAGCAGGTAGCGGCTGAATTGGGCGATTTTCGCGGTCAGCGGGGTGACCAGTTTTTCCGTGGCCGCCATCAATCCGGAGATGCGCCCCATTTCGGTGCGGTCCCCGGTGGCGACGACCACACCGCGCCCGCGCCCGCGGGTCACGGCCGTACCGGCAAAGACCAGACAGGAACGCTCGGCCAACGGAGCCCCGGCCTCGACGGCTTCCGTGTGTTTGGCCACAGCGACGGATTCGCCCGTGAGCGATGCTTCGGCGGCGTGCAATTCCCGCACCGAGACGAGGCGGAGATCGGCCGGCACTTTGTCGCCGGGTTCGAGCAGGACCACATCGCCGTTGACGAGTTGCTCGGAGGCCAGGCGGAGTTTTTCGTCGCCGCGGATGACAGTGGCTTGCGCGACCATGGCGCGCGCGAGCGAGGCAATGGCATCGAGGGCTTTGCTCTCCTGAAGGTAGCCGACCACGGCATTGACCAGCACGACACCGAGGATGACGGCGGCGTCCGTCCATTCACCGAGGGCTCCCGAGACCGCGGCCGCCGCGAGGAGGATATAGATAAGCGGCTGGTGGAACTGTTGCAAAAAGCGGACCAAGGCTGGTATGCGGCGGGCGGGGGTGAGGAGATTCGGGCCGTCCCGCCCGAGGCGGGCCGAGGCTTCCGCCGGGCTGAGCCCGTGCTGCAAGTCGGTCGACAAAGCGTCTGTGACTTCGGACAGGCTGGCGGCGTGCCAATTCACTGCAACCAACGTGAAGCAGGACCGGGAGCGGGGCAAACCGGATTGGTTGCGGGCGCTGTCGCCCGCGGGCATGATGCAGGCATGAAGGTTCTCTTTTTTGCCCAGCTCCGCGCGGTCACGGCGACGGCCGAGTCGGAGGTGGAAGCCGACGGGGTTGATGCGGCCGGGCTTTGGGAAATTCTCTCCGGTCGCTGGCCGGGATTGGCGGCGCATCGGGACCATACCCGGCTCGCGCGCAATGGCGCGTATGCCGGGGAGGGGGAAATGTTTTCCGCGGATGACGAGGTGGCGCTGATCCCGCCGGTTTCAGGCGGATGAGAACACGCGTCGGGATCACGCGGGAGCCGCTGGTCGCGCGCGGCGTCACCTCGGCGGACGCCGCCGGCGGCGCGGTGGTGGAATTCGCGGGGGTCGTGCGCGTCGAGGAGGACGGGGCGCGGATCTCCGCACTCGCTTACGAGGCTTACGAGGTGATGGCGCGTTCCGAGATGGAGCGGATCGTGCGTGAATTGTCCGCCTTGTATCCCTGCCATGAAGTCGACGTCACGCACCGCATCGGGCCGGTTCCGGTCGGCGAGGCTTCGATTCTGGTGCGCATTGTGGCCAAGCACCGGGCCGAAGCTTTCGGCCTGCTGACGGAGTTCATGGACCGATTGAAACGCGATGTGCCCATTTGGAAGAAGGTGATCCCGTGATGACGGTCGACGGAGTGTGGGAGTTGCTGCGCCGCGAAATTTCGGCGCGCGAGGCCGTGAGGGTGGAGTTGGCTGACGCCATGGGCGCCGTTCTGCGGGAAGACCTCACGGCCCCGGAAGATCAACCGGCTTTTGACCGGTCGGCCGTCGATGGCTTTGTTGTCCGGCGGGACGATGACTCGGAGGCATTTCGTGTCACGGGAGAAGTCCGTGCCGGGGATGCCCGCCGCCAGAAGCTGTCCATCGGCGAAGCCCTTCGTATGGCCACCGGGGCTGCAGTGCCGGAGGGCGGCGAGGTGATCATGCTTGAGGATGCGGTGGAGTCCGGTGGTTCGGTGCGGTTTGCCCGCAGGGGATGCGACCATGTCCGCCGCCGCGGGGAGGACGCGCGGGCCGGGGACGTGTTGCTCGCGCAGGGGGCGCAACTCGGCCCGGGCGCCATCGCCTTGTTGGCCAGTGCGGGTTGTGTGCGGCCGCGGGTGACCCGGGCAATCGATGTTCTGCATGTGGCGACCGGCAACGAGCTTGTTCCCGCCGAAGAAGTCCCGGGCCCCGGTCAAATCCGCGACAGCAATTCGCCGCTGGTGGCGGCGTGGGCGCAGGCGAACGGATTGTGCGTCCGGCAAAAGCGGGTGGGGGAGGACGCCGGGGCTCTCCGTCGCGCCATCGAGGGGCGGCGGGACCTTTTGCTGGTTTCCGGCGGCGCGAGTGTCGGGGGGCACGATTGCACGGCGGAGGTTCTCGAGGCGGCCGGGTTTGAACTCTTGGTGACGAAGGTCGCGGTGCGCCCCGGGAAGCCGCTGATTGTCGGACGCCGCGGCGAGGAGTGGGCTTTCGGATTGCCGGGCAACCCCCTCTCGCACTTTGTTTGCCTGCGCGTTTTCGTGGAAAGGGCACTGGCGTTCATGCGCGGGGCAACAGGTGCGGCCGCCACTTGCCAGGGGCGCCTGTTGGGGCCTGTGCCCGGCCATCCACGCGAGACATGGTGGCCGGCCTTGGAGGAGCCGACGGGACTGCGACCGCTCCCATGGACAAGTTCGGGTGATTTGACCGCCTTGGCCACAGCCAACGTGTTGGTGCGTGTGCCTGCCTCCGGGCTCGCCGCCGGGCCCGAGGTAGAGTTTATTCGCGCCGGATGAAAAAGTTGTCGCACGTCAACAACAAGGGCGAGGCCCGCATGGTTGATGTGGGAGGCAAGCCCGTCGTCCTGCGCGAGGCAGTGGCAAAAGCGAAGCTGGTTTGCGCGGCGGCGACGGTCCGTTTACTCAAAAAAAACGCCCTGCCCAAGGGTGATGTCTTGGCCGTCGCGCGGGTGGCTGGAATTCAGGCGGCCAAGCAAACCGCGTTCCTCGTCCCCCTTTGCCATGTCCTGCCTCTCGATGCGGTGGAGTTGGATTTTGTGACCAAGTCGCGCGGAGTGGAGGTGTCCTGCACCGTCCGGACCCGGGCGCGGACAGGAGTGGAGATGGAGGCGCTGACCGGGGCTTCCGTGGCGGCGCTCACCCTTTACGACATGTGCAAGGCGGTCGATAAGGGGATGAGGATCGAAGGTGTCCGGGTGACCAAAAAGACCAAGGGGGCATCTTAAGTTCAGATGTTCCTTGCGGTGGAGGGCGGCTTGCCCGATAAACACCGCGGTCCAAGGCGCACGCGCGCTGCCGGCGGAAAATTCATGGGTTTTAACGAGCTAGGTCTGTCCGATCCTGTTGTGCACGGGGTTCAATCGATGGGATTTGTCGATCCCACGCCGATTCAATTGCGGGCCATCCCGGTCATTTTGTCGGGCAAAGACCTGATGGGCTCGGCGCAGACGGGCACCGGAAAAACGGCCGCTTTCGGGTTGCCTATTCTGAGCAAACTCGGTTCGCATCAGTCGAAGCCGCGGTGTCTCGTGCTCGAACCGACACGCGAGTTGGCCATGCAGGTGGAGACGGCCTTCCGCGATTACGGGCGCTTCAGCGACCTGACCTGCACGCTGCTGTACGGCGGCGTGGGCTACGGCAAGCAGCGGGAGGAATTGCAGCGCGGCACCGACATCATCGTGGCGACGCCGGGGCGTTTGCTCGACTTCATGGAGCAGAAAGAGGTGCCGCTGGACGGGTTGGAATTTCTCGTCCTCGACGAGGTCGACCGCATGTTGGACATGGGCTTTTTGCCGCAGGTGCGCCGGATCATCCAAAAGCTGCCCAAGAAGCGGCAGACCTTGTTTTTCTCCGCGACCATGCCCGGGGAGATCGAATCTCTTGCCAAATTTGCGGTCAACGATCCCGAGAAGATAGAGATCGGTATGCGCATGTCGCCGGCCGAGACGGTGACCCACGCATTCTATCCGGTCGCCATGGACCAGAAATACGACCTTCTGTCGGCCCTGATGGAGAAAACCAATTTCGATTGCGTGCTTGTCTTTTGCCGCACGAAAGACGGAGCCGACCGCATTGCGCGTCAGCTGAAGAAGGAAAATCACTCGGTTGTCGCCTTGCACTCCAATCGTACGCAACGCGAGCGCGAAGAAGCCCTGGAGGGATTCAAGAACGGGCGCTACGAGGTTCTCGTGGCCACGGACATCGCGGCGCGCGGGCTGGATATCGCGGGAGTTTCCCACGTCATCAATTACGACATCCCGGGTCATCCGGAGGATTACGTGCACCGCATCGGCCGGACGGGGCGGGCGCAGGCGGTCGGTGATGCTTTCACGCTCGTCACGGCCGAGGACCTGGCCATGATCGAGTCGATCGAGCGCTTTATCGGCATGAAGATTCCGCGGTTGAAGATGGACGGCTTCGCCTACAAATACACCACGTTGCTCGATCCCAGCGCGACGCACGTCAAGGCCCGTGCGGCCGGCGGTGGACGGCACCGCAGCGGCTACTCCTTCGGCATCAAGCGGC
>JBMTVD010000099.1:0-5952 GCA_049451035.1 Chthoniobacterales bacterium | reverse complement strand
GGAATGAGTTCTTTGGGGCAATGGGTGACGAAACACGGATCGATCGTCTTTTCCTCGACCAGCTTCTCGAAGATGTGCTGCGTGACCTCGTAGTCCTCGACGCAGTGGGAGATATCCAGGCCAAGCTCGAGGGCGCGGTTGCGACGTCCCGAAACATCGAGGGCAAACCAACCCGGTTCGGCTTCCTCGACAAGATCGCGGTAGGGCGCCCGGCGCCACGGACGTTGCAGGTTGATCACCCGGGCGACATTGCCCTCGGCGTCCCGGTGCTCGATCCGGAGTCCGCCACAGACGCGTTCGGCCACGCGGCAGACCAGATCCTCGACCAACTCCGCCATCATCTCGAAATCAGCGTAGGCCCAGTAGGCCTCGAGCATGGTGAACTCCGGGTTGTGCCGCCGCGACACACCCTCGTTGCGGAAGTTGCGGTTGAGTTCGAAGACTTTGGTGAACCCGCCGACGAGCAAGCGTTTCAGATAAAGCTCCGGCGCGATGCGCAGATAGAGATCGAGGCCCAGGGCATTGTGATGCGTCTCGAAGGGCGTGGCCGCGGCGCCGCCGGCCACCGCCTGCATCATGGGCGTCTCGACCTCGAGGAAGTCCCGCTCCTCGAAAAAGGAGCGGATCTCGCGGATGATGGCGAAGCGCTTGCGGAAAATGTCGCGGGCGTGCTCGTTGGAAATGAGATCGAGGTAGCGATGACGGTGCCGCGCCTCCACGTCCTGCAGGCCGTGCCATTTTTCGGGCAGTGGATGGAGCGACTTGGAGAGGAGCGCGAACTTCTCCGCTTTGATCGACGGCTCGCCGGTCTTGGTGGTGAAGTATTCCCCCTCGACGCCGATAAAGTCGCCGATATCAAGCAACTCGTACGTTTTGACCCCCTCTTCGCCGACAACCTTGTCCTGCAGGTAAACCTGGATGCGACCGCTGTGATCACTGATGTCGAGAAAGTGGCTTTTGCCCATGTCGCGGCGTGCCGTGACGCGCCCGGCGGCCGCCACCTTTTTCCCCTCGGCAAAAGCGGACCGCACCACACCGACATCGCCGCTGACGGGGAAAGCCATGCCGTAGGGCTGTCCCCCGCGGGCCAGTAATTCGGCCCGCTTTTCCAGACGCACGGCGGTCAGGTTATTCACTTCACTCATCGGACCGCAGAGGATGCGGCCGGACACCCTTCCGCACCAGACGAAATTACCACGCGGCCACGCCGTTCCGTCCTTCGCGGTCCAGGAAACAACCTGCGTCATGGCGTGAGATACGGTCGATCGTTGCGGCGAGGCTGGAGGCCGACTCATCCACAGTCAAAGGAGCCAGCGGTCCGCCCATTTCTGTCTTCACCCACCCGGGCGTCACCGCCACGACCGTCACGCCACGCGAACGCAATTCCGCGGCCATGGACCGCGTCAGCATATTGAGCGCCGCCTTGGAAGCGCTGTAGCAATAGTGCCGTGAATCCTCCTTTGTTGTGATGGATCCGGCCAGCGAACTGATGTTCAGCACGCGGGGGTGAGGCGCGCGTGTCAGGAGGGGGAGGAAGATCCGTGTCACCCGGGCCACCCCGACCACATTGACGGCGAAGGCTTCCTCGAAACACGCCAGCGGAAGCCCTTCCAGGGACTCGTCGCCTTCCTCGGGAAAAACACCCGCGTTGTTGACCAGGACATCGAGACCGCGGACCTTCGTCGCGGACTCCTCGGCGGCGGCTTGGACGCTGTCATCATCGCGGACGTCGAGGGACAAAATCTCGATGGAACCGGGCGTCGCGTCCCGGGCCGCAGCCTGCAGGGCGTGCGCCGCCGCGGGATGCCTCGCCCCCGCCAAGACCCGCCAGCCCCGCATGGCCATCTGCTTGGCCAACCCGAGCCCGATACCCCGACTGCAGCCGGTGATAAGGACAGACTCCATGAATAAACAATGACAGAGCCGCCCCTCCCTGCCAACCGCCGGACGGCACGAACTCTTGCCAATATGCCGTGCATCCGACAGTTTCGCCTATCATGGCGGACTACCGGAAAGTCAACGGGGCAGGCCCCGCATCCTTGCTGGCATGGCAGATTCTGGCTCCGGTCGTCGCGGCTTTTTTGGTTCTGCTGTTTTTGGCGGGATTCGCCGCCAGAAGCTATTTCGAACCCGTTGCCTTGGAGCGTGATCTCGCGCGGGCGCAGCGTTACGCACAGGTCGCCGCTACAAATCTCGGCGATAACTTCACCCCGTCGAAGAAGCCGAGTTTGCCCGCAGACCTCCGGACCGAAGACGTCAAGGACCTTGAATTTCTGCCGCGGGATCGCATGCCCGACTGGCCATCGCCTCGCTACGCGGCCAGTGGGCCCTTTGCCGATGCTTGGGCCCCGGTCCGGTCGCCCGAAGGGGAAGTGCTTGGAGCCGTCAGCCTCCGGCGTCATGCCAGGGCCGTCGCGCTCATCAGCACCGCCATCCAATCTTTTGCCGCAGCCGCCTGCATTGCCTTCGCTTTGCTGACGCTGTTGGGTTGGGCGCTCCTGCAGCGCCGCGTCTGCGACCGCCTCGCTGTCCTCACCCATCGGGTGGCCCCGGCGACTTTTCACGCGGCCGGGGGCGAGGACGCGGTCAACCTTCTTCAGGCTGCGGTATCACACGCCTTGGCGCAGGCCGAGAATCGCGAAGCGGCCATGCGCCGGATTCTCGACCGGCACAGTGAAATGGTTTCGCGAGAGACTCCGGAAGGCACGCTCCTTGAAGTCAACGACGCCTACTGCCGCTTTTTCGGACTGTCGCGCGAGAAATTGATCGGAACCAATTATCTCGACCTCGTTCCACCGCCGGATCGCGCTGATGCGGTAGCCAGCAGCCGCAGCGTTTCTTCCGCCAACCACGAAAGCACCGTCGAGCTTCGTCTCCTGCTTCCCGATGGCCAAACCCGTTGGACGCGCTGGCGGGATACCGCTGTGATCGCGCAGGACGGGACAGTGGAGAGCATTCTTTCGTACGGGACCGATATCACAGCAGAGAAGGAGTTCGCGCAAAGGGCAAAGGAACTCTTGTTTGCATTCAACCAGATGCAGTCCCTGGCCGAGACAGGAAGCCTCACGTGGGACTTTCGCCACGACGTCATGCAATGGACGGAAGAAACCCGCCGGTTACTGAACCGCAAAGGGCAGACTCCGGCCTCCCTTGAGACTCTGATCGAGTCTGTCATTCCGGAAGACCGCGCACCGCTGCAACAGCTTTTCCACCGCGCACGCGAGAACGGGAATGCTTTCGAACACGAATTCCGCGTCGCCCTTCCGGACGGGGCTGTGCGGATCCTGCAAAGCCGCGCCGAAGTCCGGGCCGACCCCAAGACCAAACTCCTCGACCTGCTGACGTGCACCCTGCGCGACATTAGCGCCCTGCGGGACGCCGAGATGGCGACCAAGCGCGAACTCCGCTTCCGCGAGGCTGTCGAGGAATCCCTCGCTGTCGGTATCGTGGTGCGGGACATGTCGGGCCGAGCCGTCAGCGCGAATCCGGCCTTCACCAGAATGTCCGGCTTCAGCGAGCAGGAGTTGATCGACGCCGTGCCGCCCCTGGAGCCCTACTGGCCGGACGAGCACCGACCGGCCATCGAGAAAGCCATGACTGAAGTGTTGGAGGGCCATGGCGCCCAGCAGGGGTACGAATTGGTCTTCTGTCGCAAGAATGGCGAGCGCTTCGACGTGCTGGTCAATGTGGCGGCGTTGATGGACGGCAACGGCCGGCAAACCGGTTGGCTCGGGGCGGTCACCGATATTTCCGCGGTGCAGCGGACCAAAAAGGATTTGGCCACAGCGCAAGTGGCCCTGCGCGAACAACTCAACTACCGCGAGTACCTGGACCGCAGCGCCACGGTGGGCCTGATGGCCATCAACGGAGACGGTCGCATACTCTCCGTCAACGACGCCTTCGTCAGAATGCTGGGCTATTCGGAAGAGGAAGCCCTACCTTGCGCGCCCCCTTATCCTTGGTGGCCGCCGGAAGAGCGGGACCGGATTCAGCAGGCCTTCATTCGTCACCTCGACGGAAAGACCCCGAAGGAGGGTTTCCAGTTGCGGTTCTGCAAAAAGAACGGCGAGCGCATCGATGTGCTCATCACCGCCGCGCCGATCGTCAACACCGACGGAAAGGAAATGGGCGTGCTCTCCGCCATCACGGATATCACCGCCATGCAACAGGCGACCCGCAGTCTCGCGGAAAGCAACGAACGCCTGCGTATCGCGCAAGACGTTGCTGCCTTCGGCATCTGGGAATGGCATCCGGAGACCGACGAACTTTTTTGGGATAAAAATTCCTTCGCCATCTTCGGCTACCCCAGCGCCACCAAACCGACAGAAGTCTGGAGCAGTGTGCATAGCGAGGAGGAACAGGAGCGCCTGACCTACGAGCTGCGTCGCCTGATCGACTCGGGAGGCACGAGCGGAGAGGACCGGTTCACCATTCGCTGGCCGGATGGGTCCATGCACGACATCACCTCGACCTACGTGATCCTTCGCGATGATGCGGGGCACGCCACGCGCGTGATCGGTGTCAACCGCGACATCACCGCCGAACTCGACGGCGAACGCGCCGTGCGCGAAGCCGGCGAAAGACTGACCGCCCTGCTCGAAGGAGTGAAATTCGGCACCTTCGAACATGTCATTGGCGTCGGCGACATTAACTGGAGCCCGACCAACTACGAGATCAACGGCATCGACCCCTCCGTCACCGACCCAGCCGAATTGTTCCGGCTTCTGACCGAAAGCACAGGCGACTTCTTCCCGCAGCTCATGGAGCGCATCCACGCCATGCCCGTCGCGACAAACCATATCAACTACGAGTTTGTCGCGCACCCTCCCGGGCAAAAGCCGCGGCGTATCCGCAGCGATGTTTACATCGAACGCAACGGGCACGGCCATCCCTCGCGCTTGGTGGGCCTGACCCGCCGCGTGGATTGATTCTCCGGCCGTTTCGGGGTCGCGTATCCCGCCATCGCGCGGCGGTTTCCCCCGCCGGAGCCTCCAAGCCGATTTTCCGCCTGCTCGCTCGGTGCCCACGACTTTGACCGTGCCTTGACTCCGGAAGCCCGCGCTCTAGCGTATCTCCCTTCATGACGCCAACCGGTGATGGCCCTTCGCGCCCGCCGCGGCATGCCTGGAAAAAGAATCCCGTCTTTCAATTCCTCGCATCGCTGCGCCTCGCGGTCATTTTGCTTACCGTGCTCATCTTGGTGAGCATCGCCGGGACGATTTTCGAGTCCAAATTCGACGCGGACACCGCGCGGGTCTGGTTCTACGAGGCACCGTGGTTCCATCTGTGGCTGCTGTTCCTCGGAGCCAACCTGACCTGCAGCGCGTTCATGCGCTGGCCTTGGAGGAAGCACCACACCGGTTTTCTTCTTACCCACTTGGGAATCATCGTGGTCATGATCGGCGCTGTCGTCGGGTGGGTCTGGGGCATCGAAGGCACCATGACCCTCTTCAAAGGCTCCCCGCCCGACCACTCGCTGGTGCTGCAAAAGCGCCAACTCACCGTACGCGATCCGGATGCGCGCAGGGCCGTGACCATCCACCTCGGCCGGTCACCCCTGCAAGTGCGGCCGGGGCAACCGCTCGACATTTGGACCACGCCGTCGGGCTGGAAGATCGAAGCCGTGGCGGATTCGAACCGTCTGCTGGGAACTTTCGAGCCGACCCCGACCACCGGGGGCAACGCCGCAGTGCGCTTACGCCTGCGAACCGCGGCCATGGGGCAAGAGATCGACCGGTGGCTCCTGGCCGGCGACCGCGATGCGGCGCGATTGGACCTGGGGTTGATCACCGTGGACCTCGTGGCCCCGGGCGACCAGGCCCCGGCAGCCGGTGCGGCGAACCGCGCCATCATGCGGGTGCAACCCGATGGAACACTGCGGGTCGACATCTTCTCCGGCGGACAACGCGTGGCCGAGGCGCCATTGGCCGTCGGCACACCGGTCTCCACGGG
>JBMTVD010000098.1:0-6020 GCA_049451035.1 Chthoniobacterales bacterium | reverse complement strand
GTGTCCTCGGCGGTGAACTTCCCGCGCTCGTAGATGAGCCCGATGATTTCGTTGCTCATCATCATCAGCCCGATCGTCGCCGGCAACGTGAGGAAGAGAGCCAGTCGGATGGCTTTGGCCAACGTCTCGCGGAAGTGCACCATGTCCCCGCCCGCCGCGATCTTGGAAACCGCCGGCAGAGTCACCGTGGCCACGGCCACGCCGAAAATACCGAGCGGCAGCTGCATGAGGCGGAAGGCATAGGAGAGCCAACTGACCGCACCGTCGCCGAGGTAGGACGCGAAGATGCTGTTGACCATCACATTGACCTGCACGGCGCTGGCCGCGATCACCGCGGGCAGCATCAGCCAGAGCACACGCGTGACCTGCTCGTCGCGCCAACCGAAATCGAAATGGAAGGTGAATCCGACTTTTTTCAGGCTCGGGATCTGCACCGCAAGCTGCAGGAATCCGCCGATCAGGGTGCCGATGGCCATGCCGATCAGCGCGCGCGGGCCGAAGTTCGGGTCGATCAACCAGGCGATGGTCACCCCGCCGAAGATCGAACCCAGATTGTAGAAGCTCGAGGCCAGTGCGGGCACGCCGAAGACATTGCGGGAATTGAGCATCCCCATGACCAACGCGGCCAAGGACACCATCAAAATGAAAGGAAACATGATGCGCGTCAGTTCGACGGCGAAGGCCGACTTGCCCGCGTCGAAACCCGGGGCCAACAAAGCGATCAGAGCGGGCGCGAAGATCATCCCGAGCAGGGTCACCACCGACATGAACACCAGGGCGAGAGTCGCCATCTTGCGCGCGAGCTCCCAAGCGGCCTCGTAACTTTTCTCCACTCCCAGCTTGGAAAACACCGTGACGAAAGCGACCGACAAGGCACCCTCGGCGAACAAGTCGCGCAGGAGGTTGGGCGCGCGGTAGGCCGTGATGTACGCGTCCATCCCCCGGCCCGCCCCGAAGAGCGCGGCGAAGATCAACTCGCGCGCCAGACCGAGGACGCGGCTCAGCATGACGGCCAGCGCGACGATGCCCGCCGCGCGCGTGTTCAGCTTTTCCTTAGCCATGCGTCGCCCTGCGTAGCCGATCCATGATGGCCATGCCCAGCCCGGATTCGGGAACTTCCCGTGCGTAAATGCGTTCCACGCCGGAGACATCCAGGCGCCGCAAGGCCGCGAAAAAAAGCGGCGCGGCATCGGCCGGGTCGGACGGCAGCACTTCCACGGCGGCAAAACCGGGGCCGGCCGCCCCGAAAGCGAGCAGGCCGCTTGTTGCCGCATCGTCGGGCAACCCCGCGCCATCGGGCCAGAGACTCAGAGGCGTGCGGGGCGCATAATGGCTCTCCAGCATACCGGGCGCGGCGAGCGGGGCACCGCGGACCACGCGTTCGACCGGAGCAAAAGCGCCCAACTGCTCCACCGTGACGGGGCCGGGCCGCAACAAGGCCAGCCCGCCGTCCCCCACCGCGACGATGGTTGATTCGAGACCGTGCCGGCACGGCCCACCGTCGATCACGAGCGGAATGCGACCCCCCAACTCGTCCGACACATCCTGCGCCGTCACCGGGCTGATGCGCCCGAAGCGGTTCGCGCTCGGCGCGGCCAGCGGTCGACCGAGTTCCCCGATCACGGCGGCCATGACGGGATGCGCACTGCAGCGCAAGGCCACGGTGGGCAGTCCCGAGCGCACCAGATCGGGCACGAGATCCTTGGCGGGCAGGACCAAAGTGAGAGGTCCCGGCCAGAAGGCACGCGCCAGCTCATGCGCGAAATGTTCCGCCACGCCGGAGACGGTGCTGAGCACGCCGATCCATTCTGCACCGGCCACATGGACGATGAGAGGGTCGAAAGAAGGTCTTTCTTTGGCTGCGAAAACTTTGGCCGCCGCCTCGGCATTGAGGGCGTCGCAGGCAAGACCGTAGACCGTTTCCGTGGGGAGGGCGACCACCTCCCCCGCCGCCAAGAGCCGTGCGGCCTCCCCGGCCGCCGCAGGGATTTGCCCCGCCTCCATCGCGGGCACCACGCTCGTGGTCATGCGCGCGGCAGGACAGAACCAGCCGCTTCGCGCGATTGCTGCGCGCGGAATTTCTGCAGGCGCCGGGCAAGCGGCGCATCGCCCGCCGCGAGCACGGAGGCCGCGAAGAGCGCCGCGTTTTTCGCACCGGCTTCGCCGATGGCGAAGGTGGCGACGGGAATACCACCGGGCATTTGCACGATGGAAAGCAGGGAATCCAAACCCTGCAGCGAGCGCGTCGGCACGGGCACACCGAGGACCGGCAGAGAGGTTTGCGCCGCGATCATGCCCGGCAAATGGGCGGCTCCACCCGCACCGGCAATAATCACGCGCAGCCCGCGATCAGCCGCCGTTTTGGCATAATCGGCCATGAGATCCGGCGTGCGGTGAGCCGAGACAACCTTGTTCTCGTGCGCAACACCCAGTTGTCCAAGAATTTGCGACGCGAACTTCATGACCGGCCAATCGGACTTGCTGCCCATCACCACCCCAACCTGCACCGGTTTTGCTCGCTTCATCTGCCTGGTCATCATGAACCGGGCCCGGCTTTTTTCCAATATGCAATTGACGCCGGTTAGCCGCTCCACCATAAGACCTCCGGGCGCAGAGTATCGCGTCAGGACCTATCCCGTCTGCATGCCCCGAGGAAAAGTCAAATGGTTCAACAACAAGAAGGGCTTCGGCTTCATTTCTGATCCCGAAGGCGGAGACTCCGACATTTTCGTGCACTACTCGGAAATCCGCACCGAAGGATTCAGGACGCTCGAAGAGGGCGACACCGTCGAATTCGAGCTGTCGCCGAGCGAGCGCGGACCGAAGGCCCTCAACGTGACGAGAATCTAGTGGTGTTCCGCAACTTGGTCCTCGTCGGATTCATGGGATCCGGCAAATCAAGCGTGGGACGCATCCTCTCCTCGCTCACCGGTTTCGCGCTGGTCGACACCGACACGCTCGTCGCCCAGGAGGCCGGACAATCCATCAACGCCATCTTCAAGCAGCATGGCGAAGAATATTTCCGCGCGCTTGAGGCGAAAACACTGCGGAGTCTGGTCGGGCGTATCGGCCTGATCGTCGCGACCGGAGGGGGCGTGGTGACCGTGGCGGAAAATCGCGGCATCCTTCCGCAAATCGGACCGGTGGTCTGGCTCGACGCCAGCCCCGAGCAACTTTACCAGCGTGTCAAACACAGCAAACGACCGCTGCTGCAGACCGACGATCCCCGCAGCACCGTCGAGAATCTCTACCGCTCGCGTCACCCGTTCTACCGCGAAGTTGCCACCGTGCACATCGACTCCGGGAGCCTGACCCATCGCCAGACGGCCGAGGCCGTTCTGGCGGCCGTGCAGCGGCAGGAGAATCCGCTGCCACCCCGCGGGAGCGGCCTCGGAAACTTTGACACCCGGTCGGGGGACCTCTAGCGTCCCCGAGGTGAAACGAACAGTCTTCCTCCTTTGCTCCATCCTTTTGGCTGCTCCGGCATTTTCCCGGGCCGATGACGAGGAAAACGAGTCGCCGGTGGATCTGCTGATGGGACAGGTCTCGCGCGACCTCAAAAAACTCTCCCGGCAGGCCGGGAACAAGAATTCACAGGCCTCCTCCCTCGAGTTGATCGACGCCATGATCAAAGCCAACGCCGAGGCCGCGGAACTCACGCCGGAATCGGTCGGAAACCGGGCCGGAGAAGAGCGCGAGAAATATCTGGCCCGTTACCGCGACGGTATGGCGGAGCTCGGCGGATGCCTCGCCAAGTTGAAAGTCGCACTCGAATCGAACGATGCCGCGCAAGCGGAAGCCCTCATCGAGGAGGCCTACGACCTGCGCAAGAAATACCACACCGAACTCGACGTCAACTGAGGCGAGGTCAAAACCTCAGGCCGACGCCGTGGTGGTAGACCAAGAGACCGCCGGTATGCCCGGCCTGCACCACCTCCCAAGCGGCCAACAGGGCCGCGGCGGCCGTTCCGCCAGCCAGCCACAACGCGACACCCCGGGTCCCGCAGCAACGTGACACCGCGGCGGCCGACGCCAGCACCGCGGCGGCCAGGGCCATATTGCGGGCGGTTTCCCCCATCTTTTCATGGTCTTTGAGCACGGCGCGCCCCTCGCCCGCAGGCACTGCGATCTCGTCGCGCTTTTCCAGCTGGCCCGTCTGCACGGCCGCCACCGCACCGGCGGCCCCCAGGAGCAGCACCACCGCGACCGGCCAGGCCAAACGCGGCAGGAACACCGCCAGCACGGCCAGCGGCGCACCAAGCAGGAGCAGGACCACGGGAAAATGCACCACGGCGGGGTGCAGAGGATCGGGCACCGGCAGCATGGCAAGGCCCGTCATCGGCAACCTCAGGCAAAAACGTCGAGGACCGGCTTGCCTTGGTCGGCGATGGTGAACGGGCGACCGCTGGGCGATTGCAATTTCTCGTCGAGTTTGAGCCCCAGCGCGTGCGCGATGGTGGCGTTGAAGTCCGCGATCTCCACCGGATCCTTGCGCACCTTGTTGCCGGTTCCATCGGTTTCACCGTATTTGAAGCCGCCCTTGACCCCGCCCCCGGCGAGCAGGCAACTGAAGGCGGCGGGATGGTGGCCGCGGCCGGCCTGGTTTTGCTGGTCGATCTCGGGCGTGCGACCGAACTCGGTGCCGACGACCACCAGCGTCTTATCCAGCAGCCCCTTGGCGGCCAGATCGTTGATCAGCGCCGCATAAGCCTGGTCGAAGTCGTTGCACCGCGCCTCGACGCCGGCAAAATTGTCATAGTGCGTGTCCCATCCGCCGAGCGTCACCTCGACAAAACGGACCCCGTGTTCGACCAGCCGGCGCGCCAGAAGGCACCCCTGCCCGAAGCGCGTGGTGCCGTACAGTTGCTTGGTCGCGTCGCTCTCCGAGGCGACATCGAAGGCCTTCAAGTCTTCGCTCTTCATCAGCTGCACGGCTTCCTGGTAGAGCGAGCGGTAAGCTTCGACGTCGCGGTGCGGGAAACGCTCGTGGAAAGAACGGTTGAGGCGGTCGGCCAAGTCCACCCGGCGCGAAAAATCGCTCTCGTCCACATGGGCCGGCGGTTTCGAGTCCTGCAGCCCCTGCTGGGGATCACCCACCGGAGCCGCCCCGAAGGTGGGTCCGAAAAAGCCGCCGCCGCTGATCTCCGCCCCCGTGTTGATGGCCACGAATCCGGGCAAGTCCGCGCTTTGCTTCCCGCCGAGTTTGAGAACCCACGCGCCGAGCGAGGGATGCTGGATGGTCCCGCGCTTGGCGTAGCTCGTGTGCAGAATATACTGGCCGTGTTCGTGGGCCCCGTTGACGGACGTCATGGAATTGACGACGCAGACTTTGTCCATCACGCCGGCCGTGTTGGGCAGATAGTTGCTCACCTGGATCCCGTCGGCCTTGGAGCCGAGGGCGGTCGTCGGTCCCATGACTTCGTCCCGGCTGGGCTTGGGATCGAACGTGTCCAGGTGGCTCATGCCGCCGCTCATGAAGAGGTAGATGACGCTGGAGGCCTTCGCGCCGGCGCCGGTTTGCTGGGCTCCGTGGGCGGCCGAGAGAAGCGAAGTCATGCCTCCGAGAATGGGCAGAACGCGCACGCCGAGCATGGATCGCGCGGCCAACCCCATGAAGTGCCGGCGGGTCAACTCGTCGGCTTGGCAGATGTTGCAGGAGTTGCGGCGGGACTGATGGTGGCGTTTGCTCATTGGATGTAGAGGAATTCGGCGGACATCAACAACGCCGAGGCGATGTTGGCCGTCGCAGCTTCGGGGGCACTTTCGTATTCCCCGGTCAACAGCCCAATCTCGTCCGGGGTCGGCTCTCTGGCAAGTATGCTGAGGTAAAGACGGCGAATCTTGCCCTCCGGATCCTCGGTCTCCTCGAGGTCTCGGTTCATCTGTGCGTCCTTGTTGGAGATGAGTTTCCTCTGCACAAAGCCATTCATCAGGGAAAGGACTTGTCCCATGTTCGGCTCGCGGTTGGAGCCATCAACCAACTCGCGGTCGCCCTGGCCGAACAGCGCGAGAAAATGATT
>JBMTVD010000097.1:0-6136 GCA_049451035.1 Chthoniobacterales bacterium | reverse complement strand
CCGGAGGGACTGAATGCCGAGGCAGCCGAAGCGAAGATGGACGACCTCGAACTCGGCGCCGCCATCGCCCGCCGCGGGATCTGGGCCAAGACCGACCCGCAACGATTGGTCGCCTTGCGCGAGGACCGCCGCGAGGAGGAACAAGAGCTGCAAAAGGCGTTCGGCACCAATGCCGGTCAACCCATCGACCCGAATACCGCGACGGTGGACGAAATCATGCTGCTGCCCGGAGTGGGGGAGGTGCTGGCCGAGCGGATTGTCGAAGGCCGTCCCTACCAATCTGTCGAGGACCTTCGGCGGGTTCCCGGCATCGGAGAAAAAGTTTTCGCCAGACTCAGGGATTCCGTGCAGATTGCGCCTTGAGCGGCGTCTCTATGGACAGCTTCTATTCCTCCGATCCGGTCTTTCGCATGGCCGTGAAGCAATTCGAGGTGCTGGCCGACCACCTCGAGATTCCGCAGCAATACCGTCAGCGCATCATCCAGCCCAAGCGCTCGGTCACGGTTTCTTTGCCGGTCGAACTCGATGACGGGCGCGTGGAGGTCTACCATGGCTACCGCGTCCAGCACCACCTGAGCATCGGTCCGACCAAGGGCGGCACGCGTTTCTCGCCGACGCTGACACTCGGCGAATCCGCCGCGCTCTCCATCTGGATGAGCTGGAAATGCGCGTTGGTCGGTTTGCCCTACGGCGGCGCCAAGGGCGGGGTGGGGGTCGATCCGAACAAACTTTCCCGCCACGAGATGGAAAAACTTTCGCGTCGCTACATGCAGGAGATGATCCCGTTCGTCGGTCCGCGCACCGACATCATGGGACCCGACATGGGCACCAACGCGCAGGTCATGGCGTGGTTCATGGACACCTACTCCATGTATGCCGGACATGCCGTCCCCGAAATCGTCACCGGCAAACCGGTCGCCATCGGCGGGGTGGCCGGCCGCCGCGAGTCGACCGGTCGCGGTGCCGTCTTCCTCATCGAACGCGCGTTGGATCATCTCAAAATCGAGCCCGCCCAGTGCACGGCTATCGTGCAGGGCTTCGGCAATGTCGGATCGGTGACCGCCTGCGGACTGGCCTACAAGTCGGGCATGAAGATAACGGGTCTGAGCGATCATACAGTGTGTCTTTACGATCCCAACGGGATCGACGTTGCCGCGGCCGACCGCCACGTGCAGGAGCACAAGACCCTGAAGGATTTTCCCCAAGGCGAGCGCATTCCGGCGGATGATTTCCTCACTTTGCCGTGCGATGTTCTCGTGCCGGCTGCCGTCGAACGCGTCATCCATGCCAGCAATGCCGCCCGCCTGCGTTGCCGCGTGCTGGCCGAGGCGGCCAACGGCCCGACCACGCCCGAAGCGGACGAAGTTTTGGACAAACGCGGTGAGGAAATTTTCGTCATCCCCGATGTCCTCTGCAACGCGGGGGGCGTCATCACTTCCTACTTCGAGTGGGTGCAGGACATGCAGAGCCTGTTCTGGTCCGACATCGAAATGACCGACCGCCTCTACCGCATCCTCGACACCGCCTTCAGTGCGGTGATCAAGCGCAGCAAGGACCGGCATGTCTCGACGCGCACCGCGGCCATGGCCATCGGTGTCGAGCGCGTGCTCGATGCCAAGCGGGACCGTGGTCTTTTCCCGTGATGCGCGCCGGCCGACGCGGCTAGCCGGTCGGGCGTAGGACGTGCACGGTGATTTCCGGAGGACAATTGAAGCGGGCCGGAACGCCGCAGGAACCGGTGCCGCGTGCGGTGTAGCCTTGCAGACCGAGGTGGGTCCACGGTCCGGCGAACTGGGCGGCCGGACAGCGTCCGTTGCGGACGAGCGCGAACCCGCCGGGAAGGCAAATTTGGCCGCCGTGGGTGTGTCCGCTCAACATCAGGCGAAAACCGTGGTGGCTCGCCTCATCGTAGGTTGTCGGGCTGTGGGAGAGGAGAACGGAGCACGCGCCTCGGGGTATTCCGCGGCGCGCGGCCTCGAAGTCGTGCGTGCGGTAAAAATGCGGGTCATCGATGCCGGCGAACCAAAGCTGCTTTCCGTGGCGCTCGACGGCGATGTTCTCGTTGAGCAAGACACGCAGACCGGCCGCTTCGAGGTGCGGGACGATTTCGATGATGTCGTGATTCCCGAGGATAGTGAGGGCACCGGGGCCGAGGGCCGCTCCAAGGCGACGGATGTCGTGGAGGTAGTCTTGAAAATATCCCGCCGCATGGTCCGCGAAGTCTCCGGTGATGACGGCGAGGTCGTGCGGGGTTCGCTCGATGATATCGATGAGGCGATCGGCCAAGCCCTCCACACAGTCGAGATGGAGATCGGAGATCTGGAGCAACCGGAAGCCGTCGAAGGCGGCTGCCAAGCCGGCCAGCGGTTGCTCGCGGGTGACGGTGCGGATGTCGAGGCAATTGGCCCGCCCGCGCGCGGCGAGGCCGGAGAGGTTGAGGATGCCGGTGATGATCCGGTCGACGGGAATGACTCGTTCCACGGCCAGTGGACCTTCTCCCTGGTGCACAAGGCGCGCCCGCAGATCGGCCTGGGCCTGCAACCGCCGACGCAGAAGTGACGGTCCGAGTCGTGCGGCCAGCGGACGGAAGTCGATGGCATCGTCCGTCATGGACGGGCTACTTCTCGTAGACTTTTTCCGCGTCGAAGACGGGCTGCTCCCGGACCGGCAACGGGGTGCCCTGCCTGTCGTAGCCTTGGAAGAAGCAGCTCTCGTAGCCGGTGTGGCACGCGCCCGTGGTTTGCTTCACCTCGAAGAGCAGGCAGTCCTTGTCGCAATCGGCGAACCAACGCACGACGTCCTGCGTGTGTCCGCTCGATTCGCCCTTGAACCAAAGCTTTTGCCGCGACCTGCTCCAGTAGTGCATTTTGCCGGTGGTCAGAGTTTTTTCCAACGACTCCCGGTTCATCCAGGCCATCATGAGCACGCGGCCGCGCGGAGGCTCCGCGCCGGTGGCCTCCTGCACGATGACGGGGATGAGCCCGTCGGCGTTGAATTTGAAGCTGTCCATCTTGGTCAATGTCTCGCGTGGGCGGGGAACTTGGAAGATCAAACCTCCCGCATCAGTCGGGCATGGGCGGCGGAGTGGCTGACGGGGTGCCCGTCGATTTCGACCAGGAGGTCGCCGCGGGTGTCGATGCCGAGGAAGGGGCCGCGGATGACTTCGTCGGCGAGGTGCAGTTCGACCACGCGGGTGCCCCCCCAATGACGGTTGATCTCGTCGGCCAGCGTGGCAAAGCCATCCTCGGCGACGCGGCCGTGCAGGACGCGCAGGGCGACGAGCAAGTCGTGATAAAGGTCCTCGAGGGGAGGGGCGAGCGGAAGTTCGGCGGCCAACGAGGTGGCGATGGTCGCCAGGTCCGGATCCGACGCGGCGGGGTTGTTGGTCACGTTGAGCCCGAGGCCGACCACGACGCGACCGGCGGTGAAGCGCTCCATGAGGATACCGCAGATTTTTTTCGGTCCGACCAGGACGTCGTTGGGCCAGCGGAGGCGGGCGCCGGTGAGTCCCAGGCCGCGCAGGGTGGAAACAACGGCCAGGCCGGCGGCGAGGGGAAAGGCGGGCCACCCGCGATCGGGCGGGTCCAAGGGCAGGACCGCGGAGAGCCACAGGCCGCCCTCGCCGGACTCCCATTTGCGACCATGGCGCCCGCGCGCGCCCGTTTGTCGCCGGGCCCGGACGGCCTCCCAGGCGTCCAGTTCGCGGGCGTAGTCATTGGTCGAGCCGAGTTCGGCGCACTCGTGCAGTTTCCATCCGCGCCATTCGCGGATCCGCCCCTCCGGTGCCGTCTTCATCGGGTTCAGAGCGGGATATTGCCGTGCTTTTTGGGGGGGCGCGTCTCGCGCTTGGACAGCGTGTTGCGCAGGGCCATGGCCACGGCCGCCCGCGTATGCGCGGGACGGATCACATCGGTGATCTGCGCGTTGGCGGCGGCTTGGTAAGGCGAGGAAAATTCTTCGCGGTATTTTTTGACGAGCTCGGCTTCGGTTTTTTTCGGCTCCTCCGATTCCTTGATCTCGCGGCGGAAGACGATGTTGACGGCACCTTCCGCACCCATCACGGCGATCTCCGCGGTGGGCCATGCGAAGACCATGTCGGCTCCCATGTCGCGGCTGCACATGGCCAGATAAGCCCCGCCATAGGCTTTGCGCATGATCACCGTGATTTTCGGTACCGTGGCCGCGGCGTAGGCGAAAAGCATCTTTGCGCCGTGGCGGATGATGCCGCCCCGTTCCTGCGCGACACCGGGCATGAAACCCGGAACGTCAACGAGGGTCACGATGGGGATTTTGTAGAGGTTGCAGAACCGGATGAAACGCGCGGCCTTGTCCGAGCTGTCTATGTCGAGTGTGCCGGAGCGAACCGTGGGTTGGTTGGCCACGAGACCGGCGACAACGCCTTGAACGCGGGCGAATCCGACGACGATGCTTTTGGCCCATTCTTGATGGACCTCGAGAAAATCCCCGTCGTCGGCCAATGTGCGGATGATTTCGAGAACATCGAACGGCTTCTTCGGGTCGGACGGAATAAGGCGGTCGAAAGCCTCCACATCGGCAAGGTCGAGTTCGGGTACGGGGCGGTGCGGCGGATCGACGAGATTGCTCTGCGGCAGGTAAGAAAGAAGCTTGCGCACGATTTCGATGGCGTGCTCGTCGTGGTCGGCGACAAAATGCACGTTGCCGCTCACCGCGGCATTGGCGGCGGCGCTGCCGATTTCTTCCATCGTCGTCACCTGCCCGGTCGCCGCTTTGATCACCTCGGGACCGCAGATGAACATGCTGGCGTTCGATTTCGTCATGATGACGAAATCCATCAAGGCGGGGGAGTAGGCCGCACCGCCTGCGCAAGGTCCGCAGATGACGGCGATTTGCGGCACGACGCCGGAGAGGAGGACGTTGCGGTAAAAGACCTGCCCGTAGCCGGCGAGGGAAAGCACGCCCTCTTGGATGCGCGCGCCCCCCGAGTCGTTGAAGCCGACCACCGGCACGCCCGCGCGTTGCGCGTAATCCATCAGGTCACAGATTTTCTGGGCGTGCACACGCCCGAGCGACCCCCCCGCGACGAGAAAATCCTGGCTGAACACGGCGACGGGCCGTCCGTCGGTCAATCCGACCCCGGTGACTACGCCGTCGGCCGCCAGTTTTTTGTCCTGCATGCCGAAGCCTGTGCACCGGTGCTCGGCGAACATGCCGAATTCCTGGAAAGACCCGGGTTGGAAGAGTCCCTCGATCCGTTCGCGGGCGGTGAGGAGCCCCCTTTGGTGGCGTTCCTCGACTTTGGCCGGGACGCCGCTGACCAGCGCGTTGGCGCGGCGGTCGTCCAGTTGGTGCAGAAGTTTTTCGTCAATGGCCATGGCTCGGGGAGGCTGCGCAGAACTCGGTCAAAACGCCGTGCGTGGAGTGGGGATGCAGGAAGGCAACGAGTTTGCCGCCCGCGCCTTCGACCGGGCTTTCATCGATGAGCCGGCACCCCGCGTCTGCGGCCCGGGCCAACTGGCCGGCGATGTCGCCGGTGGCAAAAGCGACGTGATGGACTCCGCCGCGTGGATGTTTTTCGAGAAATTTTGCGATGGGGCTGTCCGGCGATGTCGGTTCCAGCAGTTCGAGATGAGTTTCCCCCACGCGGAAAAAAGCGGTGCGGACTTTTTGCCGGGGAACCTCCTCGACTTTTTCGCATTGGAGGCCGAGGGCCTTTTCGTAATGGGGTACAGCTTCGGCCAAGGACGGAACGGCGATGCCCAGATGGTCGATCCGTTCCAGCATGTCTCATTGTCCGTTGGTCACCCTGCGCCCGGCAAGGATATGTTGGGTCAGGCAAAGTAAGTATCGGAGTGCTCGTAAGGGGGGGCGCAGCAGCAGAGGAAGCGGAGGTCGCTCTTGGCTGTGATTTGGTGCCAAGCGCCGGTCGGAATAAGGATGGCATCACCGGGGCCGACCTCACGGGTGGCGCCCTCGACTTCCATGCGCGCGGTGCCCTCCAGGATGAAGTAAAACTCCTCGCTGTTCCTGTGGTAATGCCGGTCGGTGGTTTGTCCCGCGTTCATGGTGGCTTCGGCCAGGCTCTGTTTCTCAACCGGTGCATTGGTGCGGTCGAGGATGCTTCTGATGGTGGAGCCGTCCTTGGTGGTGAAGGGGC
>JBMTVD010000096.1:0-6139 GCA_049451035.1 Chthoniobacterales bacterium | reverse complement strand
CACTCGGACTGAGGTTTCCTGAAAATTGACATTGAGCTGTAAGCAAGTAAACTGGTTAGCATGAAAGCAACCATCGATATCCCGGACGATATTTATCGTCGTGTCAAAGCAAAGACAGCTCTGAAGGGACGAGCGGTGCGTGACGTGACCATCGAGTTGTTTCGCAACTGGCTCCAAGAACCGGAGACGCCCTCCCTTCAGGGGGTGGAGCTACCGGGAAGCTGGGTGGACCAACTGCTCGAGGAAGCAGTGGAGGCAGACCGATCTGGTCCCACCGCGCGGGAAATCCTCGAGCAAGGCCGGAATCGTCTGGAACGGTCCGCAGGATGATCACGGTCGATGCGAGCGTCTGGACGTCGTTTTTCGAAATCCGCGATGCTTTCCACGACGATAGCGTCGCCTTCATGCGGGAGTGCGAGCGAAGGCGCGTCAAGTTGTTCTCCCCGTCCCTGGCTATTGTCGAGACAGCATGCGCCATCGCTCGAAGAACAGGGGAGAGCGCAAAGGGGCTCGCCGTGGCCCGCAGCCTGCGAGCGGTTCCCGCCTTGCGTTGGGTTGAAGTGGACTTGGTCATGATCGATGCAGCGCTGGCCCGGGGGACCCGTTGTTTTCTGCGTGGAGCCGATGCCATCTACGCGGCGGCCGCGACCTCAACCGGGACGGTGCTCGTCACCTGGGACAGCGAACTGATCGAGCGCGCCAATGGCCTGACGCCGGCGGATTGGCTCTCGCGGAAGTCGGTTTGAGCGGCGCGCCCTTGCGCCGCGGCGCGGGGTGTTCACTCGGGCCGGCAGGTGACGCCGCCCCGGGCGCTGGCCCGTCAGCGTGCGCCGGTTTGGCAAATCGGAGGGGGTGGGATTCGAACCCACGGAGACTCGCGCCTCTCCGGTTTTCAAGACCGGCGCATTCAACCGCTCTGCCACCCCTCCCGGGTGCCTTTCGGCAAGGACAAAAGATAGTGGGCCCGGGGCCCTTTTCCAGCAAAACACCGCACGCCCGCGCGGGCCCTTGTCTCGTTTTCCTTGTCCCGCGGCGGCTGCGGAATCATCCTTTCCTTTCATTTCCCGAGCCGAATTTCATGAGCCAGCAAGAATACGCCCAACCCGACGCCGTTGTTTCCACCGAGTGGGTCGCCGCCCGCCTCGACGATCCTTCCATCCGCATCGTCGAGAGCAACGAGGACGTGCTGCTCTACGACACCGGCCACCTGCCGGGGGCGGTGCATATCGACTGGCGGGCCGACCTCCAGGATCAAACGGTGCGGGATTACATCAGCCCGGCCGAGTTTGCCGCGGTCTGCTCGAAAAATGGAATCGGGCCCGCCACGACCTGCGTGTTCTACGGGGACAAGTCCAACTGGTGGGCCTGCTACGCGCTCTGGGTCTTCCGCCTCTTCGGGCACGAGAATGTCAAAATCATGAACGGCGGCCGCGACAAGTGGGTGGCCGAGGGGCGCCCGCTGACCCGGGAAAAACCCCGCTACCAACCGGTCGACTACCCGGTGCCTCCGATGCGGCGCGATGCCGAGATCCGCGCTTTTTTCGAGGATGCGGACGCGCAGAGCAAAGCCGGCCGGCCGCTCATCGATGTGCGCTCTCCGGGGGAATTCCGCGGTGAGATCACGCACATGCCGGAATACCCGCAGGAAGGCGTCTTGCGCGGCGGGCATGTTCCCGGGGCGAAGAGCGTGCCGTGGAAGACGGCGGTTCACGACGACGGAACCTTCAAGTCCCGCGAGGAATTGGAAAAAATCTACACGCAGGGCTGCGCGCTCTCGCCGGAGAAGGACATCGTCGCCTACTGCCGCATCGGTGAGCGCTCGAGCCACACGTGGTTCGTCCTTACCTATCTGCTCGGCTACCGGAACGTGCGCAACTACGACGGTTCGTGGACCGAATGGGGCAACCGCGTCCGCGCGCCGATCGCACGCGGCGACTGAAGAAAAGGCGGAGGTCTGAGACTTGAAAGCTGAAGGGGCGCCGGCGATGGCCCGGCTTCCTGCTGAAAACTGAAAACTGCCAACGGTAAACTTCCCTCGATGTCCTATCCCGCCAAGCTCCAGCAGATCATCGACCTCTTCGAGCACCTGCCCGACGAGGAAAAGCGCGAGACCCTCATCGCCTACGCCGACCAGGCCGCGGCGCAGGCGCCGCGTGAAGGGGAAAAGTTCGACCTCGAGGACGTGCGCAAGGACGAGGAGTGCACCGACACGGTCGGTGTTTTCCTCACGGTGGATCCCGAGCGCAAGGTGCGCTTCCGCATCAATCTCGGTCCGCAAGTGCAGACCCTGACCCGGGCCATGACCGCCATCCTCTGCAAGGGGATGGAGGGTGTGCCGATCGAGGAACTGATGGAGGTGCCGGCCGATTTTGTTCCGAAAATCGTCGGCGCGCAGCTCGTGCGCCAGCGGAGCCAAACGGTCTACTACATCCTCACGCGCATGAAGAGTGCGTGCAAAGTCTGGCTCAATCGCGAGCGGGCTGCGGCGCCCTGACATGTCGCGCCTCGCGCTTTTTCTTCTCGTCGTGGCGACGGCGACGGCCGGCGAGCGCCTCACCGTTCCCACTCCGCAGGAGGCAGTGGACCGCATGGTGGAATTGGCGGAGTTGAAGCCGGGCGAAAATGTTTACGATCTCGGCTGTGGCGACGGGCGTATCGTCATCACCGCCGCGCAGCGCCGGGGCGTGCGCGCCGTCGGGGTGGATATCGATCCCCGGCAGGTCGCCAAATCGCGGGCCAACGTGGAGCGCGCCGGGGTGGGGGATCTCGTCACCATCGTGGAAGGCGACATCTACCAGACCGACTTCTCCGCTGCCGACGTGGTGTTTGCCTACCTGCAGCCGGATTTGCTCGACGGACTCATCCCGCAACTGCGCCGGATGAAACCCGGATCGCGCATCGTGACCTTCGATTTCGGGATCGACGGCGCCAAGCCCTCGAGGATCGAGCGCGGGGCCTTCGGCGACCGGCGGCACTGCACGATCTACCGCTATGATGTGCCGTGGCAGGATGACCACGGGACGACGTGGGATATTTTCACGCCTTCCCCGTGAAGGGGCGGCGCGCAACCCTCACCGTCGCCGCAGTTTTTCCAGCGTCTCGCCGACCTCCCGCTCGGACCGGCTGATTTCCGCGAAAAGTTCCCCGGCACCGATCGTCGAAGCTCCCGCGGCCACCGCGGCGGTGCGGATCAGATGGTCGTTCGTCGCCACGGTCAACCGGTGCGTGGCCGCGTATTTCGCCACGAGGCGTTCGATGACGGCATCGGCCCCCGGCGCGTAAAAGACCTGCACCCCCGGCGTCCCCGACACGGCACCCTCCGGCCCGGGTTCCGACCCGCCGTCGAAGACCGCGACCACGCGGGTGTTCCCGGCATCCTGCAGGCGCTCGAGCATCTGCAGGAGTTTCTGCCGGGCGGCGGCCGGGCGCCGGCGCTGCAGCGCGGCCAAGTCCGGACGGCTGAAAATCACATTGTGGGCATCGACCAGCAGGAAGGATTGGGCCATGGGCAGCGTTTGATTGACACCGGGAGGCCTTCCGACCAGTATGGCGGGTCTGCCCAGCAACGGCATCACTGATTTCCAGCCATGAAGAGAACCTACCAAGCCTCGAAACGCACGCGCAAACGCCAGCACGGCTTCCGCTCCCGCATGAAAACCAAGGGCGGGCGCGCCACCTTGGCCCGCCGCCGCCAGCGCGGTCGCAAGCGCCTGCTGCCCAAGGGCGTCGAAGTCCACTACGCGCGCCACACCGGCGCTTGATCGGGATCGTCCCCATTTTCCGCTGCCTGATGGGTGCGCTCACGTTGCCCAAGGCGGCGCGCCTCTCCCGCCGCGCCGAATTCGCCGCCGTGCGCGGGGAAGGACGTTCGTGGCACGGGCGTCTCATGGTGCTGGGCGCGCTGGCCACCCCGGGTCGCGAACCGGCGCGGATCGGCATTGTCACCTCGCGCCGCACGGGTACCGCCGTGGAGCGTTCCAAAGTCCGCCGCCGTCTGCGGGAAATTTTCCGTCTGCACCGCCGTGGCTTGCCCGCCGGCTTGTGGATGGTGGTCGTGCCGCGTCGCGCCGCAGTCGGCGCGGAATACGCCGCGCTCGCCGAGGAGTGGTGCATGCTGGCGCAACGGGGCGGGATTTTGCCGGGGAGGGAGCCCTGAGACTGGCCGCCTGAACGGATGAAGACGCAGGAGAAAAAATTTGCCGGAGCCATGGCCCGTGCGTTGGTGCGTGTTTACCAGCTTACGCTGTCGCCCTTTCTCGTCTGGCTGGGCGGACCGGGGGCCGGTTGCCGCTACGAGCCGAGTTGCTCGCGTTATTTTGTCGAGGCCGTCGAGACCCACGGAGGCGTTCTCGGCGGGTGGCTCGGCCTGAAACGCATCTGCCGCTGCCATCCCTGGGGCGGTTGCGGTTGCGACCCCGTGCCGCCGCGCCGCTTGAACCTCGCCCGCTGAACACCATGGACCGCAAAGCCTGGATAGTCGTCATTCTCTGCGTGGCCGCGCTCGGGCTGTGGCAATGGGCCTACATGGAGTATTACTCCCCCGCACCGGCGCCGGCCACCGAGGCCGACCGCGCGGTGGTGGAAAAAGGGGCGCCCGCCGCGGCGGCCTCTCCGGCCCCCGAAGCTCCGCCGGTCCAAGCCGCCCCGGTTCCGCCGCCGACCGCCCCCGCGGAGCCGACTGTGCCGCGCGAAGAGTTCCGGATCTCCACGGCACTGGCCGATTTCCTCTTCGTCAGCGATGCCGGCGGCATCGCCGTCGCCGAGCTGCTCGGACACCTCGGCGAAAACGGGTCGAATGTTTTTCTCAACATTCCCGAAGCTTCGCCCGTCGGGGCGATTGCCGACGAAGCGGGACGGCCGCTCGGGGGCTTCGCGCGCGTCGCGTCCCCGGCGCCCAACGAGGCTGTTTTTGTCAAGACCGCGGCGGACGGGTTGGAGATACGCAAAGCCTTCCGCGTCGAGGAAAACGGGGGCGAGGGGAACTACGTGGTGAAGTTCGCGCTCGAGTTCGCCAACCGCGGGGCGGCCCCGGTGCAGCGCCTCGGCTTTTTTGTCGGCACCGGCGGCGCCAGGCCGGTCCACTACAGCGACATGACGCTCTACACCGGCTTTGACTGGTATCGCGACGGCAAAGCGACGTTCACCGACGTCAACTGGTTCAACTCCAGTTCGATCCCGCTCACCGGCATCCAGCTGCGCGCCGCGCAGGACGTCTACGAGGAAAAGACGGACAAAATTTCGTGGGCTGCGGTGAAGAACCAGTATTTCACCACCATTGTCGCGGTGGTCGACGGGGATCTCGGTTCGTCGGTCTGGGCGCGCAAGCTCGACCTGCTCCACGGGGGCAATGCGGAGCAGCCGGTCCTCGGTCTCGAGGGTGCACTCGGTTTCCCGGGATTCCGCCTCGACCCGGGACAAACCAAAGCGTGGAACCTGCAGATCTACGCCGGTCCGAAAGACCTCGGCCGCCTCTCCCAACTCGGACACGGGGAGCAGGACGTGATGAATTTCGGCATCTTCAAGTGGGTCAGCGAGATCCTGCTCTACTCGATGAACGCCCTCTACGGCGTGCTGGGCAACTTCGCCGCCGCGATCATCGTCCTGACCATCATCATCAAGGCCCTGCTGTGGCCCCTGCAGAACAAGGCCACCAACTCGATGCGCAAAATGGCGGCTCTCTCGCCGAAAATGACCGAGCTGCGCGAGAAGTACAAAGACGACCCGACCAAGATGAACCAGGAGCTGATGAAGCTCTACAAGGACTACGGGGTCAACCCGTTCGGCGGCTGCCTGCCCATGCTCATCCAGATCCCGATTTTCTTCGGCTTTTACTCGATGCTCGGCACGGCCATCGAACTGCGCAACTCGTCCTTCCTCTGGGTCCACGACCTCTCGCAGCCCGACACCATCGGCCATTTTCTCGGGTTCCCCATCAACGTGCTGCCCATCCTCATGGCCTTGACCATGCTCTGGCAGATGCACATCACCCCCAAGACCGGCGACGCCGCGCAGCAGCGCGTGTTCATGTTCATGCCGGTGATTTTCATCCTTTTCGCTTACAATTTCGCCTCGGCCCTCTCGCTTTACTGGACCACGCAGAACCTCATTTCCATCGTCCAACTCTACGTGACCCGCAACA
>JBMTVD010000095.1:0-6153 GCA_049451035.1 Chthoniobacterales bacterium | reverse complement strand
GAGCCCGGCGAAGCCGGCTGGATCTTCCGCCTCGACCGCGTGGTGGAGTATTGAGCGACACCCCGTGAAGACCTCGGCAGATCGCGCCTTCACCGCCGACACGCTCGAAGTTGGTCGGCGGTTCACTTCGCGCATTTGGTCCAAGCACACAAGCAGGGCCCTCGGCTCGACCCCTTACCGGTCGACCATCATGCGCCTGCCTTTGGGCCGCAGCTTTGTTTCCACGGTGGACTGTCGTGCGTCGATGCATGTCGAGGCGGCGGGACGCAAGGGCCGCGCAATACTGTATCTTCCACTGACCGGTTCGATGCGTATCAGCGTGGGAGGATCTCTGCTGACCGCCGAGCCCGGCGCGCCGGCTGTGCTGCCGGAGAACACGTCCCATGTTTTCGAAGCCACGCCCATCCGGTGTGTTTTGGCGGAGTTGTCCGCGGCGGCCTTGTCCTCGCAGGTGACCGCTTTCGCCGGCCATCACCTCGAAATGCGGCCCTTGGCGTGGACGTCTGACGACGCCGCAGCCCGGGCCATCACCGCGTTGATCGATCTGCTGCTTGCCGATCTTTTCGGCAAGCATTGTACCACGCCGCCCGCATCGTTGGCGCGTCGCCTGGAGGCCCTGCTTGTCGGCTGCGTGGCCTGCGCGGTCGCCGGGAAACAAGCCAAGGAGCGCGCCGTGGGGGAGGACAAGATCGGCCGCCTGACCGTCGGCGAAACCGAGACGTGGATCGGGCAAAAAATGCGCGACAACCTCCGTCCTGCCGATCTCGCCATCCACGCCAGGATCAGCACCCGCGCAATGCACTCCGCGTTCCTGCGGCATTTCAGCGTGACCTTCATGGAGTACTTGAAACAAAAGCGGCTCGAGGCGGCCCGCGCCGAGCTCCTCGACCCGCAGGGGGCGGAACACACGACGGAAATCGCCTTCTCGCTGCGCTTCGGGCATCTCGGACGTTTCGCCGACGATTACCGTCGCAAGTTCGGTGAACTCCCCAGCGCGACACTCAAACGCCGTCCGGGTATTGTCCGCTCAGCGAAGTAGAGATTGAACCGCAGGCGGATAGCACGAGACAGCCTTGGCGGCTTATTATGTGGAAGCCATGGATACTCTGCCTCCACAGCAAGGACCTTGCCAGTTCCCTCCCCGGATCACCCGTATCTCTGAGGGGCCGACGACCAAAAGCCCGAGACGGACCAGACTTTTCCAGCGAGTGGCCGCAGCGGTCGGCACAATCGCCATCAACATGGCTTTACTCACCGCCCAAGCCACCGCGGAAACGGCTTACACGGGCCTTTTCACTCCCACCGTCAACACCACCACTTGGACTCTGACACACGGCAACTTTAATCCGGCCAACATCAGTGGAAATCAAACCGTCTACCAGTTAGAGACTCCGGCGAGCGATTTCATCTGGGGCACCGGCATGGTCGCCACATCGGTTGCGGACTGGTCGACCGATGGATCGGACAACTACGCCATCGCGTGGGGACAAACAAACAATCTCGCCCGGGTTTCGAGCTATGATGACGACAGCACGGTCACCCGCAACGAAGTGCGGAGCGCGGCGGCGTTTTTTCCGTACACGCTGGGCGCGAAGTCGGCCAACATGAATAACACGACCGTGTTGTCCGGAAACACAGCCGGCCTCTCCTTTTTGAATCCATCGACCGGGCGATATATCATCGACGGCCTTCCGGCCCCTGCCGGGAGCCGGTCCGGACTGCTCATGCCTTTCAAGCACGGCACCGACACCACGTTCAGCACCAATCCCATACCCAACGGATTCGCCCTCTCCAGCCGCCAACTGACGAGCACTTCCTGGGAGGTGCTCAACTACAACAACGATCAAAACCTCGAAGCACTGAACAACTGGGGTTGGATATACATCCCCGACACTGCCGAAGGCGTTTTGGCTGGCCACGTGGCAGGCAACGGCACCATGACCGCGTTGACCGACGCCACGTCGCTCCTCAGCCTGGCCGGGGCCGGCGCCAATAATGGTTGGACGAGCACTGGCTATTTCGAGTTCCTGGTCGATGGCGGCAATATCAACCCCGGCACCCACGCATTGTTTGTTCAGGGAGACTCCGCGGACAGCTCCGCGCAGGACAACATATGGTCTTGGACACCCGACGGAACAACCTCCGGCGGAGCCAACTCCTTCGGCGTGCACACCATCGACCTGCCCGCCTGGGCAGGTGACACCGCCTCTTTCAACTTCATGCTCGTGCCCTACACGGGGGTGGTGGTCGTCCCGGAACCCTCGACCTACACCTTGGTCTTGTTGGCCGCCGGCGGCTTGGCCTTGATGCACCGGCGCCGCCACCGGCGGAACTGACCGGTCGCGGGCCCAGCGTCACGGGTGCGGTGTCTTGGCTTTCTCGTCGATGAAGCGATCGATGATCTGCAGCGCTTCCTCTTTGCTCCGGCGCAACACCGCAACGCAGGCCGGGTCCACTTTGCCGCCGGCCGCCATCTCTTCCAACGCAACCAGCGCTTGGTTGACGGTCCACGGCTCCTTGTAAACGCGGCGACTGGTCAGCGCGTCGAAAATATCCGCCACCGTGACAATACGCGACTCGATGGGGATATCCTCGCGCACCGCCGCGTGCGGATAGCCGCTCCCGTCGAGGAACTCGTGATGGAAAGCGACCAGGTTGCGCAAGACGTCGATGCCGGCAATGCCGCCCAGATTGAAGTCGGTGATGAGGCGTTCGACCATGTGGCTCCCGATGGCCACGTGCGATTCCATGATCTTCCGCTCCTCGGGAGTGAAGCTGCCCGGCTTGCGCAGAACGGCGTCCGGGACGCCGACCTTGCCGATGTCGTGGAGCGGGGCAAAAAGGAACACCTGCTCGATGAATTCGTCGCTCAGGCCGTGGCTCTTGGCCAATCCGCGCGCGATGAGACGGCAAAAACGCGCCATGCGCTCGAGATGCGCCCCGGTTTCCTCATCGCGCAAACTGGTGAAGTCACGCGCCACCTGCACCGAACCGATCAGCGCGCGTATCGTGGTCAGCTCATGACTGACCATCAGCATGATGAGATTGACATACACCTCGAGTTGCGCGACCACGCGGGGCGTGAAAGCCGCCGGTTGGCAGGAGTCCAAGAAAAGAAATCCCTCGAAAGTCCCCTGATAAAAGAGCGGCAGGGTGTAGGACGACTGGTATCCCATGCTTTTGAGCCAGCGCGTGTGCGCCGTGTCGGCGGTCAGCGTGGAGCCGATATCGTCGATGATGCGGGCCTGTCCTTCCTCCTTGAGGCGCAGGAGGCTCGGGCTGGCCGAGAGCTTGTATTGGTAGGTCTGCAGTGACCCCTTGCCGACCGTGCTGTTGACGAAGGTTTTCACCATGTCCATGGCAGGGTCGTAGAGCGCCACCGCCATGCGGTCGATAGCCGGCACGGCGCGGCGCAAATGGGAATGCAGGGTTTCGATCCGCTCGCTCAAGTTGAGGGCGTGCTGCGTCGGCAACTCCATAGGTACCGCTTCAACTTCGAAAGGATGAGCTTGCTCGCCGGTCACTGCCTAGTAAATACCACCGCCGGGCCGGGCAAACAACCCAAGCAACCCTCAGGGAACATCGGTGATGGACATCTCCCCGAAATACAGATTGTGCGACACACCCTCGCCGGCGGTCTGGTTTTGGATGACGACCCGCGTAATCGCCCCCCCGTCAGCCAATGCTCCGGTGATGGTGGTGGCCCCGACGTTCAGACTGTAGCCGGTGGACGATGTTTGCGTGAAGGACACGGTGAGCCCTGCATCGGTCCAAGGAATCGATGTGGTGCGCCCGGTCGTCGCATCGCTGATTGAGTAAGTGCCCTGCCCGCCGACGAAATAGAAGCGGAAGCGCACAACATCCGAGGCGTCGGTCAAGGCAAAGCCGATCTCTCCCCCGGGTTCCACGAAGTTGTTGTCGAGGCGGATCGTGAAGCTGTCGCCCGGCCCCAGGGGGGAAGTGATATCGCGGGTGGCGGTGACCACGCCGCCGCTGTTCGCATACAGGCCGAATCCGGCCGTGGTACCGACATTCATGTTCCCTTCGCCCGCACCCGCAAGAAACGCTCCCGCGTTGCCGGCGGTGGAGAGGTTCCACGTGCCGAATCCCGTTCCGCCCGTTGAACCCGTGGTCCAACCGGAGTAATTCCCCGCGGTGTCGAAGTATGTCGGCAAGGTGACTTGGAAAAGTCCAGCGCCCGTATAGGTGGGAGCGGTTTGCCCGGGCGGACCTCGGAAAGCGACGACAACATCCTGGCTCCCCGCAGCAGTGGTCCCCGGGATGCTCAGCGTTCCGCTGACCGTGGTGGTGGAGGTGCGCACCGGCGAGAGGAGCTCGATACTCCCGACGGTCGCTGTGGTGATCGGCGCGTCGTTCGGCGGCAACCCCGGCGTGCCAGGCGGGGCCTCGAGGGTGATCGTCACATTGTAACTCTGGCCGGGGATGCCGGAGTTCGGGCTGACAGACGTCACCCCCCCGCCGCCTACCTCTCCCCCTCCACCCGCGTTGGACGGTGTGCCGCGGTATTTGCGGATGGTGAAGGGATAGGCAATCTTCATGGTGTCGAACTCCGACGCGACCGGCGACATGCCGTTCGCGCCGAGCACGGCAACCATGTTGGTGATGAACTGGTAGAAGGTGGCGAAAGAGGCATTATCCGTGCCGGGGATGGCAACGCCGTTGACCGTGAATCCGCCGCGGAGCGCGGCGGCATAGGTGGTGTCGTTCGTCCAACCGGGCGGCATGAGGCCGTGCTTGGCCAGTGTGCTGCGCACGTCGTAGCCGAAGTACGGACTGATCTCGCGCGCCACGGTGCCATCCGGATTCGCCTCGAGGCTCATCACATAGTGGTAGATGCCTTCGGGATAGTCCGGCGTAGGAGACACGAGCCCGTTGCAGTCGTCGAGGTCGCCGCTCGCCGCCACATAGGACGGGTTGCCGGCCGCGTCATTGCCTCCGGTGTAGCTGCTCTTGAGAAGCTTGCTCACGCGGTTGGTGTCCTTCCAACCGACCGGACCGTAAACCGGCCAGCCGTCGAGGGCGAAACCGATGAGCGGGGAATGTCCGCCCGAGGCGACCAGCGCGTCGATCTCGTCGCACTTGTCCTTTTCCGACTGCCACCCATCGCCTTTGAGCAGTTTCAGGCAGGTCGGGTATTTGTGGTAGTGATAGACACCGGTGAGCTGCGGGTGTCCGCAACATCCCGAGAAAATGCGTCCCGTGGCTGCCGTCTGGTTCGGATCCTCGAAGGGATTGTAGATCGGGATACCGTTGATCGCCACGCCGACGGTACCGAGCGCCGTGTCGGTGGCCGTGGCATTGATCACCGGATTGAGCGGAATGCGGAATGTCTCGGTGGCCACCACGATGCGGTTCGGATTGTTGCCCCCGCCGGATCCCGCATTGTTTTCGCTGAGCTTGAAAGTCTGGAAATTCCCGGCCGCCGTGTTGTTCCATCCGTCGGTTACGTCGAACCCCAAAACCGTCGGCGTGTAGTTGGGCACACCGTTTCCGGTGATGACAATCTGGTTGTTGGCCCGGTCCTCGGTGATGGTCATCGCGTTGTTGGTCGTCACCCCGTTGACCGTCAGGGTAGCCGGCCCCCCATTGCTCAGTTGGCGCTGGTAGTTGGCGATGAACAGACGCGAGCGCTGCTCATAGATGCTCTCCGCGCGGAAAAACGCCTGCACAGCATCAACCGCTGGCAGAGGAACATCGATATCCATGGCGCCGCTCAATCCGGTGAAAGGATTGCTCGTGGCCAGAGCCCAGGATCCCTCGGAGAGATTCGTCGTCGAGCGCGCATAGTATTGCACGCCCGCCTCCGCGGTGAGGCGGACCCGGATCGTTCCGTTGGTGCGGTTGACCGGATTGTTGCTCGAGATGATGGACAAGGGCGCAGCCGAAGAACACGGTGTGCCCAGGGCAACCAGTCCCAAAAACAAAAAAGCGCGCAAATGCATGTCGGCCAGCGGGGAGCAGCGACCTTCCCACATCAAGCTGGGCACTGCAACCGGCAACCGGCACCGTGAATTTGCGTCCGTCGGAAAAAATATGGGGTTGACCTCGCAATCGCAGGTGATAACTCCGTTGCCTGACGCAAGCTTCCCCCTCGCTCATGAGCGAACTCCCAGACCAAACAAGAGACCATCC
>JBMTVD010000094.1:0-6215 GCA_049451035.1 Chthoniobacterales bacterium | reverse complement strand
GCCGCCCCGCGTCCTTCGGCTTGCGGAACAGCGCGATCATCACGCCTTGGATGACCAGTTCGTGCGCGGGGATCAGGTCGGGGTATCTCGGGTTTTCCGCGCGCAGGAAGGGGCGCCGGTTGCGCACGAGGTAGCGCTTGAGCGTTGTTTCGCCGTCGATCAGCGCGGCCACGATGTTCCCGTGGTTCGGTTCGCGCAATTCGAGCACGACGAGGTCGCCGTCGAGAATGTGCGCGCCGGTCATGGAGTCACCGCGCACCCGCACGGCGAAGGTCCGCGCCGTGCGGCGGATGTCGAGCGAATCGAGATCGGCGTAGATGCAACCGTCCGGGCGCTGCTCGCGCGTGTCGGGAAAACCCGCCGGAATGTCGCCGTAGACGGGGATGGCCGAGACTTCCTTGCGGTCGTCACCGGCGATGCGCAGCGCGCGCGCCGAACCGGGTGCGCGGCGCAGGAGCTTTTTTCTTTCCAGCGCGCGCAGGTGCGAGGCCGCGGCGTTCGGGCTGGCGAAGCCGAAATGGGCCTGGATCTCGCGCACGGTCGGCGGGACTCCGTGCCGCGAACGGTGTCGCCCGATGTAGTCGAGGATTTGCTTTTGCCGCGCGGTCGGAAGGCTGGACATCTGTCCAGTATGCCGGCGGGGTGGGGCCGGTCAAGCCGTTGCGGGTCCTTGCAGCAATTCCTTCCTCCGGCGCTTGGCTGCTTTGCGCTCTTTCTTCAAATGCGCATAGAGAGCCTCTCTTTGCTCGACGGTCAATTGGCCCGTGACCTCCGGATCGCCGGCTTTTTCGAGATCGAGCGAGGTCACCTCCACGGGCCGCAGGGCGATGATACGGTGGCCGCTGATGATGCCAATATTCTGCCCGGCCGCGGCTGCCTTCAGATAGGCACCGAGGTGTTTCTTGGCTTCGGTGATGGTGACAGTTCTCACGACCGCGAGTTTCCCGTGACGTTGCCGGATTGCAAAGGCAAAGAAGACGCGGTTTGCTGGTGGCATGGAAAAAGCCCTTGCCCTCCGGCCCCGGGAGAAGCACCCGCTTCACATCGCGTGGGAGTTCGAGGTTTGGCCGGTTGAGACGGCGGCGGGTGCGCCCGAAGATTTGCGCGCGCGCGTCCTCGCCGGATTGCCGCGCTTGGAGCGCGCCGAGGAAATTTCCTGGGGCAACATCGCTTTGCGATCGGACAAAGCCTTGCAGGAAATTTTCCACACCGAGGACCATCTCACCCCCGCCGATGTGCCGCGCCTTTGTTGCGGGTTGCCCGGTATCGAAGGCTGCCTGCTGGCCCGGCGCCATGAGGTTCTCGCCGAATGGAGTCCGCCGCTCGAACTCGATTGCGACGAAGTTTTACGGGCGGCCTCCGGCGCGATGGACCGGGCGCTCGAGGCCCGCAGCGCCGGATGGGGCGAGTCGCACGGAATCACCATCCACCTCGATACGGGGAGCGCCAGCCTGCTGCGCTGCGATGCCCTGCAGCTTCTCATCCTGCACGAAAAACGCGGCTTCGCGCCGGGCGTGCGGGAGAAGTTGACCATGGCGCTCGGTGCGGTGGCGCGGTCGTTGCGCGTCGCGGCCTGAGCAGGGGGCGCGCCCACGGGCCAGCCACTCCGGCGGCAATCTCACTAGGCCTTCTGGATCACTCGGCGTAAACGCCGACTTTACGGAACTTGTCGTAGCGTGCCTCGAGCAATTTCGCCGCCGGCAGTTTTTCCAGTTCGTCGAGAGCCGCGACGATCGACTGGCCCAGCATTTCCGCGGCGGCCGCATGGTCCTGGTGTGCGCCACCCTGCGGTTCGGGGACGATACCGTCGACCACACCGAGTTCTTTGAGGTCGTCCGCCGTGAGTTTGAGCGCCTCGGCCGCCTCGGGCGCGTGGCTGCGGTGTTTCCAGAGAATGGCCGCGCAGCCTTCGGGGCTGATCACCGAATAGTAGGCGTTCTCCATGATGAGTACTTTGTCGGCCACGCCGATGCCGAGCGCCCCGCCCGATCCGCCCTCGCCGATGATCACGGAGACGATCGGTGTCTCCAGGAGCATCATTTCGCGGAGGTTTACCGCGATCGACTCGGCGATATGGCGCTCTTCGGCCCCGATGCCGGGGAAAGCCCCGGGAGTGTCGACCAGAGCGACGACCGGCAACTTGAATTTGGCCGCCATGCGCATGACGCGCAAGGCCTTGCGGTAGCCTTCCGGGTGAGCGCTGCCGAAGTTGCGCAGGATGTTTTCCTTGGTGTCGCGCCCTTTCTGGTTGGTGACCACCGCGACGGGACGCCCGCCGATCTTGGCCAACCCGCAGGGCATGGACGCATCGTCCCCGAACAAACGGTCGCCATGCAACTCCGTGAATTCCGTGAAGCACAACCCGAGGTAATCGAGGGCGAAGGGCCGTGCCGTGTGGCGGGCGATCTGCACGCGTTGCCAGGCGGTCAGGTTCTCGTAGATCTCTTTGCGGAGGGAGGCGATTTTCTGCTCGATCTTCCGCACCTCCGGCCCGACCGGGAGTTCCTGGCCTTTGGCATGGTCCCGCAATTCCTGCAGGCGGTCCTCCAGCTCGGCAATGGGTTTTTCAAAGTCCAGTGGCGCCACTTTCATATGAGAACGGTGATTCTGCCCGGAATATGCCGTCAGGGGAGCACAAAAATGGCCCGCTCCGTCCCGCTCTTGACAGCGGGCTGCCCCGCTGCGCGCGGGCGTTCAGATCAAGCCGCGCTTGCGCCATTCCTCGACATTGCCGCCGGCCGAGCGGCGGGCCGTGTCGAAGGCCAGTTTGAGCAATGAAACTTCCCAGGCGTCGTCCACGCTTTCGATCACCGCGCGCCGGCCGCCCCCGTGGCCGCGGGCTTCGGCGACCATGCGTTCGACCACCCGGGCCATCTCCCCGCTGACCACTTCCTCCCGCAGGTCGCTTTGGCGGAATTGGAAGCCGTAGCGCAGGAACTGCAGGTCGCCGCCGAACTCCTGCAGCCAGTCGGCGAATTCGCGCGCCTTTTCCCCGAACCCCTCGAGCATGATTTTGGCGAAATGATGCGGCGCGACGATCCGCGGTCGCTCGGCTTGCAGGGTGCCGCGACGCAAACGGATCCGGTCGACCTCGTCCATGAGTTCGCTGATCAGCACGAAATCGAAGGCCGTGGTGCCGAAAGTTTCGATCAGCCCCTCGGGCTCGACGTGCGTCTTGGTGCTTTCCAGCGCGTATTCGAAGCTCTCGCGATCCATCGGAAGCCCGGAAAGATACGCCGCCACGGTGGGGAAGCAAGAAAGACGGAGGGTTGCATTGGACGCCATGCCGCTCCGCGCCTAGGATTTTCCCCCATGTCCGCTTCCACCGCGCCCCAACGCGTCAATCTCCGCACACCGGAGGTCATGGAGGCCGTGCAGGCCGCCGTCGAGCAGCATTACCACAGCCCGATGGTCGACCGGCTTCGCGCCAACGGCGGTCTCGCCAAGTTCGGCGATGTCACCGTCCGCTTGGCCAAGCAATTCGGATTCTGCTACGGCGTCGAGCGGGCCATCGATCTCGCCTATGCCGCGCGCAAGGTCTTCACCGACCGCAATCTTTTCCTCGTCGGCGAAATCATCCACAACCCGGACGTCAACGCGCAGCTCGCCTCCATGGGTATCCGCACGCTGTCCGGACCGTGCAAGCTGACCGATATCGACAATCTGTCTCCCGACGATGTGGTCATCGTTCCGGCCTTCGGTGCCGAAGTCGCGGTGCAGGAGCGTATCAAGGCGCGCGGGTGCCGCATCGTCGACACGACCTGCGGTGACGTGATGAGTGTGTGGAAACGCGTGAGGCAATACGCGCAGGACGGGGTGACCTCGATCATCCACGGCAAAGCCGATCACGAAGAGACGCGTGCCACCAGTTCGCGCGCGCGCGACGCGCAGGGTCACGGCCACTTTGTCGTGGTTTACGACCTCCGTGAAGCGGACATGATCTGCGACTACATCCGCGGCAAGGGGGATCGCGCAGCGTTCCTGGCCGCTTTTGCCAAGGCTTGCTCCGCGGGATTCGATCCCGATCTGCATCTGGGCAAAGTCGGCGTGGCCAACCAGACGACCATGTTGCGCTCGGAGACCGAGGAAGTGCAGCGCCGGGTGCGCGAGGCCGTCGTGGCGCGCGACGGCTCGGCGGATAATTTCCGCGTCTTCGACACGATTTGCGGGGCGACGCAAGAGCGCCAGGATGCGCTGAAAGAACTCCTCGACCGTCCGCCCGACCTCATGCTTGTCGTCGGAGGCTACAACAGCTCGAACACCACGCACTTGGCCGACATGGCCGCGGAAAAAACCCCGACCTACTTTGTCGTCAACGCATCCTGCCTCGAATCACCCTCCAAGATCCGCCACTTCGACACGCACCGCCAGACCGAGGTCGTCTCGGTCGATTGGATGCCCTCGGGTCCCGTCACCCTGGGCATCACCGCCGGGGCCTCCTGCCCGGGCAACCTCATCGAGGACGTGTTGCGCCGCTTTCTCGGATTGCGCGGCATCGCGCTGGCTGGTCGGCCGGATGCCTAGCTTGGAATCGTGCTGACCAACACGGTGCACGGTCCACCCGCGGGCCCGACTGCGGGTGCGCCGGCCGGCAGAAGGAAGAACTCGCCGGCGCGATAGGCATGGCCCCCGCAGGCGGCCTCGCCCTGCACCACGGTGACGATGGCGAAGTCGTCGGGCGCGACCAGCCTCGCCGGGTCCGGGAGGACTTTCTTCTCCACGCGGAAGTGCGCGCATTCCGCGATCACGCCCGAGGAACGGTGTTCCAAAGGCGGCGCGCAGTCGGCGAAATCGATCGAGGCCACCGACTCCCCGATGTGCAAGGCGCGGGGTTTGCCGTCCAGTCCGGCCCGGTTCCAATCGAACACGCGGTAGGTGGTGTCGCTGTTCTGCTGGATCTCGACGATAAGATTGCCGGCGCCGATGGCGTGGATACGCCCGCTGGGAATGAAGATGCTGTCGCCCTCCCGCGTGGGCAGCGCGTGCAGGCAACGCTCGACCGTCCCGTCCCGCAGCGCCGCCTCGAACCCCGCGCGCGTGGTGCCCGGCGCAAGTCCGGCGTAAATATTGCTGCCCGGATCGCAGGCCAAAAAGTACCACATTTCGGTCTTCGGCTCTCCGCCGAGCCGCGGCGCGACGGAGGCCGGCGGATGGACCTGGACGGAGAGCTTGTCGCGCGCATCGAGCAGTTTGCAGAGGAGGGGAAAGCGTGATCCGGCCCCGTCGTGGCGCGCACCGAAAATCTCCGCCCGGTGCCGGGTCCAAAGATCGTGCAGTGTTTTTCCCCGGAACGATCCCGCGGCCACGACGCTCTGCGCTTCTTCGCGGTCGACAAGCTCCCATGATTCGCCGACCGGTTGCGAGCCGGGCAGTTCCCGCCCGAGCCGTGCGGCGAATTCGCGCCCCCCCCAGACGCGCTCCATGTAAAGCGGGACAAAACGGATCGGATTCATTTGCGCGCAGTATAGATGCTCACGATGCCCGCCGCCAGCGGGGTTGCGGCCGCCTCGGCGAAACCGTGGCTGCGCACGAGCGAGCACATGGCTTCGCCGCTCGGGAAGTTTTCGATCGATTCGCCGAGGTATTCGTAGCCGGCGCGGTGGCCGGTGAGCAGGCCGGCGAGGAAAGGCAAAACTTTGTGGAGGTAAAAACGATAGGGCGCGGCGAGGGGACGGTGCGGCATGGAAAAATCGAGCACCAGCAAATGTCCGCCGGGGCGCAACACGCGCGACATTTCCCGCAGGGCGGCGGGCCACGAGGCCATGTTGCGCAATCCGAAGGCCACCGTGACGGCGTCGAAGGAAGCGTCGGCAAACGGCAGTTGTGTCCCGTCGGCCACGACAAGCGGACGCAGTCCCTTGCGGGCCGCCTCCTGCAGCATGGGCAGGCAGAAGTCCGCGCCCACCACGTGCGCCGCCGGCATGGCTTTTTGCATGGCCAGCGCGAGGTCGCCGCTGCCCGTGGCCAGATCGAGAATGGTCCCCGGTTGCCATGCCGCGACCAGGCGCACGGCGCGGGCGCGCCAGAGGAAGTCGAGGCCTCCCGAGAGCAGGTGATTGGCCAGATCGTAGCGCCCGGCGATGGCGCTGAAGATGCCGCGGACCTGGGCAGGGTTTTGCATCGGTAGAATGCTCACGAGAGGACTCGAACCTCCACGGGTCACCCCATGCGCTTCTGAGACGCACGCGTCTGCCAGTTCCGCCACGTGAGCAGCA